>CAIRCM010000191.1 GCA_903877125.1 uncultured Acetobacteraceae bacterium | reverse complement strand
TTGGCAACACAATAGCGGCAGCCGCGTGCAGCGTCCTACCGCTTTCCTGTGTAGCGCTTAACCCACTGGAATAACGTATGAATTCAGGGGCTTATCCTTGCTTTTAAGTCCGCTGCGTCTACCATTCCGCCAGGCGGGCACGCCGCGCGACTTTACCACCGAGCGTCCGACTTGGCCAACGGCGCGACCCCTGCCAGAATGGCGCCAGCAAACCCAAGGAGCGAAAAATGGCTGACGGCTGGACACGTGTGGCGGCGAAGGCGGATGTGGCGGAAGGCAAGTGCCTCGGCGTGCGCGTCGGCAGCCGGGAGGTCGCGATCTTCCACCTGCCGGGCGGCGAGTTTCACGCCACTGACAACATTTGCACGCACGAATACGCGCTGCTGACCGAAGGCTGGATGGAAAACGGCTGCATCGAATGCCCGCTGCACGCGGCGCAGTTCGACATCCGCACGGGCAAGGCGATGTCCGCGCCGGCAGATACCGATCTGGCAGTCTACCAGATCAAAGCCGAGGGCGAGGACCTGCTGGTCAAGCTGTGACCCTCCCCGCCGCGATAGACTGCGACGTTCACCCCACCGTCCCCAGCCTGGCGGCGCTGCTGCCGTACTTGCCGGAGATGTGGCGGGACACGGTGATTCGGCGCGGTTTCGAGGAGCTGAACACGATCAGCTACCCCTCGGTCAACCCGTTGACGTTCCGATCCGACTGGCGGGACGCGACGGGGAAGGCGGGTACGTCGGTGGAGACGCTGGCGAAACAGGCGCTGGATCCGTTCGGGTCTCGGTTCGCGATTCTGAACTGCTTGTACGGCGCGCAGGCGCTGTTCAGCGAGGACCTTGGCGCCGCCTTCTGCCAGGCGATCAACGACTGGATCGCCAGGGAGTGGCTGGACAAGGACGACCGGCTGCGAGCCTCGATCATCGTGCCGACGCAAAACCCCGAACGCGCGGTCGAGGAGATCGAGCGTGTGGCCGTGGACCGGCGCTTCGTGCAGGTGTTGCTGCTGGTGGGCGGCGAAATCCCGCTCGGGCGTCGGCAGAACTGGCCGATCTACGCGGCGGCGGAGAAACACGGGCTGCCGATCGGCATTCATGCCGGCAGTACCTACCGGCATCCGGTCACGCCGGTCGGCTGGCCGTCGTATTTTACCGAGGATTACGTCAATCAGGCGCCGGGCTTCCAATCCCAGCTGACCAGCCTGATGTCGGAGGGCGTGTTCGCCAAGTTCCCGGATTTGACAGTGGTGTTGATGGAGTCAGGGGTTTCCTGGTTGCCGGCCTATCTCTGGCGGCTGACGAAATTCTGGAAGGGTTTGCGCGCCGAGATCCCCTGGGTGAGCGATCCCCCGGCCTCGATCGTGCGGGACCGGGTGCGCATGACGCTGCAACCCTTCGACGCCCCGCCCGATGACGGCGGCATCGCTCGGCTGATGGAACATATGGGATCGGACGAATTCCTGCTGTTTTCGACCGACTATCCGCATTGGCAGTTCGACGGCCTCGCGGCGTTGCCGGCGGGGTTGGACCCGGTGCTGGCGGCGAAAATCATGGCGGAAAACCCGCTGCGGACCTATTCTCGGCTGAACGACATGAAGGGAGCGACTTGACATGACCGTCGACGTCCTGAACCGCCCGATCCCCGAGGTGACTGGCCAGTCCCGTCTGGCGATCGCCGATTGCGACATTCACCCGCGCCCGGCCGGTGCTGGCATCGGCGGGGTGAGCAAGTCGCTCTATCCCTACTTGTCGCAGCGCTGGCAGGATCATTGCGAGAATTTCGCGGTGACCTACCGCCAGCCCTGGGAAAAAGGTTCGGCATATCCGAAGGGTCAGCCGAGCGCTTCGCGGATCGACAGTTGGCCGCCGGGGAAGACGCCGGGGAGCGATCTGGAGTTCATGGCCAAGCAGCACCTTGACCCGAATAATGTGACGCTCGGCATCCTGAACCCGCTGGGTGCGGGTCAGGGGGCGATGAATTTGGAACTGTCGGCCGCCTTGGCGCATGCGACCAACGAGTGGCAGAAAGCGGAGTGGACTTCGAAGGATTCCCGCCTCAGGGGTTCGGTTGTGGTGCCGTATGAGGACGCCGCCGCTTCGGTGAAGGAGATCGAACTGCGAGCGGGGGACAAGAACTTCGCGCAGATTCTCTTCTTGTCTCGCACCGCGACGCCGATGGGGCAGAAGCAGTATTGGCCGATCTTCGCGGCCGCGGAAGCGGCGAACCTGCCGATCGGTGTGCATGCCTTCGGCTATGGCGGGAATGCGATCACGTCGTCCGGCTGGGGATCGTATTATCTGGAGGAAATGGTCGGGCACGCGCAGGCGCAGCAGGCGTTGACGGTCAGCCTGATCCTGGAAGGCGTGTTCGAACGGTTTCCGAACCTGAAATTCGTCATGATCGAGGGCGGTGTCGCCTGGGCCGCCGCTTTGGGTTGGCGGATGGATGCGCAATACAAAAAGCTGAAGCAGGAACTGCCGCATCTGAAGCGGTTGCCGTCGGAGTATCTGCGGTCGAACATCTGGTTCACGACGCAACCGATCGAGGAGCCGGAGCCTCGGACTCAGTTGGCCGAGGTGTTCGACTGGATCGGCTGGGACCGCATTCTGTTCGCCACCGACTACCCGCATTGGGATTTCGACGATCCCGCGCAGGCGCTGCCGTTCAAGATGACGGAGGAGCAGCGGCGTGCGGTGTTCCTGAACAATGCGAAGGCTTTGTTTGGGGTGAGCTGAACCCATCAGATGTGAAGGCGCGTCCAGTGAACTACGCGACACCGGCTCGGGACTGGCGTTTGTGCATGATTGGCTGCATCGGCGCGGGCGTGGTTATCGCCGGGGGCGTCTATCTGATGGACTTCTACAGCCCGACCGTCAGCACCACCGAATCCGTGCGGTTCCGGTTCTCCGGACTGGGGCTTGGGTTGGGGGGGAACCTTAGCAGTTTCGCCCTGCCAGGCCTCGTCCCTGACGTTTGGTGCGATATTCCCGCCCGCATGGCATTCAACGGATGGGACCTGAATGGCGCCGAGGGCGCGATCGGCAATGCCGGCGTTGGCGTCGGCGTCAATGTCGGCGTCACCAACATGCTGGCCCAGAAGGGGACCGACACCTATTTTGATTTCAACGGCGATGTCGGCATCTCCGGTGGCTTCGGTGCTGGCATTTCCGGTCTGCGGGGGGTGTATCGCCTGATGGGAACGTCCCGTAATATTCCCAGCCGCGACGACGCCTACATCGCTTAGCACGATACCGGTCTATAGGGTGGGTGACCGGTAAAGGGTTGTCCCCCTGGCTTCAGCGCCGCCCCCACAGGCGTCGCGACGCGATACGCGCGCCTTCAGCCGCCGCGGCGAGCTTTACCCATACGACCTCCTCCGCCACGTATTCGCGGCCCGCGAAGGTGCCGAACCCACAGTCCGTGCCGGCGATCACCCGTTCGCGGTCGCCCACCACGGCAACCGCTTCTTCCAGCCGGCGGGCAATCAGCTCGGGGTGTTCGACGATGTTGGTTGTCGTATCCAGGACGCCCGGCATCAGCAGCATATGCGGCGGCAGCGGATTGTTCCGTAGCGCGGCGTATTCGTGCTGATGCCGGGGGTTGGCGAATTCGATCGACAGGGCGCCGACATGGGCCTTGTACAATGCCGGCAGGATGGTCGACATCGGGATGTCGTAGAGGTGCGGTCCATCGTTGTTGCCCCAGCAGACATGCAGGCGGACGCGGTCGCGGGGGATGCCTTCCAGCCCCAGATTGATCGCGGCGATATGCATTTCGAGCTGGCCGAGGAATTCGGCCTCGGTGAGATGATCGAAGAAGCGGTGGCGTTCCATCGCCAAGTCGGGGCTGTCGATCTGCAGGATCAGTCCGGCCTCGTGGATCGCGCGATATTCGTTGGCCAGCGCCTTGGCCAGCGCCATGACGTAGGCCTCGTGGCTGTCGTAATGCTGGTTCAGCATCGTGGTGGCGACGATGCCGGGCGATGGCGCCGTCATGAAACATTCCCGAAAACCGGTGCCCAGACGCTTGAGGCGGGCGGCGTCCTCGTCGATCGGTTTGCGATCGACATAGCGCACTTCGGCGAGCGCCGCGGGCGCGTTCATCGCCCGGGCCGAATGCGGAAAGCGCGCGGCGGACTGTCGGACGTAGCTGGGGAACTGCTGCTGATCGCGGGCGGGCGGGCGTTTCGATTCGCCGCCGAATCCGCACATGCAGCGGGGCACGTAGGTCTGGAAGGCGACGCGAGACTGTTCTCCATCGTTACCGACATCGACGCCGGCGGCAACCTGCCTGGCGATGGCCTGTTCGGTGGCGTGCTCGACTTCCTTGGCGAAGACCGCTGGGTCGATGGTTTCGCCGGCTTCGCCGCGGATCAGCAGGTCGGTCAGCAGCGCAGGGCGCGGCAGGCTGCCGACGTGACTGACCAGGATGCGGTCGGCACTCATCAACATGGCGGATCCTCCGGGTTGCCGGGATCATGCGCGGACTCGAAACCGCCGGCAATCCGCTCTACATGACGGCGCATGGACATTGTCAGCATCTCCGGCTCCCGTATCGTCGAAGTCGCTCGGCTCGCCTTTGCCACGCCCGACGTGGATTTCCTGTGTTTTGGGGAATCCGACCGGCCGAGCCCCCTGCCCGCGCGCGACGCATTGGTGGCGGCCATCGATGGTGGGGAGACGCATTATCCCGATGTGCGCGGGCTGCCGGACTTGCGCCAGACCATCGCAGCGTATCTCACGGGGTTGCACGCCACGCCGGTGGCGGAAAGCCGCATCCAGGTGACGGCGTCGGGCATGGCGGCTGTCACCATCGCGATGAACACGCTGGTCTCGGCGGGGCAGCGGGTGGTGATCCATGGGCCGCTTTGGCCGAACATCGCCAACGCGGCACATCTGCGCGGGGCGGTGGTGGAGACCATCGACTTGATCCCGGCTTCCGATGGGTTTCGCCTCGATCTCGACCGGCTCGACCAGATGCTCCGGGGGGCTCGGGTGTTCGTGCTGAATTCGCCAAACAATCCGACGGGTTGGACCGCGCGCACGGAGGAACTGCGGGCGATATTGGACATCGCACGGCGACATGGGGTCTGGGTGGTGTCGGACGAGGTCTACTCGCGGCTGATTTACGATGACCGAGCCGCGGCGCCTTCGATGCTGGATGTCGCGGAACCCGGGGATCGGGTGATGGTGTGCAACAGTTTCTCGAAGGCCTGGGTGATGACCGGGTGGCGGCTGGGCTGGCTGGTGGTGCCTGAGGGGATGCGGGACACGATCGCCGATATCGTGGAAGCGGTGTTTTCCGGGGTCGCACCGTTCGTGCAGCGGGCTGGGATTGCCGCGATCCGGGATACCAGCGTGGTGGCGGACATCCGCAGGCATTGCGAGATTGGGCGACAGGTGGCGTCGGAGGCGTTGAGCGGGTTGAACGGTGTGCGCTACGCGCCGCCGCCGGGGGCATTTTACGCGTTCATTGGGATCGATGGTCTGACCGACAGTCTGGGCTTGGCGCTTGATCTGGTGCGCAACCACGGTGTCGCGGTGGCACCGGGCGTCGCGTTCGGGCCGAGTGGCGAGGGCAGTTTGCGGGTGTGTTTCGCCAACCAGCCGGACCGGATGGCGCGGGCGATGGAGCGGCTGCGGGCGGGGCTGCGCGCGGCCAAGCGCTAGCCGGTTGCTATTCCCGACAGCGCCCGGTTACATGCTGTCACGAACGGAAATCGGGTCGGGGGAAGCGATGTCGCATAAATGGATACGGCTCTTCGCCGCCGGCGTCTGCGCCTTGTTATTGGCGACGGGCGGGGCGCAGGCGCAGAAGCAGGGTGGCGTGCTGCGGATCACCCACCGGGACAATCCGCCCAGCGCCTCGATCCATGAGGAAGCGACGATTTCCACCGACATGCCGTTCATGGCGGTGTTCAACAACCTCGTGATGTTCGATCCCGCGGCGAAGCAGAACCGGCTGGAAGCGGTGGTGCCGGAGCTGGCGACGTCGTGGAAATACAGCGACGACGACCGGACGTTGACGTTTCAACTGCGCGAGGGGGTGAAGTGGCACGACGGCAAGCCGTTCACGGCCGCGGACGTCAAGTGCACCTGGGACGTCGTCAGCGGCAAGGTCGACGGCAAGATGCGCAAAAACCCGCGCAAGAGCTGGTGGTTCAACATCAAGGACATCGTGGTCGACAGCCCCACGCAGGTGACGTTTCATTTGAACGATCCGCAACCGTCGTTCCTGGTGATGTTGGCCGGCGGTTTTTCGCCGGTCTACCCGTGCCACGTCCCGGCGGCGCAGATGCGCACGCATCCGATCGGGACAGGCCCATTCCGGTTTGTGTCGTTCCAACAGAATGAGTCCATCAAGCTGGAACGCAATCCCGACTACTGGAAGCCCGGCCGGCCGTACCTGGACGGCATCGAGTATACGATCATCCCCAACCGTTCCACGGCCGTTCTGGCCCTGGAAGCCGGCAAATTCGACATGAACATCACCGGGGAGCTGACCCCGGAACTGGTGAAGGACGTGTTGAAGGCGGTGCCGACGATGCAGTGTCTGGTGCAGCCGTCGAATACCGAGGGCAATCTGCTGATCAATCGCGACCGCCCCCCCTTCGACAATCCGCAAATTCGCAAGGCGCTGGCGCTGGCGATCGACCGCAAGGCGTTTTCCGACATTCTGAGCCATGGCGTCGACAATATCGGCGGCGCGATGCTGGCCCCGCCCGAGGGGATCTGGGGCTGGTCCAAGGCATTCATGGAGACGGTCCCGGGATACGGCTCGGATGTGGAAAAAAGCCGGGAGGAAGGCCGCCGGATCATGCGGGAACTGGGCTACGGCCCGGACAAGCCGCTGACGCTGAAAGTCACCACCCGGAACATTCCGGATTATCGCGACGCGGCGGTGCTGCTGATCGACCACATCAAGAATGTATACATCCAGGCCGAGCTTGAAACTCTCGATTCCGCGGTCTGGTATGCGCGGCTGTTGAAGAAGGATTACGCCGTTGGCATGAACGTACAGGGCACCGGAATCGACGACCCCGATGTCATGTTCTTCGAAAACTACACCTGCAATTCCGAACGGAACTATACCGGATACTGCAACAGGTATCTGGAGGCACTGTTCCACAAGCAGTCCCAGATGAAGGATTTCGCGGCACGCCAGCAACTCGTCTGGCAGATCGACCGCACCTTGCAGGAAGATGGCGCGCGTCCGGTCGTCTATCAGTCGCAGGGCGGCACCTGCTGGTGGCCGGCGGTCAAAGGGCTGCATCTTGCGGTCAACAGCATCTACAACCACTGGCGCTTCGACGACGTGTGGCTGGATCGCTGATCGATGCTGGCCTACCTGATCCGCCGGTTGTTATTGATGGTGGTGACGCTGCTCGGCGTGTCCATCGCCATCTTTCTGCTGCTGCGGATCGTTCCGGGTAACATCGCCGATATCCTGTTAGATTCCGCTGGGATGATCGACCCGGCGGAGAAGGCGAAAATCGTGACCGATCTTGGCCTCGATCTGCCGTTGCCGGTGCAGTACTGGCATTGGCTGAGCGGGTTGTTCCACGGCGACCTCGGCTATTCCTACGTGTCCGAAAAGCCGGTGATCGAGGAAATCCTGCCGCGCATTCCGATTACCGCGCGGTTGGCCGGTTTGGCATTGACGTTCGCCATTTGCGCGGGGGTGCCGTTGGGGGTGATCAGCGCGGTACGGCAAAACACCAAGCTGGATTACTTTCTGCGCATCCTCAGCCTCAGCGGCTTGTCGATGCCAGCCTTCTGGCTGGGACTGCTGATCCTGATGGCCTGCGTGAAATGGTTCGGCAGCATTCCGATCTACGATCGGGCACCGGCAACGTTCGGCGCCTGGCTCGCCATGCTCGCGATCCCGGCGGCGTCCGTCGGATTTCGCAGTTCGGCGTTGATCATGCGGCTGACCCGGTCGTCGATGCTGGAGGTGCTGCGCCAGGATTTCGTGCGCACCGCGAAATCCAAGGGCCTGTCGGATACAGCCGTGACTTACGATCATGCCCTGCGCAACGCGGTGCTGCCGGTGATCACGACCATCGGGGTCGAGACCGCGTTCCTGTTCGGCGGGCTGATCGTGACGGAAACGGTCTTCAACATCCCCGGCGTCGCGCGCTTTCTGGTCGAGGCGATACGCTGGCGGGATTATCCGATGGTGCAGAATCTGGTGATGTTCATCGCCATCGTCGTCGTTACCGTCAACCTGATCGTCGACCTGCTCTACATGGTCGTCGATCCCCGCATCCGGCTGGGCGCATGAGCGACATCGGCTACTACGCGCGACGTTACCCCCTGGGTGTGGCCGGCGCGATCATCATGACGCTGTTCGTGCTGGCCGCGATATTCGCCGGCGTGGTCGCGCCGCTCGACCCATTCACCACCAACGCCAAGGCTTCGCTCGCGGGACCGAGCGGGGTGTATTGGATGGGGGCGGACATGATGGGGCGGGATGTGCTGAGCCGGCTGATCCATGGGGCGCGGGTGTCGTTGGCGGTCGCGCTGGGGGCCACGATGATCGGCAGCGGGGTCGGCGCGGCGGTCGGGCTGGCTTGCGGCTATGTCGGCGGGTGGTTCGACCTGCTGGTGCAGCGGGTGACGGAAATCATGCAGGCCCTGCCGCTTCTTGTCATGGCGCTGGTGATCACCGCTTCCCTTGGCCCGTCGCTGCGGAACACCATTATCGCCATTGCCATCCCGCTGATCCCCACGGTAGCGCGGGTGATCCGTTCCAACGTGCTGTCGCTGCGGGAACTGCCGTTCGTGGAGGCCGCCAGGGCCACCGGCATGAGCGAGTGGCGGGTGGCCATCGTGCATGTGCTGCCCAACACGCTCGCGCCGCTGATCGTGCTGGCCACAGCACAGCTTGGGTCGACCATCCTGACCGAGGCGTCGCTGTCTTTCCTGGGTCTGGGTGTCCCGGAACCCTATCCATCCTGGGGCCGCATGCTGTCGGAATCCGCCGCCGAGTACGTGCGCACCGCGCCATGGCTGGTGATCTATCCTGGCCTCGCGATCAGCCTGATCGTTTTCGGCTCCAACCTGATGGGCGACGCGCTGCGCGATGCCCTCGATCCACGGCAGCGCGACTGATGGCACCGGTTCTTGAAGTCTCCGGCCTCAATACGGTGTTCCACACGCGGCGCGGGCTGGTGCGGGCGGTGCAGGACGTGTCGTTCAGCGTCGAAGCCGGGGAGACGCTGGCGATCGTGGGTGAGTCCGGCTGCGGCAAGACGATCACCGCCTTGTCGCTGATGCGCCTGATCCCGCAACCGCCGGGGGAGATCGTGTCGGGCAGCGTGAAGGTGGACGGGACCGATCTGCTACGACTGGACGATCGGACGATGCGCCAAATGCGCGGCGGCAAGATCGCGATGATCTTCCAGGAGCCGATGACGGCCCTGAACCCGCTGATGACGGTGGGCAAGCAGATCGCCGAGATGGTCATGCTGCACGATGGTTTGCCGAAGGCGGCGGCGAAAAACCGCGCGGTGGAGATGCTGCAGATGGTGCGCATTCCGGAACCGGCACGACGGGCAAAGGAATATCCGCATCAGATGTCCGGGGGCATGCGGCAGCGGGCGATGATCGCGATGGCGCTGGCGTGCAAGCCCAAGGTGCTGGTGGCGGACGAGCCGACCACGGCACTGGATGTGACGATCCAGGCGCAGATCCTCGATCTGATCGGCGACCTGCAACGCGAGTTCGGCACCGCCGTGCTGCTGATCACCCACGATCTGGGTGTCGTCGCCGAGACGGCGCAGCGCGTGGTCGTGATGTATGCCGGACGGAAGGTCGAGGAAGGCAGTGTCTCGGACCTTTTTGCCCGGCCTCTGCACCCTTATCTGCGTGGTCTGCTAGGCTCGATTCCCCGGCTTGGCAGTGCGCGCGGGCTGGCGTTGTCGCCGGATGAGCGGTTGCGGGAAATCCCAGGGATGGTGCCGGCATTGAGCGATCTGCCGCCCGGCTGTGCCTTCGCGCCGCGCTGCGCCCAGGCGGATGCGAAATGCCATGCGCAAATCCCGCCATTCGAAGCGAAGCAGGCCAACCATTTCGCCGCCTGTTGGCAGGCATAGAGAAGATCATGGACAAACCCCCGGTCATCGCGGTCGCTGGCCTGCGCAAGTTTTTCCCGATCCGTCGGGGGCTGCTGAATCGGCGGGTGGGCGATGTGCGCGCGGTCGACGGGGTCAGTTTCAGCATCGCCGGCGGTGAAACGCTGGGGCTCGTGGGGGAGAGCGGCTGCGGGAAGTCGACGGTGGGGCGGGCGGTGCTACGTTTGATCGAGCCGTCGGCCGGGACGATTGCGATCAACGGCAAGGACATCACGACCGCCAGCAAGCAGGAGATGCGCGCGCTGCGGCGGCAGATGCAGATCGTGTTTCAGGATCCATTTTCCTCGCTCAATCCGCGGATCAAAGCCGGCGATATCGTGGGCGAGCCACTGAAGGTTCATGGCGTCGGGCGTCGCGACGAGCGGGAGGCTCGAGTGGCGCAACTGTTCGAGCGCGTGGGTTTGCGTGCGGCGCAGATGAACAATTACCCGCACCAATTCTCTGGCGGGCAGCGGCAGCGTGTGTCGATCGCGCGGGCCTTGGCGCTGGACCCTGGGTTCATCGTGGCGGACGAGCCGGTGTCGGCGCTGGATGTGTCGATCCAGGCGCAGGTGATCAACCTGCTGATGGATCTGCAGCGGGAGCGGGGGCTGTCGTACCTGTTCATCTCGCACAATCTCGCTGTGGTGGAGCACATCGCGCATCGGGTGGCGGTGATGTATCTCGGGCGGATCGTCGAATATGCCGACAAGGTGGCGTTGTTCGCCAAGCCGCTGCATCCGTATACGGAGGCGCTGCTGGCGGCGGTCCCGTTACCGGATCCCGCGTTGAAGCGGGTCAAGCATCGTGTCGAGGGGGACGTGCCGAGTCCGATCGATCCGCCGAGCGGGTGCCATTTTCATCCTCGGTGTCCGTATGCGGAGGCGCGCTGCCGAAGCGAGGCCCCGGTGTTGCGGGATGTTGGGGCGGGGCGGTTGGTGGCTTGTCATTTGCGGTAGGCGGGTATTGGCCGCTCCCCCGTCATGGCACGGTGCGGTTCGGGGCACCCCGAGCGGCGCTCGTGCCGCTACAGGTGGCCCGGACAAGCCGGGCCATGACGGTGGGGGGGACGCGGGCCATGCGATACCGCGTGGTGAACGCCGAAGCGCCTTTCATACGCGGTGGTTTAGCCTGAAATAGTTAAGGAAAGGCTAAGAGTGGACGCCTTCCCCCACCGGCATGGCCCGGCTCGTCCGGGCAACCCCAATCGGCGCGCGTGCCGCTACAGGTGGCCCGGACAAGCCGGGCCATGACGTTAGGGGGGAAGGTCCATAACGAATGGGGGGGCGACCGGCGCGCCCATTACCCGTTGGGGTTGCCGACGGCCTGTTCGCGTAGTTGGCGGGCCTTGGCGAGAACCTTGTCCTCGATCTGGTTGTTGGTGGAGGGTGCGACCGCTGAGTCGACCCACTGGCCATTTTGCAGGACCTGGCGGAAGAACACCACGCGGACGCCATCGCTGCGCAGGTCGCGGGTCAGCACGTAGGCTGTGGCCTTGAAGCGTTCGCCATTGGTGTCGGGTGGGGTGTACCAGTCGGTGATGATGACGCCGCCGAATGGGTCGATCGAGGTCAGCGGCATGAAGCTCAACGTGTCCAGAGCGCCGCGCCAGAGATAGGCGTTGACGCCGATACCAGCCCCACTTCCGTTGCCGTTGCCGCCTTTGTCGTTGCCCTTGGTCACACCGAAGATAACGCCGCTGTCCGCGCCGCCAAGGCGTGAGGTGATGGAGGCGTCACCGGCGCTGCCGCTGCCCAGGCCCTGGTAATCGATCGGTGTCGGGTTCGGCCTTGCCGCGGAGCAACCGGCCAAGGCCAAGACGCTGCCGAGCGCAAGGGCGAATTGCCGAGGTGTTGAGAAAGTAGGACGCATTGCCATTATTCACCTGACTTGGGGTCGCGGACCGGGAGTGAATTGTTTAGTCGCCAAACTGCCGGCCGCCAAGGGCACAAAAAAACGGCGAGGTTTCCCTCGCCGTTTCTTGTCGTCTTGATCCGGTAAAACTTACCAGGTCACGACCGTTCCGAACATCACGCCATTGCCCTTGGCGTCGCGGGTCGCCCCGACAGCGCCCTGAACGAAGTCGTAGTTACCCTGGTGCCGTTCGGTGTGCATGAACTCACCGACCAGAGCCAGACCGGGGGCCACGTTATACGTGCCACCGAAGGCGACTTCGAATTCACGACGCTGCGAAATCTTCGCCAGGTTGGCCTGACCCTGCGAGTTCACGAGGCCGGCTTCGAGACCGAACACCCACGGACCGTTCTTGTAGACGAGGCCGGTCAGGAAGGCGTTTTCAGCAACACCGCCCGTCGGGCGCATCGCCAGCTGGCCGTTCAAGGCGCCGCCGATGTAGTCGAACGACCAGGTCAGTCCGATGGACGGGACTTCGATCTTCATCGCAGCTTCGACGAAGCTCAGGTTGTCGTAACGGAGCAGGTTGGTCGCGGTCGCGCCACCAACATAACCCGCGCCACCAGCCGTGATGCCGTTGGTGGTCGATTCCTTGCCGGCCGTTTCATACACGGCGAAGGCACCGAAATTGACCGGGCCAATCGGGCCCTGGTAGCGCACGCCGGCGGCAACCTGGTTCAGCCAGCGGGTCGGGTCGTTACCGGTGCTGGTGTTCACGCAGGTGGCGCTCGCCGCGTTGCAGAGCGAGGTGTTGAACGCGCTGGCGCCGGTCGAGTTGGAGTAGGAGTTACCCATCGTCGGGGCGTACTGCAGGCCGAAGTCGAAGCCATAGAACGACGGGGTCAGGTAGACGATCTTGCTGTTGCTGTATTCCGCACCAGCCTGAGCGAGCCACGCGAACGGAACGCCGACGCCAGCCTGCGCGGTTTCCGCCTGCATCATGCCGCCGTTGAAGTTGCCGATGCCGGCTTCCCAGGTCTGGGCGGAGTAGGAGCCGTTATCGAACAGGCCGATAACGCCATCCGTCTGACCGATGCGGACGATACCGATTTTGTCGGAGCCCATGTAGACGAAGGCGCGACGGACGAAGACGGTCTCGCTCGAGGAATAGCCGCTCGGGCTGGATGCCGCGGTGTTGGCCGAGGCGCTGTTCGGGTTGGCGAAGTTTTCGCGCAGTTCGATCGTGGCACCATAGCGCAGGCCGTTGGTGGCCATGCCGTCCATGCCGGGATAGAGGCGCATGTAGGAGGACACGCCAACCGGGTTCAGCTTGAAGCTGCCGCCGCCGGTGATCGCGCCCGAACCGGTCGGGATCGACTTGTCACCGGAGGTGAAGTTCGCGGAAATTTCGGTTTCGACGCGGCCGTTGAAGCGGATCACGACGGTGCCCGGGGTCGGGGTCGCGACGGGGCCCTTGTCGGCAACGCCAACGCTGTTGTTGTTGTTGTTCGGGGCCGGTCCGCCAGCCCAGGGCATCGCCATCATGCCTTGCGACTGGAAGAACGACGGCGGGGTCGCCTGCGCGAAAGCGCCGGTCGTACCGCCCAGGATGGCCGCACTGGCCAACAGAAGCTTACGCATATTAAATCCTCCTCATGACACCGGAAGCACCCGGCGGGGAATTCAGGCCCCGCCCCGATCGTGTCGAGGCGGGGCCGCCGAACCTGGGGATAGTATTGATCCGGTATTTGAGCCGGGCGCAAGGTTCTGCCGGACGCTCGCATGGCATTTCCGAAACACTGTGGCGTGGCGGACACAGTGGGATATGGGCGGTGCTTGTCAGGCCAAGGCCCCGATTGCTCCGACGGCAGCGCATGCGCTTCGTGGCAGCCGGCGGATCGAGCACCCGTCGATGCCGCCCAGCGCCGCGACCGACAATGCTGAACGGGCGGCATTTCGCCCTTTTCCGGCAGGCGCGGCGGGTCGCTTGCCCGGCTTCATGGCCCAGTCTGTCCGGGGCATCCCCTGGGCCATCCCCTGGGGTGCCGGTGCGGCGACAGTTGGCCCGGACGAGCCGGGCCATGACGTTGTGAGGCAGGGATCGGGACGATCGTTTCCCCGATTTGCGAATATCGCGCGGGAGGCGAGGAGCGCCCAGCGGCAGGCGCCGAGCGCGGGGGCGCCGGGATGGCTCGCGGTGGCGAAGGCGGGGGACAGGAAGACGAGGTGCGCGCCGTTGCGGGCGGCTCGGCGGAGGTCCTGCTGGTTGTGCGCCGAACTCGTCACGATACCGGGCCGCCGGAGCGGGCCGGGCCAGCGACCGCCGCGCAGGTGCACGCCGGCACCGAGTCGCGCGGCCAGGCGCACGTCGCCGGCGACAACCAGAGCCAGCCGCCTGCTCCGGCAGATTCGCGCGAGGTCGTGACCCAGCGCCGCGCGATCGGGATCGGAGTCGTGGCGCAGCACGACTCCGGCGATGTGTCTCGGCAGCCTGGCCACGGCGGCGCGCGGGTCCGGAAGCCGGGCGGCATCGGTGAACAGCCATAGGGTGGGCAGACCGTTTCCGTGGTGGCGGCGCATCGCCGCGCGGCCCCAGGCCAGAAGTTTCAGGTCCATGGAAAGTTCAGTGTGGGCATGCGACCCTCTCGGCAAGGGGATGGGACAGGCCCGCTCCCAGGGAATATGGATGACCCGCATGAGCCGCCGGTCCAAACAGCTCGACGCCGCCTGCCAGCAAGGCGAGCGTCTGCATGCCGCCGGGCGTCTGGCGGAGGCCGAGCAGGTGTATCGGCAGGTGCTGGCGGCCGAGCCGCGGCATGCGGATGCGAATCATATGTTGGGGGTTTTGGCCTTGCAGTCCGGGCATGCGGCGGCTGCCCTCGATCTGTTCGATGCCGCGATTCTGGCGAAACCGTTGGTGTCCGTCTACCATGTGCATCGGGCACACGCCCTCCTGGCGCTGCGCCGGCCGGCAGAGGCGGTCGCCGCGTGCAACGTCGCGCTGCGCACCAAAAGCAACAATGCCGAGGCTTATCAGGTCCTGGGGCACGCCCATACCGATGCGTTACAGCCGGGGGAAGCGCTGCGGGCGTATCGGGAAGCCGTGCGGCTGAAGCCCAACCTGCCTGACCTGTTCAACAATCTGGGGACCGCGCTGCGCAATATCGGCGCCCTGGAGGAGGCCGAGGAGCGGTTGCGCGAGGCGCTGCGCCGGGCACCGGACGATATGGGCGTGCAGCTCAATCTATCGAGCGTGCTGAAGGAGCTGGGCAAGGTCGACGCGGCCGAGTCGCTGCTGCGCGATGCCCTCGGCCGGCAGCCGAACGACCCGGTGCTCATCTATAATATGGCGCTGCTGCTTTTGCTGACCGGGCGCGACTCGGAGGCGTGGCCGGGGTGGGAGCAGCGATTCGCTGCTCGGGCGGTGCCGGACCGGGGGTTGACGCAGCCGCAATGGACCGGCGAACCGCTGAACGGGCGGCGGCTGCTGGTCTACGCGGAGCAGGGGCTGGGCGACACGATCCAGTTCTGCCGGTTTCTGCCGGGACTGGCGGGTTCGGTGACGTTCGAGGCGCCGCCTCGGCTGCAGCGGCTGCTGGGGACCATGCCCGGGATGCCGCCGATGGTTTCGCCGGGTGCGGCGGTTATGGCCGATGTGGTCTGCCCGCTTATGAGTCTGCCGGCACGGACCGGTGCCACGATCCCAGGACCGGTTCCCTACCTTTTCGCCGAGGCGGACCGGATCGCGCGGTGGGGGGCGCGGATTGGGACGGAAGGTTTGAAAATCGGCATCGCGTGGCAGGGCAATCCCGCGCGGATCGAGGATCGGGGGCGGTCGATACCTCTGCACGCGTTCACGGCCTTGGCCACGGTGCCGGGCGTGCGACTGATCAGCCTGCAAAAGAACGATGGAACGGAGCAGTTGGACGCTCTGGGGTCGGTGGAGACGCTGGGGGCGGATTTCGATCTTGGCCCCGACGGGTTTTTGGATACCGCGGCGGCGATGATGTGCGTGGATCTGGTGGTGACGTCCGATACGTCGATTGCCCATCTGGCAGGTGCGTTGGGGCGGCCGGTGTGGGTCGCGCTGCGGGCGGTGCCGGATTGGCGCTGGCAGCTCGGGCGGGGGGACAGTCCGTGGTATCCGACGATGCGGCTGTTCCGGCAGACCGAGCGGGAGGATTGGGGACCGGTGTTCGCGGCGATGGCGGGGGCGCTGGGGACGTTGTGAAGCAGTTGCGTCCCCTGGCCGGCCGTTAGGCCTTACCCGGCCGCGACCCGGTCCTGACCGCCCATGTAACGGCGCAGAACCTCGGGGATCAGGATCGAGCCGTCCGCCTGCTGATGATTTTCCATCACCGCGATCAGCGCCCGACCCACCGCGACACCGGACCCGTTCAGGGTGTGGACGAATGCGACCGTCTTGCCGTCGGGCGAGCGGAAACGGGCGTTCATGCGACGGGCCTGGAAATCCTTGGTGTTGGAGCAGGAGGAGATTTCCCGCCATGCCTGCTGGCCGGGCATCCAGACCTCCAGGTCGAAGGTCGTCGCGGCGCCGAAGCCGGTGTCGCCGGCGCAGAGGGCGACACGGCGGAACGGCACGGACAGCGCGCGCAAGACGGCCTCGGCACAGCTTATCATGCGTTCGTGTTCGGCGGCGCTGTGATCGGGGTGGCAGATGGAGACGAGCTCGACCTTACGGAACTGGTGCTGGCGCAGCATGCCGCGGGTGTCGCGGCCGGCGGCGCCGGCTTCACTGCGGAAACAGTCGGTCAGCGCGGTGAGGCGGCGCGGCAGGTCTTTCTCGGCCAGCATTTCGCCCATGACGGAGGCAGTGAGCGGGACCTCGGCGGTGGGGATCAGCCAGCGGCCATCCGTCGTTTTGAACAGGTCGTCGGCGAATTTCGGCAGTTTGTCGGTGCCATAGGCGGCGGCGTCGTTGACCATGGAGGGCACGACCATCTCGACATAGCCATGCTGTTCGGTGTGCAGGTCCAGCATGAACTGCCCCAGGGCGCGTTCGAGCCGGGCCAGGGGGCCGCGCAGGATGGTGGACCGGGCGCCGGCCATTTTGGCGGCGGTGGCGAAGTCCATCATGCCGAGGGCTTCGCCGAGTTCCCAGTGGGGCTTGGGTTCGAATCCGAGGTCGCGGGGTTCGCCGTGCTGAGCGACGACGACGTTGGCGCTTTCGTCCGCACCGTCCGGCACGCCGGCATCGAGGACGTTGGGCAATGATTCGAGGATCGCCTTGATCGCGGCATCCTGTTCGGCGGCCTGTTTTTCCAGGCCCTCCATCTCCGCGCGCAGGGCCGTGGCCTCGGCTTCCAGCGTGGTCGTGTCGGCGCCGGTGCGCTTGCCCTGGCCGATCTCCTTGGCGAGTGCGTTGCGCCGGGCCTGCTTGTCCTGCAAGGCCGTCTGGGCAGCGCGGCGGGCCTGGTCGAGGGCCAGGATGTCCGGGGATTGTGGGGCCAGACCGCGGCGGCGCATCGACGCGTCGAACGCGGCGGGATCGGTGCGGATGGAGCGGATATCATGCATCGGTCAGTCCTCCACGGGCTTCTTTTCGACCAACGACGCGGCGATGATCGACACTTCGTACAGCACGATCAGCGGCAGCGCGACGACGACCATGGAAATCGGGTCGGGCGGTGCGGCGATCGCGGCGAGGATGGTCATGCCGACGATGGCCCAGCGGCGCTTTTCGCGCAGTTGCTTCGCATTGACGATGCCGACCTTGGCGAGCAGCGCGATGCCGACGGGCATCTGGAACACCAGCCCGCAGGCGATGATCATTTTCATGACCAGATCGAGGTATTCGCCCACCTTCGGCACCAATTCGATGGGCACTCCGCCGCCACCGGTCAGGTCCTGGAAGCCGGCGAAAAACTGGAAGGCGATCGGGAACAGCACGAAATAGGCGAGCGACGCGCCGAGGATGAACAGCACCGGCGTCGCGGCGAGAAACGGCAGCAACGCGCGCTTTTCGGATTTGTACAGGCCGGGTGCGACGAACAACCAGAGCTGGCAGGCGATCATGGGGAAGCCGAGGAACATCCCGCCAAACATGCCGACCTTGATGCGGACGAAAAACGCCTCGTACAGCTGGGTGTAGATCAGTTTCGGGTCCGGACTGCCCATCGCCCGCAGCACATCCGCCAGTGGCTTGGCGAGCACATAATAGACCGTCGCGGAGAAATAGTACGACAGCGCGAAACAGATGGCGAAGGCCCCGAGAGACCACATCAGCCTGCGGCGCAACTCAATCAGGTGATCGAGCAGCGGCATGGGCTTGTCGTCGATAGTGTCCTCTTCGTTGGTATCGGCCACGTCGGGGGGTTCGCCTGGTTATGGGGTTGGTCAGGTCAGGTATTGCGGCGGCACGAAGGCCGGCGGTTCGGGGGAATCCGCTTTCACCGGTTCGGGCGGGGGAATCAGCCCCGGTGGGATGAAGGCGGGGGCCAGGACCACCGGTTCCGGCTTTTCGGCTTCGGGTTCCGGCGGGGCTTCCGATATCGCAGGTTCGTCCGGCGCGGGTTCGCTCGGTGTCGCGATATCGGAGAACGTGTCGCGCAGGCTGCCATCGGGGTCGATGTGCTTTTCGACGGTTTCCTTGAAGTCGAAATTGCGGATTTCGTTGAACGTGTTCTTGACGTCGTCGAGATTGGCCTCGCGGACCATTTCGTCGACATGGGTCTGGAACTCGGCGGCCATACGGCGCGCCTTCTTGACCATGCCCGACACCGCGCGAATGGCGACAGGCATGTCCTTTGGCCCGATGAAGATCAGGGCAACGGCGGCGATCAGGCCAATTTCCGACCAAGCGAAATCGAACATGGAAGCGTGTGTATCCCAGAGGCGGCAGTCCCGCTCGGGCGGCGTGGTAGCAGGAAGGCGGCTGGAGGGAAACGGGCGGTGTCTGGGCCTGGGCCGCGGCGGGATCGATTTCGGTCTAGAACGGCAGCGGCGCGGAAGATGCTGTCGCGGCGGGCCGGCGGTTTTTCCCCGCCGGGCGAAAAACACGATATAGGTGGCCTCGGAAAATATAACGCCGAGGGAGGGGCGAACGATGCGGAGGTTGCGGCGTCCCCGGACGCACTGGATGACAGTCGCCGCTTTCGTGGGGGGATTGGGCGCTGCCCAAGCGCAGCCGGTGCCGATCGATGTGGTTCTGCCGTCCGTCGATGTCATCGCGAGCTCGCCGCTGCTGGGGTCGGGGGTCGAGCGTGATTCGGTGCCGGCGCAGACCCATGTTTTGAGCGGCGGCGATCTGACACGGGGCGGGACGGTGCCGTCCGACGCGACGCGAGCGTTGAGCGAGACGGTGGGGGGCGTGAATCTGGATTCGGCCTCGGGCAATCCGTTTCAGCCGACGATGTTGTATCACGGGTTTCAGGCGTCGGGATTGCAGGGCACGTCGCAGGGCCTCGCGGTCTACATCAACGGCGTGCGGTTCAATCAGGCGTTCGGCGATACGGTCAATTTCGATCTGCTGCCGGATATGGCGATCGACCGGATGAACCTGGAAGGGTCGAACCCGGTATTCGGGCTGAATGCGCTGGGCGGCGCGTTGAACATCCGTTTGAAGAACGGGTTCACGTATCAGGGCGGGGAATTCGAAATTCACGGGGGGTCGTTCAGCACGGCCGGCGCGAATTTTCAGTGGGGCCGGCAGGGCGGCGATACCGCCGTCTATATCGCGGCGAGCGGCGTGCACCAGGGTGGCTGGCGCGATCTGCAATCGTCGGACGTGCAGAAATTCTACGGCGATATCGGGTGGCGGGGCCGGGATGCGGCGGTGCATTTCAGCGCGATATTCGCGAATTCGGTGTTGAACGGGCCGGGTACGGCTCCGGTCGAGCTGCTGGCGGTCGCGCCGGCGGCGCAGTTCACCGGACCGAATCAGGTTGCGAACCGGTTTGCGCAGGTCAGCCTGTCGGGCGATCTGACAGTCAGCGATACGGTGTCCGTGCAGGCGGTGGCATATTTCAACAATTTTCTGCAACGGGTGACGAACGGCAATGCGCCAAACGACACACCCTGCAACGATGGGTCGGCGCTGCTTTGCAACGGGGCCGATGCCTACAGCACGACGCTGGGCGGTTCGGCGATACCGGCGTTTTTGGGGCAGAGCGCGCTTGCCTATGCGGAGCTGGACAATCAGACGACCAATACCAACGGGTACGGCGTGTCGGTGCAGGTCACCGATACGCAGACGATTTCGGGGTTCAAGAATCATCTGGTCGCCGGGCTGAGTTTCGATGGCGCTCAGACAATGTTCACGGGCGTGTCGTTTATTGGGGGGATCGACCCGAGCTCTCGGGTGTTTGCCGGGCCGGGCGTGATCATCGGCGAGCCCGGCGTCAACACGCCAGTACGGGTTGGGATCGGTGTTGCTTACCATGCCGCGTTCGTTGCCGACACACTGAATATCGACGATCGGTTGGCGGTCACGCTGTCCGGGCGCTTCAACGTGGCGAACATCGATCTGCGCGATCGGAACGGTGGCGGGCTGACGGGCAGCCACAGCTACGCGCGGTTCAATCCCGCGGTGGGGGTGACGTACAAGGTCACGCCCTGGCTGACGGCCTATGCCGGCTACGCCGAGGCAAACCGGGCGCCTACGCCGGCGGAGCTGTCGTGCGCAGCGCCGAACGATTCATGTAGTTTGGCA
Source organism: uncultured Acetobacteraceae bacterium (assembly GCA_903877125.1). Lineage (GTDB taxonomy): Bacteria > Pseudomonadota > Alphaproteobacteria > Acetobacterales > Acetobacteraceae > Rhodopila. The sequence continues at coordinate 54,717 of CAIRCM010000191.1, read as the reverse complement.
AATTTTTTCGTCGGCGATCCGAACCTGAAACAGGTTGTGGCCCGAACGATCGAGGCCGGGGTGCGCGGCAGTTTCGATACCGACGAAGACAGACGATTGAGCTATAGTCTTGGGTTTTATCGCAGCGTGTTAAGCGACGACATCGTCTTCGTGAACAGCGTCACGCTGAACCGGGCGTTTTTCACCAATGTCGGGCAATCTCAGCGACAAGGTGTGGATGCCAGTCTGCAATACAGGACGCCGCGCTGGACGGCCTATCTCGCGTATGCATATACGGATGCGACGTTTCGGACCGGATTCACCGAAGCTGCGGGGAACAATCCGGCGGCCGATGCCAACGGCAACATCTCGATCTCGCCGGGCAACCGCCTGCCTGGAATCCCGGCGCATCAGGGCAAGCTTGGGATCACCTACAAGATCACCGACGACTGGACCGTCGGTGCGGTCGCGATCGCGCAAAGCGGGCAGTATCTGTTTGGCGACGAGTCGAATTCGACCCCTCGGCTGCCCGGGTTCGTGACGTTGAACCTGAGCACGAGCTATCAGCTCACGCCGCATGTTCAGGTGTTTGCCTATGCGGAGAACGTGACGGACAGCAAGCATTATACTTATGGCACGTTCTCCCCGACATCGTCGGTCTATCTGGCACAGGCACCGAACGCGACCAATCCGCGCGCCTATAGTCCAGCCGCCCCCGTTGGGGTTTTCGGGGGTGTGCGTGTGACCTTCTGAGGGGTAATAGCAACCGTCCAACATGGGGCCGTTTTGGAGGAAGCATGACAGAATCGATCCGCGGCCTATGGGTTGCCATCGCCACGCCGCTGGATGCTGACGGTGGGGTGAATCACGCCGCCCTGGCGCGCCATGCCTTGAACCTGTTGGCGCAAGGCTGCGATGGTCTGGTGCCATTCGGCACGACGGGCGAAGGGCCGATGTTCAGCGGCGCGGAACGATTCGCGGCCGTGGAAGCCATGCTGAAAGCCGGTGTGTCGGCGGACCGGATCGCGCTGGGGACCGGGTGTCCGGCGATCACGGACTCGATGGAGCTGACCCGCGGCGCGCTGGCGCTTGGCCTGCGCCACGTGCTGCTGCTGCCGCCGTATTTCTACCGGGATGTCGATGCACAGGGGATCGAGGACGCTTTCGCGGCGATCATCGATGGCGTTGGGGACGAACGGCTGCGGGCAACGCTTTACCACATCCCTCAGGTATCCGGGGTGCCAGTGCCGGCGTCGGTCCTGGGCTCGCTGCGCACGCGGTACGGGCGGATCGTGGCGGGGGTGAAGGACAGCAGCGGCGATTTCGCGCAGTTCCAGGCATTCCGAGCAGCGGCACCGGAAGCGGCGGTGACGACGGGAACGGAACCGCACATTGGCCGGGCGCTGGCCGAGGGTGGGGCGGGCACGATCTGCGGGATGGCGAATGTGGTGCCCGATCTGGTGCGGGCGATGTTCTCCGATCCGGACGCGGCCGGCCCGATGCGGCAGGCTTGCGAGCTGATCGCTGGTCCGTTCATCCCGACGCTGAAATCGGCGATCGCCGCGAGGACGAACGAGCCGGCGTTTGCCCGGGTCCGCCCGCCGCTGCGTGCGGTCGATCCGTCTGTTGGCCGGGGTATCGTGGCGGCGATGGATCGTTTGCGGCGGCCCACGGCGGCTTGAAGGGCGCCAAATGCAGCTCAATGACACTTGAACGCATCGAACGGCTCGCGGCACGCCAAACACCGGTATAGCGCTTTGCACGCCGTGGACCCGAACGCACTGATCTGCTCGGTATTTTCCGATCCGCATTGCGGGCAGGAAGGCAAGGCGTTCGGATTTGGCGGCGCGATACCGTAGGCAAGCAGCTTGCGTCGCCCCGCCTCGGACATCCAATCCGTGGTCCAGGCTGGGGACAGCACGGACCGAACCTGGGACTTCGGGAAGCCTGCGCGCGCCAGTGCCGTTTCGATCTCCAACCCGATCGCGATCATGGCCGGACATCCGGAGTAGGTTGGGGTGATCGTGACTTCGACCGTATCCCCATCCAGGCGGACGTCGCGCAGGATTCCCAAATCCTCGATCGTCAGTACCGGGATTTCCGGATCCTCGACCGCGGCGACGGCGGCGCGGGCCCGGGCCAGCTTTTCTACCACGTGGCGCCCGGGTGGGTGCGCGGCAGTATCTGCATTTCGGCCAGGAGATGCCCGAGGTGTTCGGTGTGCCGGCCGTCGCGGCCACTGGGTTGCATCCAGCCGTCGGCGGGTTGAACGAGAGTCGCCTCCGACAGAACCGGCGCCACCGCCTGCAACCACCCTGCCCGGTCCGCGAACCCGCCGGTATAGGGCCAGAGCGCGTTCAGCGCGGTCTGCGCCCGCCGGTGGGATTCCGGCGTGCCGTCTCCGAGGCGGATCACCCAGGCCGCGGCATGCCGCACGTGGTATGCGGTTTCCTTTTCCGCCTTGGCCGCGATGGCGGCGATCGTCGGGTCCTCCGACGCTACCGCATTCCGCCAGAAACGGTCTGCCGCCACTGACACGAGAAACAGGCGCACCATTGTGAAGGCGAAATCGCCGTTCGGGAGTTCGGCGATCGGCATGTTCCGGAACTGCGGGGGGTCGCGCAGGTAGGCCAGCGCGTCTTCATCCAGCCCGGTGGCCTGGTAGAGCATCCGAGCCTGGCCGATCAGGTCGAGGGCGATGTTGGCGAGGGCGAGTTCCTCCTCCAGCGTCGGCGCGTGACCGGTCCACTCGCTGAGGCGATGGCCCAGGATCAGCGCGTCGTCCGCGAGGCCGAGGAGCGTCTGGATGCGCGGTTCGTCGGGAACGGCGATGGACGTTGTGGTCACATGTGCCCCACGTCTTCGGGGATTTCGTAAAAGGTCGGGTGCCGGTAGATTTTCGATCCCGTGGGCTCGAACAGCATATCCCGATCGGCGGGGTCGGACGCGACGATCGCGTTCGAGGGCACGACCCAGACCGACAGCCCCTCCCCTCGCCTGGTGTAGACGTCGCGGGCGGCCTGCAACGCCATTGTCGGGTCGGCGGCGTGAACCGAGCCGACATGCCTGTGCGCCAGCCCGTTGCGGGCGCGGATGAAGACTTCCCACAAGGGCGTGTTCATGCGGCGATCCTTTGCTTGGCGGCATATGCCAGGGCGGCTTCACGGACCCAGGCGCCGTCGTCGTGCGCCTTGCGCCGGGCCTCCAGACGCTCCCGGTTGCAGGGGCCGTCGCCGGCCAGGACGCGGCGGAATTCGTCCCAGTCGATCGGCCCGAAGCGCCAATGACCGGATTCGTCGTCGAAGCGCAGGTCCGGGTCGGGGAATGTCAGGCCGAGGTAACGGCCCTGCGGCACGGTCGCATCGACGAATTTCTGACGCAGTCCGTCGTTGGAGAAACGCTTGATCTTCCAGCGCATCGAGGTGTCGGAGTGTTCGCTGGCGCCGTCCGGCGGGCCGAACATCATCAGACACGGCCACCACCAGCGGTTCAGCGCGTCCTGCGCCATCGCCTTCTGCTCCGGGGTGCCCTGGCACAGGGTCATGACGATTTCATAGCCCTGTCGCTGGTGGAAGGATTCCTCGCGGCAGATGCGGACCATCGCGCGGGCATAGGGGCCGAAGGAGCAGCGGCAGAGCGGGATCTGGTTCATGATCGCCGCCCCGTCGACCAGCCAGCCGATCGTGCCGATATCGGCCCAGGTGAGGGTGGGGTAGTTGAAAATGCTGGAATACTTGGCGCGGCCGGACAGGAGCTGATCGGTCAATTCCTCGCGGGCGACGCCGAGGGTTTCGGCGGCGGCGTAGAGGTAGAGGCCGTGCCCGCCCTCATCCTGCACCTTCGCCAGCAGCGCGGCCTTGCGGCGGAGCGACGGGGCGCGTGTGATCCAGTTCCCCTCCGGCAACATGCCGACGATTTCGGAATGCGCGTGCTGGGAGATCTGGCGGATGAGGGTGCGGCGATAGGCTTCGGGCATCCAGTCGTTGGGCTCGATCCGGTCTTCGGCATCGATCCTGGCCTGGAAGCGGGTGGCTTCCGGGGAGGTGTCGGCGGCCGTTTCCTTGGTGTTCAGGGCTTGGCTGTACATGGTGCGACCTGGGTAAGTGCCGCCATTATAGGGATCGCGGCCGATAGGCCCAAATGGCGTTTACCGCGGCGGCGCGATCTGCTTCTTTGGGTGGCGATGCAGGAGACCAAAGGCGATGTCCGGCCCGTCAAACATGCAACGCTACATCGGCAAATATCGCGGCGTAGTCGTGGACAACGCAGACCCAGCACAGCTTGGCCGCATCAGAGCGTCCGTGCCGGCGGTTTCGCCGGACGCTTTGGGCTGGGCCTTGCCGTGCCTGCCTTATGCCGGTCCGGGGGTCGGGTTTTTCGCGATCCCGCCGGTCGGAGCGTCGGTCTGGGTGGAGTTCGAAGGCGGGGATCCGGCGCTACCGATCTGGACCGGCTGCTTCTGGGCCGATCCGGCCCACGTGCCGACCTCCGCCAAGGAAACGCCGGGCATGCCGACGATGAAGGGCTTTATCACTGAATTCGGCAAATCGACCATCGACGACCGGCCCGGTTTGGCGAGCCTGAAGATGGCGGCTCGGCCGGGCTGACCGGGTGTCCGCGAGGCTCGGCGCTGGCCCTTCGGCATGAGGCGTGAGACAAATCGCCACCATCAACGCGCATAAGAAAGCCCCGTCCATGGATTTCGCCCTGACCGACGCCCAAGCCCAGATCCGTGATCAGGTGCAGCGTATCTGTGCCAAATTCGACGATACATACTGGCTGGAACGCGACAATGACGCGACCTTCCCGCATGCCTTCTTCGACACCATGGCTGAATCCGGCTGGCTCGGCATCGCCATGCCCGAGGCCTATGGCGGCGCCGGGCTGGGCATCACCGAAGCGGCGATCATGATGCAGGCGGTGGCGGAGTCGGGCGCGGCGATGTCCGGCGCTTCGGCGATCCATATCAACATCTTCGGCCTCAACCCCGTTGTGGTGTACGGCACCGAGGAACAGAAGCAGCGCATGCTGCCGCCGCTGATCGCGGGCAAGGTCAAGGCGTGCTTCGGCGTCACCGAACCCAATGCCGGGCTGAACACCACCGAAATCACCACCAGGGCCGAACGCCATGGCGATCATTATCTGGTGAACGGGACGAAGATCTGGACTTCGACCGCGCAGGTCGCCAACAAGATTCTGCTGCTCGCCCGGACCACGCCTTTGGACCAGATCAAGCGGAAGTCGCAGGGGATGACGCTGTTCTACACCGACCTCGACCGCGCGCATGCGGAGGTGCGGCTGATCCACAAGATGGGCCGGCACGCGGTGGACTCGAACATGGTGTTCTTCGAGAACATGCGCATTCCCGTCGAAGACCGTATCGGCGAGGAGGGCGAGGGTTTCCGCTATCTGCTGCACGGGCTGAACCCCGAACGCATTCTGATCGCGGCCGAGGCGGTTGGCATGGGTCGTTGCGCAATCGACAGAGCCGCCCGGTATGCGCGGGAGCGCACGGTGTTTGGGCGGCAGATCGGGCAGAACCAGTCGATCCAGCACCCCCTGGCGAAGCTTTGGGCCGAGCTGGAAGCGGCGGACCTGATGATGTTGAAGGCTGCCTGGCTCTACGACAACGGACGGGACTGCGGGGTAGAAGCCAACGCCGCGAAGTATCTGGGTGCGGAGGCTGGTTATCATGCGTGCGAGCAGGCGGTCATGACCCATGGCGGGATGGGCTATGCGCAGGAATACCACGTCGAACGGCTGTTCCGGGAAAGCCTGATCCCGCGCATCGCGCCGATCAGCCGCGAATTGATTCTGAGTTACCTGGCCGAACGGGTGCTGGGGCAGGCAAAATCGTATTGACGGCGGCGGCGTTTCGCGGCCAAGAGGCGACACCTTATAACAGGGAGGAAAAATCAATGTCGCTTTCTCGCCGGGGCCTGCTGGGCACCGCTGCCGCCGTGTCCGCCGTTCCTCTGATCAGTGCACGCGCCCAAACCAAACCGACCATCAAGCTCGGCGTTCTGACCGATCTTTCGGGCACCTATCGCGACAATACCGGCCCGACCTCGGTCGCCGCCGCGCAGCTCGCGGTCGAGGAAATGAAGTCGCACATCGACTACGATGTCGAGCTGATCAGCGCAGATCACCAGAACAAGCCGGATGTCGCGGCGTCGATCGCACGCCAATGGTGCGATCAGGGCGTGGACGCGATCATCGACGTGCCGACATCGTCCGTCGCCCTGGCCGTAGCGCAGGTGGTGAAGGAAAAGGACAAGATGATGCTGAATGCCTCGGCCACGGTCGCGGCATTGACGGATGCGCAGTGCAGCCCGAACACGATCGTATGGAGTTTCGATACCTACGAGAACGCGCACTCCACCGGCGGCGCGCTGATGGCGGCAGGCAACAAATCCTGGTTCTTCATCACCGCCAATTATGCGTTCGGCCAGTCGCTGGCCGATCTGACCAAGGAAGTGGTGCTGAAGGGCGGCGGCGAGGTTAAGGGCGACCTGCGTTATCCGTTCCCGGACACGACCGATTTCTCATCCTATATGGCGCAGGCGCAAGCCAGTGGAGCGAAAGTTCTGGGTCTGGCGAATGCCGGCCTGGATACGCAGAACTGCATCAAGCAGGCGGCGGAATTCGGCCTGAACAAGACCATGAAAATCGCACCGCTGCTGCTGTTCATCACCGACGTGCACTCTCTGGGTATGCAAGCCTGCAACGGCTTGACGACGACCGAGACGTTTTACTGGGATATGAACGACCGCACGCGCGCGTTTACCAAGCGGTTGATTGCGAAGACGCCGAAGAATTACCCGAACCAGGCGCACTCGAGTTCGTATGCCATCACGCTGCACTATTTGAAGACCGCCCAGGCGATGGGTGCGGTGGAAGCGAAAAAGAGCGGGCGGGCCGCCATCGCCCGGATGAAATCCATCCCGACCGACGACGATGCATATGGCAAGGGCAGCATCCGCGCCGATGGGCGTGGGTCGTTCCCGGCCTATCTGTTTCAAATCAAAACGCCGGAGGAAAGCAAAGGTGAATGGGACCTGTACAAGCTGGTCACCACCACCCCGGCCGAGGGCGTTCTGCATCCGCTGAACGATGCGTGCCACTTCCCGACCATCTAAGACAGCAAACGACCATGTCGCGGGCGGATTTGTTCCGCCCGCGACGACGGGTTACCGCAGCACGGCACCCGTCGATTTCGCCACCGCGGCGATCACCTTCTGACAGGCGGCCTCGATCTCGGCATCGGTCAAAGTCCGTTCCCTCGGCTGGAATGTCACTTCGATCGCCAGTGATTTCTTCCCTTCGGCCAGCTTGTCGCCTTCATAGACGTCGAACAGCGCGACCCCCGCGATCAGCGCCCGTTCGGACCCCTTGGCCGCACGCAGCACGGCGTCGGCGGCGATCCCGGTGTCGACCAGGAACGCGAAGTCGCGCCGCACCGGTTGGAACGCCGACAGGTCGGGGGCGGATTTGCGGCGGCGCTTGGGATCGGACACGGCGTCCAGATCGAGCTCGAACGCCACCATCGGGGCGGGCAAGCCCAGGTCGTTCAGCACGCGCGGGTGGATTTCGCCGAAGCGACCCAGCACATTCTTCGGGCCCTGCCGCACGGTCGCCGAGCGGCCGGGGTGATAGTAGTCGGGGGCGTCCTGGGTGAGCATCAGGCCCTCCAGCGGCAGTTCCAGCGCTGCCATCGCCGCCCAGAGGTCGGCTTTCGCATCCATCGCATCCACGCCTTGAACCGGACCGGACCAATGGCGTGGCGAGGCCCCCGCGCGCACACCCGCGGCGACCAGCCGTTGCCCGTGCAATGCGGTGGCGTCGAAGGCCGGCCCGACCTCGAACAAGGCGACATCGGGATAGCCGCGGGCTGCGTTGCGCTTTGCCGCCATGGCCAGCGTTGCCACCGGCGTTGGGCGGAGCTGGTCCAGGTCCGCGGCAATCGGGTTGGACAGGCGCAGACTGTCGGGGGTGTCCCCGAACGGCCGCGCCTCGCCCGCTGCCATGAAGCTGAAGGTGACGCACTCGGCGAGGCCCTGCGCGGCGAGGGTGCGGCGGGCCAAGGCTGTGCGGGTCTGGCGCGGTGTCAGGGTCGCGGCCGGCACCGGGCCGGAGCGCGGCAGGGACACCGCGGGTACCGCGTCCAGACCGCGCAGGCGCAACACTTCCTCGATCAGGTCGTTTTCCGGCTCGATCGTGGTGCAGCCTTCGGCAGCGGCGGCGGCTTTCGCGGGATCCAGGTCGGGCGACTGGTCGAGCGCGATCGCGCCGGCGACATCGTTGCGCCAGGACGGCACGGCGACCGTGACGGCATGCGCATCGCGGTGCCGGACGCCGAAGCCCAAGCGTTCCAGGGAGGCAACTGCTTCATCGGCGCCGATATCGGACCCGCCGAAGCTGGCGATACGTTCGAACCGCATGGTGGCGTCGCGCTGCCAGGCCGGTTCGGCGCCGGCGCCGGTCACGGTACCCGGCTCACCGCCGCAGAGTTCGATGATCAGCGCCGTCGCGGCCTCGATCGCGTCGGGCATCAGGGCCGGGTCGAGCCCGCGTTCGAAGCGTTGGCGTGCGTCTGAGACCACCTGATGACGGCGGCCGGTCAAGGCGATACGGACGGGGTCGAAGAGTGCGCATTCGACGAACACCTCGGTGGTGTGTTCATCGCATCCGGTCGGTTCGCCGCCGATCACGCCAGCGATGGATTGCACGCCGGCGGCGTCGCAGATGGCGCAATCTTCGGATGTGAGGGTGTATTCCTTGCCGTTGAGCGCGGCCAGCGTCTCGCCGGCGCCGCGCCGCAGGGTGAGCACGTCGCCGGTCAGCTTGCCGATGTCGAAGACATGCAGCGGGCGGCCAAGGTCGATGGTGAAGAAATTGGTCACATCGACCAGTGCGTTGATCGGACGCAGGCCGATCGAGGTCAGCCGGTCCTGCAACCATTTCGGGCTGGCGGAGTTTTTCACGCCGCGGATCGCGCGCCCCAAAATCCAGGGGCAGGCTTCGGGGAAATCGTTTTGCCAGCGTGGGCCGCCTTCGAACGCCGGGGTGATCTTGGCGGGGGCAAACGGCTTCAGCGTGCCAATTCCGGCCGCGGCCAGATCGCGCGCGACACCACGGACCGAGAAACAATCGCCCCGGTTCGGGGTGACGCCGATTTCGATGATCGGGTCATCCATGCCGGCCCATGCGGCGTAGGACGTACCGACGGGCGCATCCGCCGGCAGGTCGACGATTCCGGAATGGTCGTCGCCCAGACCCATCTCGCGCGTCGACATCAGCATTCCCTGGCTTTTCACGCCGCGGATTTCGCCGACCTTCAGCACCGAACCGTCATGCGGCACGGTGTCGCCGGGCCGCGCGAGGACCGCCTTCATGCCGGTGCGGGCATTGGGCGCGCCGCAGACCACGGTGACGGTTTCGCTGCCGGTATCGACGGTACAGACCCGCAACCGGTCGGCGTTCGGGTGTTGCACCGCTTCACGCACATGCACGATACGGAACGATGCGAGGGCGGCGCCTTTGTTCTCCAGCCCTTCCAGTTCCAAGCCGATCTGGGTCAGGGTGTCGGTGATGGTTTGCAGCGGCGCATCGGTGTCGAGATGCGTCTTCAGCCAGGCGAGAGAGAATTTCATCGGTCAGACTCCCTCATGCAGCATGGTTGGGGCGAGCGGGTTGAACCCGTAATGCCGCAACCAGCGGAGATCGGATTCGTAGAACGGGCGGAGGTCGGCCATGCCGTGTTTGAGCATGGTGACACGCTCCACCCCCATGCCCCAGGCGAAGCCCTGCCACTCCCTGGGGTCGATGCCGCAATTGGCGAGCACGCGAGGATGCACCATGCCGCTGCCGAGGATTTCGAGCCAGTCGCCGCCCTTGCCCAGTTCCCCGGTACGGCGGTTCCAGCCGATATCGACCTCCATGCTCGGTTCCGTGAACGGGAAGTAGGAGGAGCGGAAGCGGACCGGCAGGTTGGCGATATCGAAGAAGGTGCGGAGGAAATCGGTCAGGCAGCCTTTGAGGTGCCCGAGCGTGAGGTCGCGATCGATGATCAGGCCTTCGCACTGGTGGAACATGGGGGAGTGGGTGGCGTCATGGTCGGCGCGATAGGTGCGGCCGATGACGATGGTACGGATCGGCGGCGGCTGGGTCAGCATCGTGCGGATCTGCACCGGCGAGGTGTGTGTGCGCAGCACCGGCGGCGGGAGATCGCCCTGCGCCGGCAGATAGAACGTGTCGTGGTCGGCGCGGGCGGGGTGATGCGCGGGGATGTTCAGGGCGCCGAAATTGAACCAGTCGGATTCGACGTCCGGGCCGTCGGACAGGGTGCATCCCATGGCGCCGAAGATGGCGACGATTTCCTCCATCGTGCGGGCGATAGGGTGGATCAGCCCTTGCGGGCGTGGGCGGGGTGGCAAAGTGACATCGATCTTCTCGCCGGCCAGGCGGGCGTCGAGCGCGGCGTTTTCCAGATCGGTTTTACGTGCCTCGATGGCGGCGGTCAGCGCGTCTTTCAGCCGGTTCAGGGCGGCCCCGCGTTCGCGGCGCTGATCCGGTGCGGTTTTGCCGAGGTCGCGGAGGAGGCCGGTGAGGGTGCCGTTGCGGCCGAGCACGCCGACGCGGATGGCGTCCCAGGCGCGGAGGTCGGTAGCGGCGGCCAGGGCGGCGTCGATTTCGGTTTTTAAGGCCTGGAGGTCGTCGGTCATTGATCTATCCCGCTTATGCCCCGGACCACGTTGGAGGGTGGTTAGGGCGCGCGGGGTATTAGCATTTGGGGGTGGCGGCGCAAGTTTGGCGTGACCGGGGCGGTGGATAACAGGGCTACCATGGTGACCGTCCGGCGTGAATTCGCCGCGGCGGGACTCTACAGCCCCTCCTCCGGGACACGTTGCCGCATCACCGCGAGGGCAGCGGCCAGAAGACAGCCAGCGACGATACCGGTCGTCAGGTCCTTGACCAGGGTCAGACCGAACGTCGCAAGCAACACCACCGCTGTCGGCCAGGCGCGCAGCAGCCGCGCGAACTCAGCCTTTTCGGCCATGTTCCAGCAGACGACGAGCAGCACGCCGGCCAAAGCCGACAGCGGGATGTAGCTGGCCAAGGACGCTGCCAGCAACATGAACAGCAGCACGAACAGTGCGTGCATCATGCCGGACAGCGGGCTGCGGGCGCCTGCACGGACATTGGTCGCGGTCCGGGCAATCGTGCCGGTGACGCTGATCCCGCCAAAGAGCGCCGAGAAGATGTTGGCGATGCCTTGGGCGATCAGTTCCATGTTCGAACGGTGTATGCGCCCCGTCATTCCGTCGGCGACCCTGGCGGACAGCAGGCTCTCGATCCCGCCGAGCAGGGTAAATGACAGCGCGGCGGGGAGGAGTTGGAGCAGGAGCGCGATGGAAATCGCGGGCACATGCGGGGTGGGAAGGCTTGAAGGGATACCGCCGAAGCGGCTGCCGATGGTCTCGACCGGGAGTTTCAAAAACGCGGTGAGCGCCGAGGCCAGAATGACCGCGATCAACATGCCGGGCCAGTTTGGGCGAAGGCTACGGATCAGAAAGATCGAGGCCGCCGACCCGATGCCGATCGCCAGGGCGGCGGGATTGGCGGTTGGCAATGCCTCGACCAGGACGACCAATTTGGGCAGCAGTGGCCCGGGTTCGGAGCCTGAGAGGTGCAGGCCCATGAAATCGCGGATCTGGCTGGAGAATATGGTAACGGCGATGCCGGCGGTGAAACCGATGGTCACGGCATGCGGGATGTGGCGGATCAGCGAGCCGAGGCGGGAAAGGCCGATCAAAGTGAGGAACACGCCGGACATGGCGACGGTGATCAGCAACCCGTCCAAACCGAAACGCGCCATGGTAGCGGCGACCAGCACGATGAATGCCCCCGCCGGTCCGCCGATCTGAAAGCGGCTGCCGCCCAGCGCCGACACGATAAAACCGCCCACGATCGTGGTGTAGAGGCCGCGCTCGGGTGGGACGCCGGAGGCGACGGCGATCGCCATGGATAACGGCAGGGCGACGACGGCCACGGTCAGCGCGGCCATGACGTCCTTTTGGAATGCTTCGGCGCCGTAACCCTCATGCAGGATGGTCGCGAGTTTGGGTTTCAGCAGATGGGCGGTCGCGGTTCCGTCGGGCATGGTTTGACCTATGAGGCACCTTCCAGGTGGTGCGATGATGTTTGGCGCAGATTAGGTGGCGTGGGGTCGCGCAGGCGAACGCCGCGTCCGCCGCTGGCGCTGACCGTGTTTTCGCTGATCAGCTCGATACCTTCCCGCTCCAGCGCGGCGACGACGCGGGTCAGGGTTTCGACGACACCGCGGACGTAGCCGTCGCTGGCTTCCATCCGTTGGATCGTCGGCAGGGAGACACCGGCGCGCTCCGCGAGGGTGCGTTGGTCGAGCCCGAGGAGGGCTCGTGCGGCGCGAAGCTGGGCGGGCGTGAGCATGAGGAGTGATATATTATACATCACTTGTGATTTACAAGAGAGGAGTATTGGGGGGTCACGCCGGGCTGGGGATCGCGGAAAAAAAAGCGTCCGAGGTCGGTTTTGTTAACTTTTTATTCATAACTGTTCGTCACACTCGGTCTGCCGCCTTGGTCGAGGAGTGACGCATGAGGGTTTCCCAATCGCTGACAGCTGTCTGCGCCGCCATCGCATTGCTGTGCGGCACGGTCGGCGACGCGGGCGCGGTGCCGAGTTTCGCGGACCAGACCGGGCAACCCTGCGCCGCCTGCCATGTCGGCGCGTTCGGGCCGCAACTGAAGCCCTTCGGGCGGGATTTCAAGCTTTATGGTTATGCGTCGACCGACGGCAAACCGCATGGCCCGCCAATCGCCGCGACGATCCAGACCTCGTTCACCCACACCAATGCCGCGCAACCCGGCGGCGCGGCGCGCTGGTTCGCGGCGAACGACAATCCGGCGCTCGATCAAGGGTCGATCTATCTAGCTGGACGGTGGGCGCCGAACCTCGGTTCGTTCATCCAGATTACCTATGACGGGGTCTCACGGACGGCGGGGCTGGACAACGCGGATATCCGCTATGCGAAGGACGGGACTCTCTGGGACCACGATCTGGTCTGGGGAGTCACTGTCAACAATGCGCCGACGGTCGAGGATTTATGGAATTCTACGCCGATCTGGGGGTTTCCCTATAACAGCAGCAAGCTGGCGCCGACACCGCTGGCCGCGACGCTGATCGACGGCGCGCTGGCCCATAATGTGGCCGGGGCGGGCGCCTATACCCTGCTGGATGACATGTTCTATCTGCATGTCGCGCTTTATGGGGGGCTGAGCCGCGATACCCGCAACGATATAGGTCAGGTGCCGCTGGCCGGGAGCAACACGCCGGTAGGGCCGATCCCCTATTGGCGTTTGGCGCTGCAACGAAGCTTCGACGGGGATCGGCAGAATGTCCAGATTGGGACCTACGGTCTGCATGTGAGCCTGTATCCTGGCGGCGACGGGAGCGCAGGCCGCACCGACAGCTTCACGGACATTGCGTTCGACGCGAATTATCAATTGATATTCGATACCAAGCGCGTCGAGAGCGACGTGATCTCGGCGCATGCAACCTGGATCCACGAAGACCAGCGTCTGTCGGCCAGCAATGTTTTGATTGGGGCGAACCGGAACGGCAATCTCGATACCGTTCGTGCGGACGTTTCGTACAGCATCGGCGCGACCTGGACCCCGTCGGTACAGTATTTTCAGACATCGGGGGTGGCGAATCCGCAGTATTTCGGGCTGCCCGCCCCGGTGCCCAACAGTGCCGGCTTCATCGGCGAGATCGCGTTCGTTCCCTGGGGCAAACCGGATTCCACCTGGAAGTCGGGGAACATCCGTCTGGCGGTTCAATACGTCGCCTACACGCAGTTCAACGGCTCCAGCAACCATGCGTCGGACAACAATGCGCTGTTCGTCAGCCTTTGGACAGCGTTTCGTTTCTAATAACAAAACAAGGAGTACAACCCAATGCGAAATATCTGGATCGTGACGCCGGCCACTTTGCTTTTGGCTGGCGGAGTCTGTTTCGCCGCCGCGAGCGAAGTCGATCAGGTCGGGCAAAAATTCAGCCAAACAGCGTTGGCGGTCGGCGCCGGCGACACGGTGCATTTCGTCAACCACGACGACGTCACCCACAATATCAACGTGATCGACGCGGACGAGAACGCGATCGACAAAGGCCTCCAGAAGCCGGGGGATACGATCGATCAGCTGTTCGACAAAGCGGGAAAATTCACCATCCGCTGCAGTATCCATCCGAAAATGAAAATGACCGTCGTCGTGAAGTAGGCCACTGCCATGAGCTTGAAGACGAAATTGCTGGTGGCCTGCCTTGTGTTGATCCTCGCGCCCGCCTGCGGCGGAGTCTTCGCCTGGCAGCTACAACGAAACCTGGGCGCTACCGCGATCGGCATATACGACAGCGGAGTGGTGGGGGTGAGCCATATCGCCAAGGCACAGGCCGATTTTATCCGTTACGAATTCGCTCCCGAAAAGAATGCGGCGCTGCTCGACAAGGTTCGGGACTATCTGGGCATCGCACGCGAGCGAGCGGCGAGCGACCGGGCCCGGGCGGCAGCGGACACCGTGGCCGGGCGGCTTCAGGCCTTGCGCGCCGCCGGAAGTGCCGCCACGACCGAACAGCGAACCGCGGTCGACGAGGCGCTGGCCGCCGCGGTGAAGCGCTTCGACGCCGACGGCCTCGACGCCCGGGACGCGGCGGAGGACATGGTCGATACCAGCCGGGACTGGCTACGTGGCATCGACGTCGCGGTGATTGGCGTTGTGGCATGCATTGGGCTGGTCTTGTGGCGCGCGGTGATACCGCCGATCCGGCAGGCCGCCGCCATCGCCGACGCGATTGCCGGTGGCAGGCTCGATAACCCGATCCGAGCGCGGGGGCGGGACGAGCCGGCGCGCCTGCTGCGGGCGCTTGGCACGATGCAGAACGCCATCGCCGGCAATTTGGATGAAATCGCAGCGATGCGGGAACAGGAGCGTGCGAACGACGCCAAAGCCAAGCGCCAAATGACGGAGGCGTTGCGGATCATGGCCGATCGCGTCGAACACGAAATCGGACAGGCGGTGGAGACGGCTGCGTCGCGGATGGCGGATATGTCGATCCAGGCGAAGACTTTGGCCGATCAGGTGGAACGTCTGCTCCAGACGTCGGACATCGTCCGCACGCAGGCGGACAGCGCGCTGGGCGACAGCGAAACCGCCGTTGGGGTCGCGGAACGCATCGCTGACTCGATGCGGGTGATCGCGGTCAGCGTCACGCAATCGACCGACATCACCCGTCGTGCCGTGTCGGCGGGCAGCGACGCCACCAGTGCCATCGGCCGGTTGACGGCGGCGGCCAACCGCATTGCCGAGGCCGCGGGGATCATCGGGTCGATCGCCCGGCAGACCAATCTGTTGGCACTGAACGCCACGATCGAGGCCGCACGGGCTGGAGAGGCTGGCAAAGGCTTCGCGGTGGTGGCCAGCGAGGTGAAAAGCCTGGCCGCACAAACGGCACGCTCGACGACCGACATCGCCTCCATCCTGGCGGAGGTGCAGGATTTGGTTGGTCTGACACAGCAGGCCATTGCCGGGGTCGGCTTACGCCTGACCGAGGCCGAGGATGTGGCTCGGGTGGTTTCCGACCATGTATCCCATCAGGACCGGGCGACGCGCGAGATCGCGGCCAGCCTGTCCGATCTGACGGGCGCGACGCGTCTGGTGGCCCGGGAAATCAGCGGGGTCCACGATATCGCGCGCGACGCGGGCACGGTGGCTACTCTGGTCAACGACGCATCGATCCAGGTGGGGGATCAGGTACGTGCGTTGCAGCAAGTGGTGGTGCGCACCATTCGTGGTTCGACCACCCAGTTCGACCGGCGGGAATCGCCACGCATCGACTGTCGCATGCCTTGCGAGATCATAACGGATCGACAGCGTATACGGGCGGAAACACGGAACGTGTCTCGACAGGGGGCAGCGCTGATCCGGCTGGATTCATCATCGTTACAAAGCGGCGAAAAAGGCACTCTGCATATTCGGGGGATCAATCCGATGGCGTTCACCATGGTCGCGAACGAGGGCGATCTGCTCCGCCTGCACCTCGATCTTTCGGGTGAGGGGCAGGCTGCGTGGGACCGTTGGCTGGAGCAACTGGCGCCGAGCCAGTTGGCGACAGCGGCATGAGGCGCTTTTCGTGGCTCGCCGCCATCGCCGCGGTCCTTCTGGGACTCGTGCTGGCGCAACCGGGGCATATGGTCGTGGCGCTCGCCGCCGATCCGCCGGCCGCAATCAGCGACATGCCCGAGATCGTGTCGCAAAACGGGATTTTGGCAGCGACGCTTGAAGTCCGGCAGGGCACGACGGTCTTCGACGGGGTTTCGGTCGATACCTATGGCTACAACGGGTCATTTTCCGGTCCTGTCTTGCGGGCCCGACCGGGCGATACGATGCGCATCCGGTTGGCCAACCGGTTAAACGAACCGACCAATCTGCATTTCCACGGCATGCAGGGTTCGCCTCTGGGCCATGGCGACAACGTGCATATCTCGGTCCCCGGCGGAGCCGATTTCGACTACGAGATCAAGATCCCACCGCACCAACCGCCGGGCGCCTACTGGTACCATGCGCACGAGCACGGGCTTGCCGAGAGACAGGTCGGACGAGGGCTGAGCGGCGCGCTGATGATCGAGGGCTTCACTGCCGGCATTCCAGGACTTGAGCATGTGCGCGAACGTTTGCTCGCGTTCAGATCGGTGGAGATCGAAGACAGCGACAATCCAGTCGTCAACGAACAATGGCATGGGGTCGTGCAAACGGTGAACAACCGCACGACCGTCGTGGAAACCGCTCGGCCAGGCGAAGCCGTCGTTTGGCACCTGACCAATCACGACGCTGACGAGACGGTCCATCTGGCGCTTGGGGGTCATCGCTTCACGGTGATCGGGCGCGACGGGGCGGCTATCCCTCATGCCTACCAGGCGGATGTCCTGGATATCGCACCGGCCGCACGGTTGGAGGTGCTGGTCACGGCGGGACCGCCCGGCGACTACACACTATCGATGCGCAACGTCTTGACCGGCAAGGGCGCCGAGCTCCGACAGGATCGCATCGTCGGACGTTTCGTCGTTTCCGGCGCGCCGGCGACACCGGTGCAATACAAATTACCGGACATGACGGATCTGAGCGGGCTGTCAGTCAACGGCTACCGGCGGTTTGTCTATACGCAATCGAAAGACTCGGAAAAATACTTCATCAATGGCCGTTTGTTCGACGCCGGCAGGACCGACACGCGCGTCAATCTGGGCGATGTCGAAGACTGGACGATCCGTAACGACACCGACGATATGCACACTTTCCATATTCACCAGCTGGCTTTTCAGGTGATGTCGTTGAATGGACAGCCGGTGCCGTTCAACGGTCTGTTGGATACGGCGGTGGTGCCGGTTCGGGGCGAGATAACGATACGGCTGGCATTCACCCGACCGGAGATCGTCGGCACTTTCATGTATCATTGTCATGTCCTACGGCACGAGGACAGAGGCATGATGCAGGTGATCGAGGTCGTGGACCCGAAGTCGGTCAATCACGCATCGAACGTCAACGGTGGCGTGGCCGGCTGGCTGCACCGGGTGCTGGCGCCGAACAGGACGGGTTTCGAACACCTGCCGATATGCTCGGCTTTGGCGGCTGGATAGTTGGCGCCTATGCGGAATACGGACGAAATAGGGTAAGCTTGGGCGGCGATAATGCTGGAGGAAACCAGATCATGCCCGGCTCCACCCCACCCTTCCGTGCCGATCACGTCGGCAGCCTGCTGCGTCCGAAAGAACTACAGGTCGCCCGAACGGCGTGGAAAGCTGGAACGCTTCCGGGCGACGCGTTGCGGGAGGTGGAGGATCGTTGCATTACCGCCGCGATCGCCAAGCAGGAAGAAATCGGCCTGCGCGCGGCGACCGACGGTGAGTACCGCCGTGCCTATTGGCATTACGACTTCGTTGCCGGGCTGGACGGGGTGGAGATTTACGAGCCGGAGCAGAAGATCCAGTTCAAGGGCAATGTGCCGCTGACTCACGCGCTGCGGGTCAACGGCAAGATCGCCTGGTCGAAGCCGGTGATGCTGGACCATTTTGCCTACCTCGCCTCGCATGTGCGGCATGCGGTACCGAAGCAGACGATTCCCTCCCCCTCGGTCGTGCATTTCCGCGGCGGGCGGCAGGCGATCGACCGCACGGCATATCCCACGCTGGACGGGTTTTTCGGCGATCTGGGGGAGGCATACAACAAAGCAGTGGGGGCTTTCGGGACGGCCGGCTGCCGGTATCTGCAAATCGACGAGGTCAACATCGCCTACCTGTGTGATCCCGAACAGATCGCGGCCCTGAAGGCTCGGGGCGAGCATGTTGAGGGACTGTTGGAGACCTATGCGGCGATGCTGAATCGGGCGATCGCTGCCAAACCGGCGGGGATGACGATTTCGATGCATCTGTGCCGGGGCAATTTCCGCTCCACCTGGGTGGCACAGGGCGGTTACGAGCCGGTGGCGGAGGTGTTGTTCAACCAGATCGATTCCGATGCGTATTTCATGGAATACGACACCGACCGTGCCGGCGGTTTCGAGCCGTTGCGTTTCGTGCCCCGGGGCAAAAAGACCGTGGTGCTCGGGATCATGACGTCCAAGAGCGGCGTTCTGGAATCGAAGGACGATCTCAAGCGGCGGATCGATGAGGCGGCCAAATATCTGCCGTTGGAGCAATTGGCGCTGTCACCGCAATGCGGTTTCGCATCGACCGAGGAGGGCAACACGCTGACCGAAGATGAGCAATGGGCGAAGCTGCGTCGTTGCGTGGAGGTGGCGATGGAGGTTTGGGGCGACGTTTGATGGCTGGACACAAAAAAGCCGGGATGCTCGCGCACCCCGGCTTTTATTTGACGTCAGGCGATATCAGTCCACTGCCATCGGGTCGAGCGCGACCACATGATCACCTTTGTGGATCGACGAATCGCCAGCGTAGATGTCGCGATCCTTGGTTTCAGGCACGAACAGCAGGCCGATGACCGCGGTGCCGGCCGCGATGACGACCGGATACCAGAGTCCGTAGGTGATGCTGCCATGCTGCGCGTTCATCGCCAGAACCGTTGCCGGCAGCAGGCCGCCAAACCAGCCGTTGCCGATATGGTACGGCAGCGACATGGAGGTGTAGCGGATGCGGGTCGGGAACAACTCGACAAGCGCCGCCGCCATTGGGCCGTAGACCATCGTGACCAGGACCATCAGGAAGGTGATGATCAGGATCACCTTGAACGGCTGGGCGCGGAACACGTCGAACACCCCGGTCACTTTCACGATCGAAGTGTTGGCTGTCGCGGCGGGGTACCCGGCCGCGATGACCGCCGCCGTCACATCCGCCGCGAACGTCGCCGAGGTCACAACGAAGGTCTTGTCACCAATCTGAACACTGGCCGGGGTTCCGGCGGGGGCGTCCTTCTGGCTGTAGACGACCGAATTCGAGGTCAAGGATTGCTTCGCCTTGTCGCATCCGGTTGTGAACTTCGCCGTGCCGACCGGGTTGAACTGGAATGAGCATTCGGCGGGATCGGCGATCACGCTCGCCTGAACCGTCTCCTGCGCGTGAGCAAGGGCCGGATTGGCGACTTCGGCCATCAGCTGGAACACATAAAAATAAGAGATCGCGGCGATCGCGCAACCGCCGAGGATGATTGGCTTGCGGCCGGTTTTATCGGACAGCCAGCCGAAAATCAGGAAGCCGCCGGTGCCGAAGAGCAGGCCCCAGGCGATGAGCAGATTGGCGGTGAAGGCGTCGACCTTTACCGCGGAGATGAGGAAGAACAGCGCGAAGAACTGCCCGGAGTACCAAACCACGGCCTGACCGGCGACGAGGCCGAGCAAAGCGATGATCGCGACCTTTGCGTTTGGCCATTGGCCAAACGCTTCGGTCAACGGGGCCTTGGAGTGGGTGCCTTCAGCCTTCATGCGCAGAAATGCCGGGCTCTCCGACAATTTCGTCCGGATCCAGACAGACACCGCCAGCAGGATGATCGAAACCAGGAAAGGAATACGCCAGCCAGCGATGGATGACGTGGCTTTCGCGGTACCTGCGAAATTGTCGGCCCCCATGATCGATTGCGTGCTGATGATCACGGCCAGAGAGACGAACAGGCCCAGCGTCGCCGTGGTTTGGATCCAGCTCGTATAAAACCCGCGGCGGTTCGCAGGTGCGTGCTCGGCGACATAGGTCGCGGCACCGCCATACTCGCCACCGAGCGCCAAGCCCTGGAGCAGGCGCAGCGAAATCAGAATGATTGGCGCGGCGACCCCGATCTGGTCAGAGGTCGGCAGCACGCCCACGACGAAGGTCGACAGACCCATGATCGTGATGGTCACCAGGAAGGTATATTTGCGTCCGATCAAGTCGCCCAGGCGGCCGAACACCAGCGCGCCGAAGGGCCGCACCAGGAAGCCCGCCGCGAAGGCGAGCAGCGCGAAGATATTCCGCGTGCCTTCGGGGAATTGGCTGAAGAACTTGGCACCGATGATGGCGGCCAAGGAACCGTAGAGGTAGAAGTCGTACCACTCAAAGACGGTACCGAGCGAAGAGGCGAAAATGACCTTCTTCTCATCGCCCGTCATGGGACGGGCGGGACCAGCGTTGGACATCGACATACTCATGAGTATTTAAACCTTCTCGGCGTTACGGCCTCACTCCCCCCATTGGCTCGTTCATGATTCGGCCAGGGCGTGGTTGGGCCATACACAAGCCGCGTGCGGATTGCAAACCTGTAATGCACGAAACCGTGAGCAGGGCGATCCCGAGTGGGCTGAACCCGACGTCGATGAGGTCACCAGTTTTCCAGCATCGCGCGTGTTTCGGCGACCGCTACATTCCAGATTTCCATCATGTCGGCATCGTCGCGGCGGTAGCGTCCGCCGTAGTTCCCGTCTTCCAGCAGCATGCGCACCTCGAAGGGCGCCATGGTTTTCATGCGGTCGATGTCGACCATTGGTTTCTTGTCGTCGACGGTCTCGGCGCCGGGCAGCCGTGTCCAGGGAAAATTCTCCATCCAGCTGGCGTGGGACGCCACGGGATCGATGCGCTGGACCGTGGCCCAGGTCAGCGGCGCGCGCCACCAGTCGTGGAAGCGCACGCGGGCATCGGGATTGTCCATCATCCATTCCTGCGCCAGGAGCGCGGCGGGCTGGTTGCCGCCGTGGCCGTTGACGATCAGGATGCGGCGGAACCCAGCGTGCTTAAGGCTGTCCAGGATATCGCGCATGAGTGCCGCATAGGTGGCCAGCCGCAGGGTCACGGTTCCGGGAAAATCCGAAAAATAGGGTGCCAGGCCGTACGACACGACAGGGAACACCGGGATGCCCAGGGGTTCGGCGGCTTCAACCGCGACCCGTTCGGCATTGATTGCGTCGGTCGCAAGTGACAGGCCGGCGTGCTGTTCCGTGCTGCCCAATGGCAGGACGCAGCGATCATCATGACGGGTCCAATCCTCGACCGTCCGCCAGTCCATATCGGCAATTCGCATACGCGGTTCCCCCAACCGTTCATCGCAGCCCGAACGGTCGCCTTATGC
Source organism: uncultured Acetobacteraceae bacterium (assembly GCA_903877125.1). Lineage (GTDB taxonomy): Bacteria > Pseudomonadota > Alphaproteobacteria > Acetobacterales > Acetobacteraceae > Rhodopila. The sequence goes on along the minus strand of CAIRCM010000191.1, from coordinate 33,100 downwards.
GCGCCCCACGTCAATCGTTGTCAGGTTTCAGCGCTTCCCGAGCAAGTGGTCGCAATCGATGCGACCTGCCATGAGGCAGTCCTCGATCTTGCTCTTTCGCGCGAGGGTATGGATCAAGAACAATCCGGCGACCAACAACAGCAGGACAAGGGCGAACCCCGCCAGACCCGCGGTCCGCCGATCCGCATCGGCCTGATCCTGTTCGTCCGTCAGCCAATGTCGTTGTGCTGGCATCGGGCTTCCTTCGTTCCGTCGGCGCCATGGTGAGTAAACGCCATCCAGGGGCCAAACCGCAATGACAGAGTGGTATGTGGATTGCGGCATGGGTGAACGGACCTCTATTGTGAGGCATGTCGAGGGGTGCCGTCCAACATTTGAGCCTATGCCCGCGCTTCGCCGGTTTGATCCAGCGGATCGGCTCTCCGCGTCTGGCGATCGATCGCAAACGCGGTCCGTATGAGGCTTTGATGCGGGCGATTGCCCATCAGCAACTGCATGGACGGGCGGCGGAAGCGATTTTGGGGCGATTCACCGCGCTGTTTCCGAACGAGGCGTTTCCCCGCCCCGATTCGGTCCTGGCCGTGGAGGAGACGGTGCTGCGCGGGTGCGGCTTTTCCGGTTCCAAGATCGCGGCGTTGCGGGATATCTGCGCGAAGACGCTGGATGGCACGGTGCCCACGCGCCGCGCCTCGGCGCGGCTCAGCGATGCCGAACTGATCGAGCGGTTGACGAGCATTCGCGGTGTCGGGCGTTGGACGGTGGAGATGCTGCTGATTTTCACCCTCGGCCGGCCGGACGTGCTGCCGGTAGACGATTTCGGGGTGCGAGAGGGCTATCGCGTGCTGTACGAACTGGAAGTGCAGCCCAAACCCCGCGAACTCGCGACGCTGGCCGAACCATGGTCGCCCTACCGCTCCACCGCCACATGGTATCTTTATCGCGCGGTCGAGGAGGCTCGGGCGCAGGCGCCGGCGAGCCGGGCTTAGGCATGGCTTTCACATAAGTAACTCCCCAAAAGGGGGCGACTGCGGTATGATCCGGCCCCGAGTAAGGGGCAGAGGGAGCTGGCGTGTTAAAGGTTATCGAGAACTGGGCATCTCAGAGCGAAGACCGGGCCCGGCTGCTCATTATCGGTGTTTGGCTACTGTTCGGTCTCGCGGTTCTTGCCGGCATCGCCGTTATGGCGGTTATCCTGCTGCCGCCGGAATTCTGGACCGGCGCTGGACCTCGGTGACCGCCCGTCCATAGCGCGGCCCTGGACCGGGCCGGAGGGGCGAGCCCCCCATTTTTCCTGAGGCATCGCTACTGCCAACCGTAGTACGCTTTGGCGACGTCCCAAGCGGTTGTTCGCAGATATCGGGCGACGTCGGGATCCAGGCCCGCGGTGTAGGCATTGATCTCGGCGGAGCGATGGTAGAGCGAGGCGTAGATCGTGCTGGCAGCCAGATAGCTGCCGATCAGCGTTGGGTGCCGTTTGTCCGGCTGGTAGAGGTTCAGGTCGGGACGGTCCTTGAACACCTTGGCGAACGCCAGCCCGGCCGGGATCACCAGTTCATGGTTGGCATTGCCCGCCTGGGTATATGCCTCGGCCAGCTGGGCGGTCATTTCCGGATGGTCCTGATAGGCCCAGGACATGAACAGGATCGGCTCCACGCCGTGCCTGCGGGCGATCGTGGCGTTCTTCCTGGCGTATGTCATAAAGATCGGCTTCAACCGCGGATGGATCGGGCACTGGCTGCAATCCATCATGATGACGGCATCGTAGTATTTCTTGCGCGTGTTGAAGACGATGTTGTTGTGTTCGTCGAAGTTGTAGTAACCGATCGCGTGCGGACGGAGATACGACTCCATATCGTGCCAGTCGAAGCCGGAACCTCCAATTGTCACCATCGTGGCGCCATAGCGGCGTCGCTCCGCCTCTGGCGCTCCCGCGGTTAGTTTGGAGACGAACGCCGGCAAGCCGTTATTGTAATAGAAAAAGCTGTTGCCGACATACATGAAGGTCTCGGCGGCGGGATTGGCCAGCCCCTTCACTTCGGGCACGCTCTGCGCCCCGGCGCCCCCGCTGAACGCGGCGAAAACCAGCAGGGCCAAGCCCATCAACACCGAACGTACGCGCATCCCCGCCCCTTACCGTTTTCGCAGCGGGGAGCATGGCGCAGGGCCCGTGGGCAAGGCAATACGGGTGAGCGCCGGGATCACGGTGGGCAGCGCTGCACGCCAAGCACGGGCGCGGGGTCGACGACTTTGCCGTATAGCCATAGCTCGAAATGCAAATGCGGACCGTAGGTGATGCCGGTGCGCCCGACCCGGCCCAGAATGTCGCCCTGCGCGACCTGGCGTTTGCCCGTTTGCAGCGCCGGCGAGACGGTGCCGAGGTGTTCGTATCGCGTGGACAAATCGGGCGAGTGGCGGATTTCGACGACCAGACCTCCGGCGCCCTGCCGTTCGATGGAAACCACGGTGCCGGAAACCACGGCATGCACCCATGTCCCGGCCGCCGCGCGCAGGTCGATGCCGGTATGGAAGTGGGACGCGCGGGGTTCGGTTGCATTGCGCACACCGAAGGCAGACGTCACACAGGAGGGGGAGAATGGCAGCGGCAGTTGCGCCGCCGCAGGCCGGATACCGAGGGCCAACAGCAGACAGGTTAGAATACCGACCGCACGAACCATGGGACTCCGCGATGGATGACGAAGACGACGATGCCCCTCGGCTGGCGCTGGGAGGAAAATTCTACATGACCCCGGAGGGACATGCACGATTGAAGGCGGAGCGCGAGCACCTGCTTCGGGTGGAACGGCCGCGTGTGGTCGAGACCGTTTCCTGGGCCGCGTCCAATGGCGACCGCAGCGAAAACGCCGACTACCAGTATGGCAAGCGGCGGCTGCGGGAAATCGACCGCCGGACGCGGTTTCTGGGCAAGCGTTTGGAAAACGCCGAGGTCGTCGATCCCGCCCGGCAGACCCAGCGGAACCAGGTGTTTTTCGGGGCGACAGTGACCTATGTGGACGAATCCGATGTCGAGCGGACCGTGACCATCGTCGGCGTGGACGAGGCTGATATGGCGCAGGGGAAAGTCAGTCTGACCTCCCCCATCGCGATCGCGCTGATCAAGGCGAAGGCTCGGGTTGGGGACGAGGTGGCGGTGCATACACCGCGTGGCGTCGAGACGATGGAGGTGCTGGCGATTCGTTATCCCGATGGGGGTGGTGCTGCTGGAGGGGATTGAACTCTCGACCTCTCCCTTACCAAGGGAGTGCTCTACCACTGAGCTACAGCAGCGCCGTCGAACGGCAGGGGCGTCGTATAGGTTCGGTTTGGCCGGTGCGCAAGCCGAGATTCACGCGGGGGCGGTATGGGTGATCCGCCTGCTCAACGCTGAGGCGGATCACCCGAGACGCCAGACCGTTATTTCGCGCCGCCGAGACCCGGCGAAGCGACCAGTTCGGCGACTTTCGCGGCATCGAAACCCAGCACGTCGCTGAGGATTTCGGCCGTGTGCTCGCCCAGAAGGGGGGAGCGTTTTACCTCGGAAATGCTGTCGGACAGTTTGATCGGGTTGCCGACGGACAGGTATTTGCCGCGGGTGGGGTGATCGACCTCGACGACGGTGCCGGTGGCGCGGAGGGACTGTTCCTCGGCGATTTCCTTCATCGACAGGATGGGGCCGCAGGGGATGTCGTACTTGTTGAGGATGTCCATCGCCTCGAACTTCGTCACCGTCATGGTCCAGGCTTCGATCGTGTCCCAGATTTCCTTCAGGCGCGGCAGTCGGGCCGGGGGCTTGGCGTAGTTCGGGTCGGTTTTCCATTCCGGCTTGCCGATCACGTCGCAGATCGACTCCCACACCGGGGCCTGGGCGATGAAGTAGATGTAGGCGTTGGGATCGGTCTCCCAGCCCTTGCACTTCAGAATCCAGCCGGGCTGGCCGCCGCCGGAGGCGTTACCGGAACGGGGCACGGTGTCGCCGAACGGGGTGTCGGGGTATTGGGGGTATTCGGTCAGGGGACCGTGCGCGAGGCGCTGCTGGTCGCGCAGCTTGACGCGGCAGAGGTTCAACACCCCGTCCTGCATGGCGACGTCGACTTTTTGCCCGCGGCCGGTGGTGTTGCGCTGGAACAGGGCGGTCACGATGCCAAGCGCGAGGTGCAGGCCAGTGCCGGAGTCGCCAATCTGGGCGCCGGTCACCACCGGCGGTCCGTCGTCGAAGCCGGTCGTGGAGGCCGCGCCGCCGGCGCATTGCGCGACGTTCTCGTAGACCTTGCAATCCTCATAGGGACCTGGGCCGAAGCCCTTGATCGAGGCCAGGATCATGCGGGGGTTGAGCTGCTGGATCCGTTCCCAGGTGAAGCCCATGCGATCGAGGGCGCCGGGGGCGAAGTTCTCCACCATCACGTCGCAGGTCTTGACCAGCTCCTCCAGCACCATCTTGCCGTTCTTGTCCCGGCCATCGATGGTGATGGAGCGCTTGTTGTGGTTCAGCATGGTGAAATAAAGGCTGTCCACGCCTTTGATGTCCTGGAGCTGACCGCGTGTGATATCGCCCACGCCGGGACGTTCCACCTTGATCACGTCGGCGCCGAACCACGCCAGAAGCTGGGTGCAGGTCGGGCCGGACTGGACATGGGTGAAGTCGAGTATTTTGACTCCGTCGAGTGCTTTACTCATGGTTTATGCTCCTGGCTTTTTCGTGAGGGCGCTTTTGGGATTGAGGTTGCCGATATTGCCGCTCTCGCTGCCCGCGGCGGGGTCGATCACGGCGTTGATCAGGGTTGGCTTGCCCGAGGCGATCGCGGCATCGACGGCGGATTTCAGCTCGTCGGGGGTTGTGGCGTTGACGCCGACACCGCCGAAGCTTTCGATCATTTTGTCGTAGCGGGAGCCTGGGACGAACATGGTTGGGGCGGGATCGGCGCCGCCGGTGGGGTTAACGCCGTCGCCGCGATAGATGCCGTCGTTGTTGAAGACGACGATGCAGACCGGCAGGTTGTAGCGGCAGATCGTTTCGACCTCCATGCCGGAGAAGCCGAAGGCGCTGTCACCTTCGATGGCGAGCACCGGCTTGCCGGTTTCGATGGCGGCGGCGACGGCGAAGCCCATGCCGATGCCCATCACCCCCCAGGTGCCGACGTCCAGGCGCTTGCGCGGCTGATAAACGTCGATCACGCCGCGTGCCTGATCGAGGGTGTTGGCACCTTCGTTCACCAGGATGGTGTCCGGGCGTTCCTTGATGACGTCGCGCAGGACGCGCAGGGCCGAATGGTAGTCCATCGGGCTGGAATTCTTGCCCAGGCGCGAGGCCATGCGGGCAATGTTGGATTCCTTTTTCTCGTTGATCGCCTTGGTCCACTCGGACGGCGGATGCGGCCAATCGTTGCCCATCGCACCCAACAGCGCCGCCACGCAGGATCCGATGTCGCCGACGACCGGGGCGGCGATTTCGACGTTGCTGTCCATCTCGCGCGGTTCGATATCGATATGAATGAACTTCTGGGTACCCGGCGCGCCCCAGGATTTGCCCTTACCATGGCTCAGCAGCCAGTTGAGGCGGGCGCCGATCAGCATGACGACGTCGCTTTCCTTCAGCACGGTCGAACGGGCGGCGGCGGCGCATTGCGGGTGGGTATCGGGCAGCAGGCCCTTGGCCATGCTCATGGGGATGTAGGGGATGCCGCTTTTCTCGACGAGGTCGCGGATCGCGTCATCGGCCTGCGCGTAGGCGGCGCCTTTTCCGAGGATAATGAGTGGCTTCTTGGCGCCGCGCAGCACACCGAGGGCACGCTCGATCGCCGAGGGGGCCGGGATCTGCGCCGGGGCGGGATCGATGACCTTCACCAAAGAGCGTTGGCCGGCCTTGGCATCCATCACCTGACCGAAGAGCTTGCCGGGCAGATCCAGATAGACCCCTCCGGGGCGGCCGGAGACGGCGGCGCGGATGGCCCGGGCCACGCCGATGCCGATGTCGGCGGCGTGCAGCACGCGAAAGGCTGCTTTGCACAGCGGCTTGGCGATGGCGAGCTGGTCCATTTCCTCATAGTCGCCCTGTTGCAGGTCGACGATTTCCCGCTCCGAGGAGCCGCTGATCAGGATCATCGGAAAGCAGTTGGTCGTGGCATTGGCGAGGGCGACGAGGCCATTGAGGAAGCCGGGCGCGGAGACCGTCAGACAGATACCGGGGGTCTTGGTCAGGTACCCGGCGATCGCGGCGGCGTTGCCGGCGTTCTGTTCGTGCCGGAAGGAAATGACGCGCATACCCTCGGCCTGCGCGAGACGGCCGAGGTCGGTGATGGGGATGCCTGGAACACCGTAGATGTTCTTGATGCCGTTCAGCTTGAGGGCATCGATGACGAGATGGAACCCGTCGGTCAGTTCTGTTTCGGTCTCGGCGGACATGGTTTTGCTCCCTTAGGCGAATTGAGATTGCCGGCGCTGGACATCGGGGGTGTCAAGGAAATCGCCGTGACGTTCGACATGGGCAGCGAGGCCCATGGTGTGTTCGCGCACCAGCCGTTCCGCGAGATCGGCGTCGCGTGCCAAGAGGGCAGCGACGATCGCCCGATGGTCGGCGACGGAGCGCTGTGCGCGATTATCCTGGGTCATGGTGACGGCGCGAACGGCACGCATATGGATGAAGAGATTGTCGGTCAGGCCGGTCATCAGGCCGACACCGCCGAGCCGGATGATGGCGCGGTGAAAGGCCATGTTGGCGTCGGAGTATTCGCTGATGTGCCCAGTGGGGTCGTCCTGGAAGGCCTCCATCAGGCGCCGCAGTTCGGCCAGTTCGTCGTTGGTCGCTCGGGTCGCGGCGAGACGGGCGGCCATGCTTTCGATGGCGGCCCAGACGGTGATCATTTCCACGACTTCGTGCTTGGATTTGCGCACGACATGGATGCCGCGACGGGGAATGGAACGGACGAAGCCTTCCTGCTCCAGCACTGACAGGGCTTCGCGGATGGGGGTGCGGCTGACGCCAAGGTCCTGGGAGAGCTGACGTTCGTCGAGGCGGATTTCTTCGGGGTGGCCGTAGATGTCCATTGCCATGATGGCGCGTTTGATTGCCTCGCAGGCCTGCTGGCGCAGACCGAGGCTGATGCCTAGCGGTTCGATCTTCAGTCTGGGCTGCTGGTCCGCTTCGGACACGCGCTTCCTCCGGGTCGTTGCCGGCATTCAGTATAATGTATACCACAAGTGTCAAGGGCTGTACGACCATCATTTGCCGGCATGGTTCGGCTTGGCTACATTGCGAAGCGGTCAACTCCTTGGCCCCGACAACGAAGAGAGCCGGCACGATGCGCAGTATTGTCCCGATGGAACCACGTGACGCCCGTTGGGAGAGGCATTCGGCATGAGCGGCAGCAAAAGTCGGCGCCGGCGTTCCGGGTCGTCATCCCAGCGCTCCAGACAACCCGAGCTCGTCGTCAGTCAGCCACGCCGTCGCGGCCGTGTCGGCGTGGCGGAAATCTCAGCTTGCATCGGCGTGACGCTGGTGGCGGTTGTACTGGTCGCGCTGATCTGGATTGTTTCGACAAAAATCATCAATGACCAGACTGCCGATGTGCGGGAACGGGCCGAACGCATGGTCACCGCCCAGGCATTGACCCTGGCGCAGGAAATCCATCAGGAGCTCGCGGTCGTCGATCAGTCCATCGCGATTTTACAAGAGGCCTGGGCCCGAGATCAGGAGCATTTCAATCTCCTGGATTGGCAGAAGCAGATGCCGTCGCTGACCAAGCTGTCGGACGATATATTCATCGGCGACGAAAAACGGGTCGTTCGGCAGGACATCAATCCCGCGGCCATCGGCCAGGGGATCGGCGGCATCTATCTGACATTCCCGCACGACACGCTGGAAACCATCGCACGAGAGGGGCAGACGACCCGGGCCGGGCACCTGCTCATCGCGGAGTCCGGCGGCGCGGTGGAGGCTCGGCGTTACCTTATGTACATCGTCCGGCCGCTCAAACAGCCAACCAGTTGGCTGATTGGCGCTTCGTACCGGACCCAGGACCTGATCAAATTCTACGAGAGTGTTTCGATCGGCATCAACGGCGTGGTGGCGTTGGTCGATTCGGAGCGTGGAACGCTTCAGGCCGTCGCCGGACCGGCCGCGCGTCATCCGCAGACGCAGTTGCTCGACACCGAAATGCTGAATGCATTCAAAACCCGGCCGTCGGGCGCCTGGACCGGGCCCACAGCCATGGACAATGTGGTCCGGGTCTTGGGTTTCGCCCGGGTGCCTGACCGGGACATGATCGTCACCGTCGGTATTGCCCGCAGCGAAGCGCTGTCGGCTGCCGACACCATTGCATCGGGTATGTGGTGGGACGCGTTCGGCGCCAGCGTTGTCGTCATCACGATCGCAGGATTGATTCTGTGGGAAATCTTCAACCTGCGTTCCAACCGCCGGCGGCAGCGCAATTTTGTCCGCATGCAATCGGACCTCGAATCGGCCCAAAACGAAGTTGCCGGTCTGCGTAACCGCTCGGGAACCGCATCTGGGCAGGTGGCCGCGCTGATGCGGGTTTCACCCGACGGCACGGCTCTGCTCGACCCCGAATTGCGTCTGTCCGCCTGGAACCAGCGTTTTGCCGCGGAAATCGGGGTACCGGCGGAAGCCTTGAAGGTTGGGTTGCCGATCGACGAACTGTTCCGCCATCAGGCCCAAGCGGGATTGATCGGCTCCGCGGAGGGTGAGAACGACGAAGCGATGGAAGCAGAAATTGCCCAGCGGGTCGCGATTCTGCGCACTGAACCGGCCGGCGCGTCGCTTCCGCAATTGTCGCCGGACGGCCGGCAGACCTCGTTGAACGCGGAAGTCGTGCCGGACGGGGGTGGCCTGATCCTGGTGGTGACCGAGACCGAGACCGAGATCTGATCGACAACGGGCGGTGGCGATCCACCGCCCGTTACGGCATTGGTTAGACGCGTTCGATCAGTGCGGCGATGCCTTGACCGACGCCGATGCACATCGTGGCGATCGCGCGTTTGGTGCCGAGGGTTTCCATCGCGTTGACCGCGGTCATGGCGAGTCTCGCACCGGACATGCCGAGGGGGTGACCCAGCGCGATCGCGCCACCGTGCGGGTTCACATGCTCGGCATCGTCAGGCAGGCCGAGTTGGCGCATCACGGCGATACCCTGGCTGGCGAAGGCTTCGTTCAACTCAATGATATCGATGTCGCCGATGGTCATACCCATGTGCGCCAGCAGCTTCTGCACCGCGGGTGCTGGGCCGATGCCCATGATGCGAGGGGGCACGCCGGCGGTGACCATCGAGACGATGCGCGCGCGCGGCGTCAGGCCGTGGCGCTTCGCTGCCTCTTCCGAGGCGATCAGCAGCGCCGCGGCGCCGTCGTTCACACCCGAGGCGTGGCCCGCCGTGACCGTGCCGGGATCGCGGAACGGGGTTTTCAGCTTGGCCAGCATTTCCATCGTGGTGTCGGGGCGAGGATGTTCGTCCTGGGACACTACGGTGTCACCCTTGCGGCCCTTGATGGTGACCGGCACGATCTCGCGCGTGTAGAAGCCGGAGTCCTGCGCCTTCTTGTTGCGCATCTGGCTGCGGTAGGCGAAAGCGTCCTGGTCGGCGCGGCTGATCTGGAATTCCTCGGCGACGTTCTCCCCGGTTTCGGGCATTGCGTCGGTGCCGTACACCTTTTTCATCTGCGCGTTGACGAAACGCCAGCCGATGGTGGTGTCGTAGATTTCGCTGGAGCGGGAGAATGCCTCGGTCGCTTTGCCCATGACGAAGGGGGCGCGGGTCATGCTTTCGACCCCTCCGGCCAGCATGAACTGGGCATCGCCGGCCTTGATTGCGCGGGCAGCGGAACCCACGGCGTCCAGACCGGACCCGCAGAGCCGGTTGATGGTCGAACCGGGGACGGTCGTCGGCAGGCCGGCGAGCAGCACGGCCATGCGGGCGACGTTGCGGTTATCTTCGCCGGCCTGATTGGCACAGCCCATGATGCAGTCGTCGAGCGCATCCCAATCGATGCCGGCGTGCCGTTCCTTCAGCGCCTTGATCGGGTGGGCGGCGAGATCGTCGGTGCGGACATCGCGCAGCGCGCCGGCATAGCGTCCGATCGGGGTACGGGCGAAGTCGCAGATATAGGCTTCCGCCATGATGGGTTTCTCCCTGGGCAATGCCGGTTGCGGTTCATCTTCCGGCGAAGACATCGGTTTAACGCGGGATTTCGTGCACGCCAAGGCTGTTGGAGGTTGCATCCCCCGCACGCCGCCCCCTAGGCTTCGCACATGCGAAAGTTTCTGCTGCGTCGTGCGATTCTGGCGGTGATGGTGATGTTGACCGTCCTCGTGGTCGCTTTCGCGCTGACACGATTGTCCGGGGACCTGGCGGTATCCATCGCCGGCCCAAACGCGACGGCGGAAGACGTGGTCACGATCCGCAAGAACTATGGGTTGGACCGGCCCTTGCCGGCGCAGTTCGTGGACTGGGCGGTTGCCGCGGCGTCGGGCGACCTCGGGCGTTCGTATCTTTACCGCGCGCCGGTGTGGGGTCTGATCAAGGAACGGTTGCCGATAACGGTCTGCCTCGGCCTGATCGGGCTTGGCTTCGCATTGGCGACCGCCATTCCGCTCGGCATTCTCGCGGCGATGCGGGAAGGAACATTGCTGGATCGGGCCATCGGGTCGGTCACGCTGATCGGCCAGGCGATGCCGAGCTTCTGGCTGGGCCTGTTGCTGATCATCACTTTTGGGTTGAAACTGCAATGGCTGCCGATCTCCGGCGTCGATACCTGGGACGGCTACGTCATGCCGGGGATCGTGCTGGCATTCTCCGCGATCCCGGCTTTGTTGCGCCTGACACGCTCGGGTATGATCGAGGCGCTGTCGTCGGACTATATCCGCACGGCACGGGCGAAGGGATTGAGCACGAGTTCGATCGTTTTGAAACACGCGTTGCGCAATGCGGCGATGCCAGTGGTTTCGGTCGCCGCCGTTCAATTGGGATTCATGCTGGGAGGATCGATCGTTATTGAAACGGTATTCGCGCTGCACGGGGTTGGCTATCTCGCGTGGGAGTCGATCAGCAAGAACGATTTCCCGGTCGTGCAGGCAGTCGTGCTGGTTCTGGCGACGATCTATGTGGGCCTGACGTTGCTCGCGGACATGATGAACGCCGTGCTCGATCCCAGATTGCGCGGCGGATGAACCCTCGTTCGATATCCACCAGCCTGGGGCTGCTGATTGTCGGCGGTGTGCTGGCGATCGCGCTGGGTGCCGATCTGCTGGCACCGCATGACCCGTTCGCGCAGGACCTGTCGCAACGGATGATCCCGCCGCGCTGGATGGATGGCGGCACGCCGGACCACCTGTTCGGCACCGACCAGCTCGGGCGCGATTATCTGTCCCGGTTGATCTTCGGTGCCCGGATTTCGTTGCTGATCGGCACGCTGACGGTCGTGACGTCGGGTCTGATCGGGACCACGCTTGGTGTCGTCGGCGGTTATTTCGGCGGGCGGACCGACGATGCCGTGATGTTCGCGATCACCTGCCGTCCGGCGATCCCACTGATTCTGGTGGCGCTGACCGTGGTCGCACTGATCGGCAGTTCGCTGACGGTTGTCGTGCTGACGCTTGGGCTTCTGCTGTGGGAGCGGTTCGCTGTCGTCGCGCGGACGACGACGATGCAGATCCGGAATCTCGACTATGTCGCGGCCGCGCGAGCCGCGGGGGCGTCCACAGCGCATATTCTGATACGGGAAATCCTGCCCAATATCCTGACCCATCTGATCGTCGTCGCCACCTTGGAAATGGCACTGGCGATTTTGCTGGAGGCGGCACTGTCCTTCCTCGGCCTCGGCGTGCCGCCGCCGCTGCCGTCCTGGGGACTCATGATTGCCGAAGGGAAGGACTACATGTTCTTCAGTCCGTGGGTGATCATGGTTCCGGGCATCGCTCTTTTTATCCTCGTCTTCGGCATCAACCTCCTGGGCGACGGTATGCGCGATCTTCTCGGCGTATCGGCACGGCGATGAGACCGGTGCTGGAAATCACCAATCTGAACGTGGGGTTCCCGGACGGTACCGCCGCCGTACGTGGCGTTTCGTTGCAGGTGATGCCTGGAGAAACGCACTGCGTCGTGGGGGAATCGGGTTGCGGCAAATCGGTGACCGCGCTGTCGGTGATGAATCTTTTGCCCCGCGGCGCTCGTCGTTCCGCCGATGTCATGCGGTTTCACGACCATGATCTGACGCGGATGGCCGACCGGCACATCGCGCGCCTGCGCGGCGACAAAATGGCGATGATTTTTCAGGAACCGATGACCAGCCTGAATCCGGCATACACGATCGGGTCCCAGATGGCGGAGGTGCTGGAACGGCACCGGCATGTTTCTCGCGCCAAGGGCTTGGATCGGGCGGCGGAGCTTTTGGGCAAGGTCGGGATCACCGCGCCGGGTATGCGGCTTGGACAATATCCACACCAGCTTTCCGGCGGTTTGCGTCAGCGGGTGATGATCGCCATGGCGCTGATGTGCGACCCCGAACTGCTGATCGCGGACGAGCCGACAACCGCACTCGATGTTACGGTGCAGGCGCAGATACTCCGCCTGCTCAAATCGTTGCAGCAGCAGCTGGGATTGGCATTGTTGCTGATCACCCACGATCTGGGTGTGGTCGCCCGCATGGCGCAGCGTGTGTCGGTCATGTATGCCGGCCAGGTGGTGGAAAGCGCCGACGCCAAGGCGCTGTTCGCCGCACCGGCACATCCTTACACGCGCGGCCTGCTCGACTGCGTGCCCATTCCCGGCAAGACCGCGCCAGGCGAGCCGCTCGGCAGCATCCCCGGCGTCGTACCGCGCATCGGCGAGGGCTACGTGGGGTGCGCCTTCCGGGACCGTTGCGCGTATGCCGCGCCGGCCTGCAAGGGCGAAATCCCCCGGAACCGCCTGTCACCCGATCACGAGACGATCTGCACGAGGTCCGGGGCATGATCGAGGTCAAAAACGTCTTTCGCCATTTCGAGAGCCGATCGGGCCTGTTTTCCGAACGCCGCGTCGTCAGGGCGGTCGACGGTCTGTCGTTTTCGTTGGAAAGTGGCGATGTTTTGGGCATCGTCGGCGAGTCCGGCTGCGGTAAATCCACGCTCGGCCGGCTGATCCTCGGGCTGATGCCGCCCAGCGCGGGAGAAGTCCTGATCGAGGGGCAAAGCCTGATCACGCTCGACCGGCGGGAACGTGCGCGGCTGATCCAGCCCGTATTCCAAGATCCGTTTTCGTCGCTGAATCCCCGCCAGCGGGTGCGCGAGATCGTGGGTTTGCCGTTGGCCGCGCAAGGGGCGCTATCGGCCGCGAAACAGCGGGACGCGGTGATGGATATGCTGGCCCGTGTCGGCCTGTCGGATGCCATGGCCGATCGCTTTCCCGCCCAACTGTCCGGCGGGCAGCGCCAGCGGGTCGCGATCGCTCGGGCGCTCGTGCTGCGTCCAAGGATCGTGGTGTGCGATGAGCCGACGAGCGCGCTGGACGTGTCTGTGCAGGCGCAAATCCTGAACCTGCTCGCCGACCTGCGAAAAGACCTGGGTCTGACCTACATCTTCATCAGCCACAACCTTGCGGTCGTGGAGCACGTCGCAACCGAGGTCGCGGTGATGTATCTTGGCCGGTTCGTCGAACATGGACCGGCCGCGCCGCTGTTCGCGACACCGCGGCATCCCTACACCCGGGCTTTGTTGGCATCGGTGCTGACGCCGGAGCCGGGCGTTCCGATCCCAGATGTCGGGCTGGGCGAGAGCTATCCGGATCCGTCGAACGTGCCGGCGGGTTGCCGTTTTCACCCACGTTGTCCGATGGCGATCGATCGTTGCCGGTCGGACACGCCGCCGACCGAGCCGCGCGATGGTCGGGTAACGGAGTGTTTTCTCGCGGCCTGACGGAAATTCTGCTTGACGCGAAATTTGTTCTGAGCAATTTTTCCTCTATCAACGGGACACGCGCGCCTGGACCAACGGTCCCGGCGCTTTTTTTGTGCCCGCCGGCTTACTTGCACCCATATTGGAGTAAATATCTTGAGCAATTCGAACAACACCTGGATCGGTCAGGTGACGACCGGTCACGGTTTCATGGTGCTCGCACCGACAGTGATGGCGGTCCTGTCAGGAACAATGTCCTGGACGAACGCCATCCCGCTGCTGATCGCCAGTGCGATTGGCCTGCTGTGGCCGGAAAATGCCCAGCTTCAGGATGCCGCCAAGACCGCGGCCACCGACCTGGAGAAAGTTTACGCGGCTTATCGGGATAACGCGGTGGCAACGACCGCCAATGCGCCGGTCCCGCCCGACCCGGGTAAAACCGCTGCCGGCATCGCGATTCTCGCGGCACTCGGCCTGTCGCTGGCGGCTTGCTCAGGGCAGACCGCGGCTCACCAAGCTGCCGAAGCTCATGCGGTTGCGTGTGTGGCTGATACCGTCGCAAAAATCGCCGCCGCCGAAGCCGTCCCTGCTTCCGGCCTGACGGAAGCCGTGAACGCCGCGGTAACCGTGGGCAACCAACTCACGACCGACCCGAACTGCGCGCCCGCGGCGCCCTGACCGCGCGTTAAGCCGCGACCCGCCGGCGCTTCGGCGATGGCGTTGGCACGGCAACTTCGTCCGGGTTCGCCAGCGCCTTCAGCAATGCTTCCCGCAACTGGGTGAGTTTGCGCTCGTTCTCGATCTTCAGGCCGAAGACATCCTTCACATAGAAGACGTCCACCGCGCGCACGCCGTAGGTGGTGACGTGGGCCGAAGCGATCTGCAGCCCTTGCTCGCTGATCGCCGCGGTCACGTCGTGCAGCAGACCCGGTCGGTCGCGGCCATTGACCTCCAGCACCGTGTGGGTATTCGACGCCTTGTTGTCGATCACCACGCGGGGTGGGGCGTGGATCGCCTGCATGCGACGGCCCAGCACCATTTTCGACATTTTCTTGATTTCGGTGTTCAGGCGCAGTCGGCCGGACAGTGCCTGCTCGATCAGGGCCGACAGCCGGGCGAGACGGTGCGGTGCATCGAAGGCCCCACCGGAAGCGTCCTGGATCCAAAATGTGTCCAGCGCCATGCCGTTGGTCATCGTGTGGATACGTGCGTCGACGATCGACGCACCGGCCACGGCGAGGGCACCGGAAATCCGGCTGAACAGCCCCGCGTGGTCGGCGCAATAGACCGTGACTTCGGTCACCGAACGGGCGGGCAGCGGTTGGGTATCGACGGTTAACGGTGCGTGGCGTTTTTCCGCGTCCCGGAGCAGGCTCGCATGCCTTGCATGGCTTTCGGGATCGAATGACAGCCAATAGCTGGGATAGCCGAGGTCCCAGAATTGCGCGATGTCTGCTTCATCCCACCCCAGCAGCAGGGCCGCGGCGGCCTGTTTGGCACGTTGCACGCGCACATCCCGTTCGGTGGTAGCCAAACCGCCCGCCAGAACTTCCGCGACCCTGGAATACAGCTCGCGCAGCAGAGTCGCCTTCCAGCCGTTCCAGACCTTGGCCGACACGGCCCGCATGTCCGCGACCGTCAGCACCAGCAGCAGCCGCAGCCGTTCCGGCGATTGGATGGTCTCCGCCAGGTCGAGGATCGTTTTAGGATCGTCGATGTCGCGCTTGAACGCGGTGGTGCTCAGCAGCAGATGATGGAGCACGAGCCAGGAGACGGTTTCGGTTTCCTCGGCGGACAGTCCGAGTGCCGGTCCGATATAGAGCGCGACTTCCGCGCCGAGTTCCGAGTGATCGCCGCCGCGTCCCTTGCAGATGTCGTGCAGCAGCATGGCCAGATAGAGCGCCCGGCGGGAGTGCAGCTGGTCGACAAGGCTTGAGGCTACCGGGGCGATTTCCGCCATTTCACCGCGTTCGAGGCTGTTCAGAACCTTCACCGCCTCGATCGTGTGCTCATCGACGGTGAAGATATGGTAGGTATCGAACTGCATTTGGCCGACGATCCGCGCCCAGTCGGGCAGGAACCGACCGATGAAGCCGGTTTCGTTGAGCACGTTCAGCCAGCGCGCGCCGTCCGGATGCCCTGCCTGGCCGCGCACCGCCGGCTGGCGGCCGCACAGCAGGTCCATGAACGCGTCCGCCGCCAGAGGATCATCCCGCAGGGCGATCGCGCGGCGTTCATTCTGAATCAACGACCGGATGGCCAGCGGGTGCAGTTCGAGATTGCGATCGCGCGCCACCCGCAGGATGCGCAGCATCTGCAATGGCTCCGTATCGAAATCGCGCCCGCCGACGGGCATGAGCTTGCCCTCGGCCAGCACGAACCCCGATGCGAGCAGGGCTTTATCGGTCTCGGCCTCGATCGCCGGCGGGCCGAGCGCGGCACGCAGGATGGCGGGTTCCATGATGCGGGTGAGGCGGGCGATTTCGCGCGCATTGAGGAAGTAGTGGCGCATGAAGCGCTCGACGCCATCCTGTCTTCCGTGGCGCTGGTAGCCCATGCGCGCGCCGACCACCGGCTGCACATCGAATGTCAGTCGTTCTTCCGCCCGGCCGGCGACGTAATGCAGGTGAAAACGGACGGTCCAGAGGAATTCCCAGGCGCGGCGACCATGTCGCGCCTCGGCGTGGGTCAGAACGCCGCCGACATCGGCGAGGGCACCCATGGTCTGGGTGTCGAACACGTAGCGGGAGATCCAATAAAGGGTTTGGATGTCCCGCAGGCCGCCACGGCCCTCCTTGATATTGGGCTCGACCATGTAGGCGCTCTCGCCGAATTTGCGATGACGCGCATGGCGTTCCGCCTGTTTGGCCAGAATATAGTCGGTCGCACCAGCGGCTTTGCAGGCGGCGCGAAATCGGCGATGAAACGATGCGAACAGCGGTGCGTTGCCGGTGACATGGCGGGCATCGAGCAGTGCGGTGCGGATCGTGGTGTCCTTCGCACCCTCCACCAGGCAGTCCTCGATCGAGCGGGTGGCGTGGCCGACCTTCAAGCCGAGGTCCCACAGGAAATACAGCATATATTCGACGACGCGCAGCGATTGGCTCGATGGGTCCTCGGCGGTGAGGAACAGCAGATCGATGTCGCTGAACGGCGCGAGCACGCCGCGTCCGTATCCGCCGGTTGCCCCGATGCTGAGATTGGCGGGCTCGTTGAAGCCGAGCTCATTGGTGGCATGGTTGTAGAGAACGTCGATCACCCCATCGATCAGCCCGGCCAGCAGGCGCGCGGCCTGCAATCCCGTGAGTTGATCCTGCTCGAACGCGTCCCGCACATAGGCCTGGATGCGGGCGAGATGGCGGCGAAACGCGCCGACGGCATCGTCGCGCTGAATAGTGCCTCGTCCTTCGGTGGCCAGGTTCGCGAGGGCCTGGGACAGCACGGCGGGGGCCACCTCGGGGGCGGCGGGAACGGCGATCGGAGTCAACATGTTTGAAACCGTAGTATCACCCGGCGGCCTCGGGAATAGGGAACAAGGCCTTCAGGCGGTAAAGCGCGTCTAAAGCATCTTTTGGTGTCATTTGGTCGGGGTCGATCGCCAGAAATGCCGTTGTGAATGCGTCCGGCGCGGCGGCGGCGGGCTTTTCGGTCGCGGCGAACAGGGGCAAATCGCCGAGGGGTGCGCCGGCACCAAGCGGCCCGCCGTGTTTTTCCAGCGCGGTCAGCAGCGTCGCCGCACGGCGCACCACCGGGGCCGGCACGCCCGCGAGTTCGGCGACATGCACGCCCCACGAACGACCGGCCGCGCCTTCGGCGACCTCATGCAGGAAGACGACGGTGCCTTTCCATTCCTTCACCCGCATCGTGTGCGGGCGGAGCCGGGGCAGGCGTTCGGCCAGACCGGCGAGTTCATGGAAGTGGGTGGCGAAGATGGTTCGGCAGCGGATCGTGGAATGCAGGGCTTCGAGCACCGCCCAGGCGATGGCAAGACCGTCGAGCGTGGCGGTGCCGCGCCCGATCTCATCCACCACGACCAGGGACCGGGGGCCGGCCTGGTGGAGGATGGCGGCGGTTTCGGTCATTTCGACCATGAAAGTGGATCGGCCGCGGGCGAGATCGTCGGCCGCGCCGACCCGGCTGAACAGGCGGTCGACCGCGCCCAGGCGGGCGGATTCGGCGGGGACCGGCAGGCCCGCCTGCGCCAGCACCGCGATCAGCGCGTTTTGGCGCAGGAAGGTGGATTTACCGGCCATGTTTGGGCCGGTCAGAAGCAGGACCCGGCGATCCGGTGACAGGTCGCAGCGGTTGGGAACGAAGGCGGCTTTGCCGGCCAGCGCCGCCTCCACCACTGGATGGCGGCCAGCGCGGACCTGAAATTCATCGGTATCGGTGACGACGGGGCGGCACCAGGTACCGGGTTCGGCGAGGCGGGCGGCGGACTGGGCGGCGTCGAGAAACGCCAGGGCGTCAGCGCCGTCGGCCAGCGCGTTGCCCTGTTCCAGCGCGGCGCGGACGAGATGGCCGAACACCAGACGTTCGCGGGCGGCGGCGCGCTCCCCGGCCTCGGAAATGCGACGATCCAGATCGGACAACGCGGGTTCGGTGAAGCGGGCGCCGTTGGCCATGCCCTGCCGCAGAGTCAGTTCGGGGAAGGCGCGCAGTTTTTCGACCGATGCGGCCGGCGCCTCGATGATATAGCCGAGCTGGGCGTGGTGTTTGATTTTGAGGGCGGCGACGCCGAAGCGCTGGGCGTAGTCGAGTTGCATCGTTGTCAGCACCCGGCGGGAGTCGTCGCGGAGGGCGCGGTGCGCGTCGAGCTCACCGTCGTAGCCGGGCTGGATGGCGCCGCCATCGTCGAGCCGGTGCGGGGGCGGGTCGGCGAGTGCGGCGTTCAGTTGATCCGCGAGGGGCAGGCCGATCGGCAGCGCGGCTCGGGCGGTTTCGAGCGCCTGAGGCAGTGGGCCTTGGAGTGCGGCATGAGCGTTGGTGGCGGCCTTGAGGCCATCCCGTAACGCCGCCAGATCCCTTGGCCCGCCCCGGTTCAGTGACAACCGCGCCAGCGCTCGGGCGATATCGGGGGTGGCGCGCAGGGCCGTTCGCAGGTGGGTGGCCGCATCTGGGTTGGCCAGCAGCCAGGACCAGGCGTCCTGGCGCTCGGTGATCCCGGCGGGATCGGTCAGCGGGGCGGATAGCCAGCTCGCCAGAAGGCGCGCGCCGGCTGGGGTCAGGGTTTTTTGGACCGATGCCAGAATGGTGTGCTGGGTCCCACCGTCGCGGGATCGTTGAATTTCCAAACTGGCGCGGGTGGCGGCATCCATCACCATGACGCCAGTCAGCCCTTGCGGTTCGGGATGGCTGAGGCGCGGCAGGTTGCCGACCTGCGTGGTCCGCACGTAATCGACGGCCAGGGCGGCGGCGACGGCCTCCCCATCCGTAAAAGTTCCGAAGGCATCGAGGCTGGCGGCGCCGAAAGCCTCGGCCAGCCGGCGGCGGGCGATGGTGGGGGGTGAGGGCGGATGTTCGGGCCCTCGGCGAGGGTCCCAGTCGGCGAGCGGGAGGTCGGCGGGGGCGAGGATTTCGGCCGGTTCGAGGCGGCCGAGGAGGGCCAGGAGGTCGGTTACGGCGGCGGTTTCGAAGAGGCCGGTGGAGACGTCCAGCCAAGCGGCGCCCAGGCTTTCGCGGTCTCGGGCGAGTGCGAGCAGCAGATTGGGGCGGCCGGCTTCGAGCAGGGAGTCCTCGGTTAGAGTGCCGGGCGTGACGAGGCGGACGACTTCGCGGCGGATTGGGCCTTTTGTGGTGCGGGTTTTCGGGTCTTCCATCTGCTCGACGACGGCGACACGGAAGCCGCGGCGGATCAAGCGGGCGAGGTAGGATTCGGCGGCGTGGACGGGGACGCCGCACATGGGGATGGGTTGGCCGGCGTGTTCGCCGCGGTGGGTCAAAGCGATGTCGAGGGCGGCCGAGGCGGCTTCGGCGTCTTCGAAGAACAGCTCGTAGAAATCGCCCATGCGGAAGAACAGCAGGGCGTCCGGGTGTTGTTCCTTGGACGCGAACCACTGGACCATGCCCGGTGTGGCGCCTTCACCTCGGGATTTGGCAGGTGGGATCACGTGCCGGCGACCGCCTCGGGGCGTTTTTTGCGCACATGGGCGGCGATGGAAGCCAGAGCTGTTGGAGTCATGCCTTGCAGGCGGGCTGCGGCGCCGAGGGATTCGGGGCGGAAGCGGGTGAGCTTGTCAGTCACCTCGGCGGACAGGCTGCCGATTTCGGTGAAGTCGACGCCATCCAAGGACACCGACTCCTCTTTGCGGAAGCGGCGGATATCGGCGTCTTGGCGCTGGAGGTAGCCGGCGTAGCGGGCCTCGGCGTGGAGTTGCGCGGCGGCGCGGGGGGGAAGTTCGGCGAGCCAGGGGACGGCGGCGGCCAGATCGTCCCAGGGGACGGTGTCGATCGCGGCCATGTCGAGCACCGAACGCCAGCGGCCGTCGGCGCGAGGGGCGAAGCCCAGCCGGGTCCATTCGGCCGCGGGGTGTCCGTCGGCTCGGGCGCGTTCGATGGCCTGGCTGACGGCGTATTGGTGGGTGTTGAAGGCGATGGCGCGCTCGGATCCCACGCAACCCCAGGCGATGCCTTTTTCGGTCAGGCGGAGGTCGGCGTTGTCGGCCCGGAGGCTGAGGCGGAATTCGGCGCGGGAGGTGAACATGCGGTAGGGCTCGCCGACACCTTGGGTGGTGAGGTCGTCGACGAGGACGCCGATATAGGCTTCCGATCGGTCGAGGCGGGCGGGTTCGCAGCCGCCGGCGAGGCGGGCGGCGTTGATGCCGGCGAAGAGTCCTTGGGCCGAGGCTTCCTCGTAGCCCGTGGTGCCGTTGATCTGGCCGGCGAGAAACAGTCCGGGGAGCGATCGCAGTTCCAGGCCGGGGGTTAGGGCGCGGGGATCGACGTAGTCGTATTCCACGGCGTAGGCGGGGCGCAGCATCGTGGCGTGTTCGAGGCCGGGGATGGTCGCGAGCATCGCGCGCTGGACGGCTTCCGGCAGGCTGGTGGAGATGCCGTTCGGGTAGATGGTGTTGTCGTCCAGCCCCTCGGGTTCGAGGAAGATGTTGTGGCTTTGGCGGGCGGCGAAGCGGACGACTTTGTCCTCGATCGATGGGCAATAGCGGGGGCCGACGCCTGTGATGTTGCCGGCGTGGATGGCCGAACGGTGCAGGTTTTCGCGAATGATGGCGTGGGTGGCGGGGGTCGTGGCGGTGACACGGCATTCGACCTGGCGGTTCAGCAGGCGTCCGGTCAGGGTGCTGAACGGTTCGGGTTCGGCGTCGCCGGGGTCGGCGGCCAGACCGTTCCAGTCGATGGTGCGCCGGTCGAGCCGCGCTGGGGTGCCGGTTTTCAAGCGGCCCATCGGCAAGCCCAGTTTTGTCAGAGTCCGAGCCAGTCCGATCGAGGGGGCTTCGCCGACGCGCCCAGCTTGCGTTTGGACATCGCCGACATGGATGACGCCGCGCAGGAAGGTGCCGGTGGTCAGCACGGCGGCGGCGGTGCGGATGCGGGTGCCGTCGGCGGTGATGACGGCGGCGAGGCGCCCGTCGGGTCCGATTTCGAGGTCTTCGACGGCTGCGGCGCGGATGGTCAGGCGGGGGGTTTCGTCCAGGAGGCTGCGGATCGCGCGGCGGTAGAGCGACCGGTCGGCTTGCGCTCTTGGGCCTCGGACGGCTGGGCCTTTGCTGCGGTTCAGCAGTTTGAAGTGGATGCCGGCGGTGTCGGCTGCCTTGCCCATCAGGCCGTCGAGGGCGTCGACTTCTCGCACCAGGTGGCCTTTGCCGATGCCACCGATCGACGGGTTGCACGACATTTCGCCGATGGTTTCGAGCTTGTGGGTGAGCAGGATGGTGCGCGCGCCTGTGCGCGCGGCCGCTGCCGCGGCTTCGCAGCCGGCGTGCCCGCCCCCTACCACGACGACGTCGAAGCGCTGGTCCATCCTTTGTCCTGCTTGGTTTGTGGGGGGCGGTTTAGCTGGATTTTTGGTGGAATGCACATAGCGAAGCTCGCAGACGGCACCCGTTGACCCGCCTCAAGCTGGGCTCAACCTAAACAAAGACCGCGGCGACTTGAATTGTAACACCAGGCAGCGCCGCCACGGCCAGCAACCCGGACGACTCGATCAGGCTCTCCGACCCATAGAACCCGGCCGAAGGGTCCCGGTACACCAGCACGCTGTCGGTCGTGAGATCGACGATCCAGACCTCCCGAATGCCCGCGAGAGCATAGAGTTGCAACTTGACTGTGCGGTCGAACCCCAGGCTGCTGTCCGCCACTTCGATGAGCAGGAAGATGTCATCGGGTCCCGGATGCGTATGCGGATATCCACGCCACGGCCGGCGAACGAGTGCGAAATCCGGCTGCGGTTCGGACCCGTCGTCCAGCACCACCGGTTCCTGACAGCGCACCCGGGCACGGCCAGCAAAACCTGTGATCAGCAATTCATTCAGATTATCGGTAACGATCGAGTGGCGTGGCCCGATGGGAGACATATCGACCAATTGCCCTTCCAGAAGCTCGACGCGATCGTCCTGCCGCAGGATGCCAGCCTCACCCATGCGATAGTAATCCTGTCGGGTCAGACGATGACGCGGCACCGGATAGCGAGTCAGAATGTCGGTCGGGGCGGTGTCCATGCGCACGCGTCCTTCGCGGGGTTGATCCGATCCAGCACAATGGCGCATTCGCCGGATGACAGGTCGATCATACGGGATTGGCGCACCCGGCGCCATCACGGGTTATCGGCGGGACGTTCTCCGAAATCCTTGATCGATACGCGCCAGTGGATACGGTCCTGTTCCGGCGGGTAATCGCCGGCGGCTTTGTGATAGGAACAGCGGTTGTCCCAAATCACGATGTCGCCGACTTCCCATTTGTGCACGTACTGGCCGTTCGGCTGAATCATGCGCTCTTTCAGATCGGCGATCAGGTCGTCGCTTTCGGCTTTTTCCAACCCTTGCAGATAGACGATTTTCAACCGGTCGAAATACAACGATTTACGGCCGCTTTCGCGGTGGGTGCGGATGATGGGGTGCAGCGCTGGGGTCCAGTTCTCGTCTTCCTGGTTCAGCAGGCCAGGCGTCCCATAGGTGAAGGCGCCGACGACACCCTCCAGCCGGGTCTTCAGATGTTCCGGCAGCGCGTCGTACGCGGCGTAGCCGGAGGCGAAATACGTGTCCCCGCCCCTGTCCGGGATCGCCACGGCGTATAGCTGCGTTGCCTTGAAGGGGACTTTTTCGTAGGCGCCATCGGTGTGCCAGCCCTCGGCGCCACGGCGATAGATGGTCTGGTTCAGGCTGCCGTCGGGCTTGAACTTGTTGACACCCAGCATCGTGATTTCCGGATAGTCGGGATGGCGGGTGGATTTGGACGGATGCGGCTCGATGATGCCGAAACGGCGGCTATAGGCGAGGAAGGTGGGGATCGTCAGGTCCTGGCCTTTCACGACCATGACGTTGTGGTCGATCCAGGCTTGGTAGATTTTAGCGAAGTCGGCATCGGACATGGTTTTCACATCGATGCCGGACACCTCGACGCCGATCTGGTCGCCGACGACGCGGATGTTCATCATGGTTGGGGCCCCGTTTCATGCGCCAGTTTCGATACGAAGACCTGTCGGGTCGGGAATGACAGCCAGACGCGACGGCCTTCCAGGAAATCCTCCCCGATCAGCGCGTCGCCGAACCCGACATCGGTTGGGAGAACCGACAGCATCAGGCCTTTGGTGGTGGACGGTCCTACCCGCAGCTCTCGGAACCAGTGGTAATGCGCGGTCACGGTGCCGGAACCGGCACCGGACTGAACGATCTTGCGATCGAGTGCCATCTTGTCCTCGGTCAGGCCAAGGCGGTTCGCCATCCGCGCGCCGATGGTGGTCGCGGACGCCCCGGTATCCAGGATCGCCTGACCCGATACACCGTCCAACTGGAAGGGGATCATCAGCCGATCCTTCTGCGGTGTCACGCCGGCAATCGCCTCGAACGGTTCCGACCAATCCGGGCGAGTGGTGGTGCAACGATGCACTGAATAGACGGCGAGCATTCTGCCGGGCACATCGATATCCAGACCGAACGCCAGCAGGACGTCGGCGCCCAGCAACCCATCGGCGAAACCTGGTGGAAAGCGAAAGGTCCCGACGGCGAGGCGTTGCACCGGGTCAAGATTCACGCTGCCCAGTTTGAATTCCGTCACCACGGCGTCGGCGTTCACGTTGGTGCCGCCGATGCCGACCGAAGTCGAGATGCGGTTCATGTCGCGCGGCAGCTTCAAACGACCAACGGCGGTTTCGGTAAGTGTCGTGCGTTCGGCCCGGTGTCGACGATCAGCCGAACGGTCTGCCCGTTGATACTGACGGGGACGATCAGCAGGCGGTTTTGGACTTCGATCGGCAGGCGGGCGATCAGCCTTGGTGTGCACGATTCGGGCGATCCAGGCTCCGGTGTCAGCTTGCCCTGCCGGATATGATCCAGCCGGTACAGTTCCATCGCCGAGGGCGGCGGCGACCCACAGGCTGTCAGCGTGGCGAGGGCCAGCAACGCGAGCGCACGGATCAGGTTTGGCACGGTCACTCCGGGCTGCGGTTGCCATTGCGGTGCTTCGATGGTGGGATAGCACCCATGCCCGATCCTATCACCGAAGAGCTGTTCCGCAACGCCATCTCCGCCCTGGGGGATGAGATGGTGCTGACGATCTACCGCACGGCTTATTCCGGCGTGCTGAAGAACATCATGGATTACAGCGCGGCGATCTGCGACGCGGAGGGGCGGCTCGTGGCGCAGGGGCTGAGCCTGCCGGGGCATCTATGCTCGATTCCGGTGTCGCTAAAAGCCGTGCTGGCGACGTTTGGGGACGATGTGCATGAGGGCGATATCTTCATCAACAACGATCCCTACGACGGTGGGATGCATCTGCCGGATATCTTCGTGTTCAAGCCGCTGTTCGCCGATGGGCGGGTCGTGGCGTACGCCGCGACGATCTGCCATCACACCGATGTCGGCGGGCGGGTGCCGGGGTCGAATGCGTCGGACAGCACGGAAATCTATGCCGAGGGGCTGCGTATTCCGCCGCTGAAGCTCTACGAGAAAGGCGTCGCGAACAGCACGTTATTCCGGATGATCGAGCGGAACGTGCGCCTGCCCGGGCGGGTGTTCGGCGATCTGCGCTCGCAGTTGGCCGCGTGCGAGATCGCGGGACGGGGCATGACCGATCTCGTCGCGCGTTACGGCGCCGATGGCGTGCGCGAACTGATGGTCGCAATGATGGATTATTCCGAACGGCTGACGCGGCATTGTCTGCTGGAACTGCCGGACGGCGAGGCGACGTTCACCGACTGGATCGATGACGACCAGATCGATGTCGGCGTGCCGATCAAGCTGGTCTGCACCATCCGCAAACGCGGCGACACGATGGAGGTCGACTGGACCGGCAGCGCTCCCCAGGTCAAAGGCGCGATCAACAACACGCTGAGCTACACGCAGGCGATGAGCTTCACCGCGGTGAAGTCGGTGCTGTCGATCAACATGCCGAACAACGACGGCGTGTTCCGGCCGATTACCGTGATCGCGCCGGTCGGCACCATCACGCATGGGGCATTGCCGGCGGCCTGCGCGGCACGCGGGTTGACCGGGTTTCGCGGGGCTGACTGCGCCTTTGGGGCACTGTCGCAGCTCTATCCCGACAAAGTGTTCGCGGCATCCGACGGCGGCAATACGGGGTTGACGATCGGCGGCTACGATTCGGATCGAAAACCGTTCATCTATGTCGATTTCATCTCCGGTGCCTGGGGCGGGCGGCCCTGGGCGGACGGGCTGGACGGCAACACCACGATGTTCGCGAATATGGCCAGCTTCTCGGTGGAAGTGATCGAGGCGGAGAACCCGCTGGAGGTACTGGATTACGAATTC
Source organism: uncultured Acetobacteraceae bacterium (assembly GCA_903877125.1). Classification (GTDB taxonomy): domain Bacteria; phylum Pseudomonadota; class Alphaproteobacteria; order Acetobacterales; family Acetobacteraceae; genus Rhodopila. The sequence continues at coordinate 7,284 of CAIRCM010000191.1, read as the reverse complement.
GTTCCCGATACCGGCGGGGCCGGCAAGTATCGCGGCGGGATGTCGCAGCGGAAGACCTGGCGGATGCTGGCCGACGAGGGGATTTTGCAGGTGCGGGCGGACCGTCAGGCGTTCCGACCGTACGGGCTTTACGGCGGCGGGCCGGGGACGGCAGGGCTGAACGTGATGGATCCCGGATTGAGCTCCGAGGAAAAGCTGCACGCCAAGATCACCATGACGCTGCGGAAAGGTCAGGTCTTCCGGCATGAACTGCCCGGCGCCGGCGGCTGGGGCCCGGCGTTGGAACGCGATCTGGATTCGGTGGCGCGGGATTTGCGCGACGGGCTGGTCACGATCGAAGGGGCGGCGCGTGATTACGGCGTGGTCGCCGTTGGCGATCCGCCGGTCGTGGACGTCGCCGCGACGGAAGCGCTGCGGACACGCCTGCGGCTGGAAAGGATGCCGTTACCGGCTGTTGCATGGGAACCAGCCGCGCGGGGTGTGCGAACGCACTGAATGCAAATAAAAGACGCGAACAAAAGCAAAAAGGGGCGATTTGGCGTTCCCGGGTTAACCACTCGTTAACTGTTTGCTGCGAGAATGCAGCTCAACACCGCCAAAGAAGTCCATCATGTACCTGCTCGGTCGCCTTCGGCTCCACACAAAACTCTTCCTGCTTCTGGCATTGTCGGTATCCGCCGTCGTGTCGATGCTCTGGGTTTCGGCTTCGGTCATGCATCAGCGCATGGTGGACGACCGCATCGACAAGGTTCGCGCCCTCGCCCTCACCGTGCGAGGCATCGCCGGCTTTTTGGACGGGGAGGTCCGTGCCGGCCGTTTGACGCGGGACCAGGCGACCAGGGAGATGACGGATATGGTGCACAGCCTGCGATATGGCAGCGCCGACGACTATTTCCTGGCCCAAACCGCCGACGGAATCGTGATTATGCACGGCGGTGCGCCGAACCGGGAGGGCAAGCCGACCACGGCCAAGGACGATCAGGGACGATCATCCGCGGAGCTTGCCAGAACCGCCTTGGGCGAGCGGGATGGCGGCGTGATCTGGTATGGTGTCGCCAAACCCGGACAGCCCACCAATCTCCCGAAGGTGTCCTACGTTGCACGATTCGCCCCCTGGGGTCTGGATTTCATCACGGGGAGTTGGGTGGACGACATCGAGACCGCGTATCACGCCACTCTGCGGCGGCTGCTGACGATCGGCGGCTCCATACTGGTGTGCAGCCTGCTTGCCGCCTGGGTGGTGAACCGGGACATCAAGGGCTCGTTGGATGGCCTTAAGCGGGCGATGGAACGGCTGTCCGGCGGCGACGCCGACGTTACAATCCCCGGCACCGATCGGAAAGACGAAGTTGGGGCCATGGCCGCCGCTGTCCAGGTGTTCAAGGAGAACGCCCGCGAAGTGGAACGTCTGACAGCTCACCAGCGTGTCGCCGAAGAAGCCGCCGCGCGCGACAAAGCCTCGGCGATGCGTCAGGTGGCGGAGACGTTCGAATCCGACGTGGGCGAGATCGTTTCGATCGTCGCGGCCGCCGCCACGGAGCTTCAGGCAACCGCGAGCGCCCTTCAAGCCACGGCAGAATCGACCTCGGGCCAGGCTGCCATCGTCGCATCTGCCTCAGCCCACGCGTCCACCAACGTACAAGGCGCGGCGAACGCGGCCGAAGAACTAACAGCGTCGGTGCGGGAAATTGCCCGGCAGGTGTTATCCTCCTCAGATATGGCGTCACGAGCGACCGAGGAAGCGGCGCGATCAAGCACCCTGATCAACGGGCTGGCCGACTCCGCCCGCCAAATCAGCGCGATCACCGAGATGATTACCGAGATCGCCGGCAAGACCAACCTCCTCGCCCTTAACGCGACGATCGAGGCCGCCCGTGCCGGAGACGCCGGCAAGGGGTTTGCCGTGGTGGCCGCGGAGGTGAAGAGTCTTGCCAACCAGACATCGAAGGCGACCGAGGCGATCGGTGCACGGATCGCCGCCATCCAGAACACAACCGCGGACACCGTGGCGGCGATCCAATCCATCGCGGTCACGATTCGCGACCTGAACAGGATCGCTATCACGATCAGTACGGCGGTCGAGCAACAGGGAGCGGCAACGCAGGAGATCGCGCATAACGTTCAGCGGGCGGCGGCAGGCAGTATGGACGTATCCACGGGGCTCGACAGCGTGACACGATCGGTCGGCGACACCGGCGCGGCCGCGACACAAGTGCTCCAGGCCGCGGGCGACCTGTCGCGACAGGCGGAAACGTTGAAATTTCAGGTCAGCGGTTTCCTTGGTACGGTCCGCATGGCCGCGTAGTCTGGGCGCGGCTACAACCCCTGGCGTACCCGCGGAAACACTTCTTTCGCGATCATTTCCATCGTCTCGATCGCCAGACTTTCCGGCATACCTGCCCATTCCGTACTCATGACAATATGATTCATCCCGACGCGCTTGCGGGTGGCGAGAATCTGTTCCGCGACCTCATCGGGTGAACCGATCAGGAACCGGTCCTTGATCAGATCCTCGAAACCTTGACCGAGGCCGCGGTCGCCTTCCGGCATTTCCTGATGCCAGGAGTGATAGGCCTTGTATTTCGCGCCGAGATAGGGCGCGCACAGGCGGATGGCTTCTTCGCGGGTTTTGGCGACAAACACCTCCCGCCGCATCGGCAGTTCGTCGGGGAACGGTTTGCCGGCCGCATCCAGTGCGCGCTTGTAAAGATCCATCTGCCGCTGCAATGCGCCGATTTCCACCGCCGGTCCGATGTACCAGCAATCGCCCATCCGGGCGGCTCGTTCCACGGCGGCATCGGCGTTGGCGCCGATCCAGATCGGGGGGTGCGGCTTCTGGATCGGATGCGGGCTGCAGGATGCCTCCTCCAGCTCGAAATAGGGGGTCTTCATTGTGACCGTCTGCTCGGTCCATAGGCGCTTGATCGCGGTCAGATTGGCCTCGAACCGTTTGGCCCGTTGGTTGCGCGGCACGCCGAAGGCCTTGAACTCGACGTCGCGGTAGCCGAGGCCGACGCCCAAAATGATCTTGCCGCCGGTGATGACGTCGAGCGTTGCGAATTCCTCGGCCACGTGCAGTGGCGACATCAGCGGCAGCAACAACACACCGGCGTTCAGGCGCATGTTCGGCGCCTCGGCGGCGAAGCGGGCGAGCATCGGCACGAGTTGCAGCATTTGAAACGGATGGGCGCTGTAATGCGCGGTCTTGGTGACGGAGTTGTAACCGAGCTTGCCGGCGAGACGAACGAAGGCGAGGGTTTCCTGGAAGCGGCGGGAGATATCCTCGCCCTCTTCCGCCTGACCGCGAACGACCAGCCCAAATTGAAATTGCTCGGTCATGCTTTGGTCCCCCTTGTGTACGTTCGCCGCGACATGACGGCAGAACGCGCGGCCCGTCAACTTGCGCGGGACTGGGGCGGCGGGTACGGTCGCGGTATGACCCTGCGCATCGGCATCGACATCGGCGGCACCTTTACGGACCTCGTGGCCATCACCGGCGACGGGCGGGTGGTGACGCGGAAAACGTCCTCCACCCCTGGGGATTATGGGGAGGGGATCGTGAACGGCCTGTCCGCGCTGCTTGCCGAGGAACCGGGACCGGTCTCCGACGTGCTGCACGCGACGACAGTCGGGTCGAACACGGTGCTGGAGGGGAAAGGGGCGCGGACGGCGCTGATCACCACGCGGGGGTTCCGCGATATTCTGGAAATCCGCGACCTGCGGATGCCGGTGCTGTACGACATTTCCTGGACCAAGCCGCGTGCGTTGGTGGAGCGGCGGCTGCGGCTGGAAGTGGACGAAAAGCTGCGGCCGGATGGGTCGGTATCGGTCCCGCTGGACATGGACAGTGTCGCCGCCGCGATCGAGATGCTGCGGCGGGAGGAGGTCCAGGGGCTCGCGATCTGTCTGCTGCACAGCTACGCGAACCCCGCGCATGAACGGGCGGTCGCGGCGGCGGTGCGGGCGGCACTGCCGGATGTCGCGATTTCCCTCAGCAGCGAGATATTGCCGGAAATCAAGGAATATCCCCGGACCTCCACCACTGTTATCAATGCGTATGTGCAACCGGTTGTGCGGGCTTACATCACCGCTCTCGATGCCCGGCTGCGGGCGTTGGGGATCGAGGCGCCGTTGCAGTTGATGCAATCGAATGGCGGTCTGGCCTCAGCCGAATTCGCCGCCGCGATACCGGCGCATATCATCGAGTCCGGTCCCGCCGCGGGCGTGGTCGGCGGCGCGGCGCTGGCGCGGCGGCTGAACGAGCCGAAGATCATCACGTTCGACATGGGCGGCACGACTGCCAAGGCCGGGCTGGTGGAAAATGCCGAGGTACTGCGGTCCGAGGCGATCGAGGTCGGCGGCGGCGTGATGGTCGGGTCCCGCCTGCTGGTTGGCGCCGGCTACATGTTGAAGCTGCCGACGATCGATCTGGCCGAGGTCGGGGCCGGCGGCGGTTCGATCTGCCGGTTGGACGCGGCCGGTGCGCCGAAGGTCGGTCCGGTCAGCGCCGGTGCCGATCCTGGCCCGGTTTGTTACGGGCGTGGCGGCACGGCACCGACGATCACCGATTGCAATCTGGTGCTGGGGTACCTCGATCCCGGCGGTTTGGTCGGCGGAGCCATGAAACTCGATCTGGAGGCCGCGCGCGCAGCGGTGCAGCGCGATCTGGCTGGACCGATGGGGTGCTCGGTAGAGGACGCGGCGTTCGGGATGTTGCGGTTGGCGTCGGCGACGATGATGCGGGCGATCCGGGCGGTGTCGGTGGAGCGGGGGCGTGATCCTCGGCAGTTCGCGCTGCTGGCCTTCGGCGGCAACGGGCCGTTGTTCGCCGCCGGGATTGCTCGGGAGCTGGGGATCGCCCGGGTGCTGATCCCGCCGCTGCCGGGGGTGTTCAGCGCGTTTGGGTTGTTGGTGGCGGATGCGGAACATCATGGTGTCCGCAGTTTGCGGATGCGGCTTGATTCGGCGGATGCGGAGCGGATTGCTTTGGCATTGGCCGAATTGGAAGCGGCGGGTTCGGCACAATTGGCACGGGATGGGTTCCCCGCCGGCCGGCAGGAGGTGCGACGTGCCGCGCTTGCCCGTTACGTCGGGCAATCGAGCGAAATCGAGGTGCCGTTGGCTGGCGGGGTTACACCGGCGGCGATCGCCGAGGCGTTCGGGGTTGAGCACGAACGGACGTATGGGTTCCGGGCACCGGCGTCCGAACCGGTGGAGCTGACCGGGCTTTCGGTGATCACCCGAGGGGTGGCAGATCGCCCAAGGCTGCCCGAACGGATTCCGCCGAAGGAAGCGGCTGGACCGCGCAGCCGGCTGGCCTGGTTCCCGGATGGCGGCTGGACGAATACGCCAGTCGTGGATCGTGCGGGGTTGCAGCAGGGGGCGCGCAGCGGGCCGGTGATCGTGCAGGAATACGATGCGACGTGTCTGGTGCCGCATGGGGCGACGGCAGCGGTGGACGCGTTCGGGAATATCGTGATTGGGGTTGGTTAGGAGCGGTCGCTTATTGGTATTTTTACACGGATGAACATGGTCTTCCGGGCTGTGTAATCGTCGCGGGTTCCTGGGTTCCCCGAATCCGATCCAGTATCAGTGGCACCATACCGGGGTCCTCGCCGATCGATCCGAGGTCGGTCAGGCCTTCGCCTAGCCGATGCCGGGCGGCCGCAATTGCCGCGGGCAAATCGTCGCGGACATGGCCGCCCTCCCCGGCGAAGATGCCGAGCACGGCGACCGCCGGGCCGGGCATGTTGGACAGGACGTCGGCGATGAGCGGGGGTTCCTCCAGAAATGCAACATGGGCGCCCAGCCGCTCGGCGTGTTCGTGCAAGGCCAGCCGGCGGCCGGGAGCGCGGGCCGAGCCGTGACCGACCAGCACGATTTGGGCGCCGGCCGGGGCCCGTTCGATCCGCTTGGCGATCAGTGCGACCAGTCCGGGGTGCGTTCCGACTGGAGCGTGGAGGCGCAGGTTGCCTCGCCCGGCGAGCGATTTGGGGACGGCGACGCGGGTAAAGTAGCCGTCCTCCATGAAGAACGGCACGACATGGAGCATGCCGGGGGGCAATTTCGCCAATGCCTCCGTGACGGTCGGCGCCCCATTCAGGAACCCAACCGCGACGGCGGCGAAATGCCCGGCATCCCGGATCGCGGCCGCATGGCCCTGCACCGTTCGTCCGGCGTCCCGGTAACGGGCGGAACCGTGGGCGATCAGCAGCAGTGCGCCGTCGCCCCGGTCGGTCATTTCACGCGGTTCTCGACCAGTTCGTCGACCACGGCCGGATCGGCGAGGGTGGAAGTGTCGCCCAGACCGTCGGTTTCGTTCGCCGCGATCTTGCGCAGGATGCGGCGCATGATTTTGCCCGAACGGGTCTTGGGCAGGCCGGGCGCCCACTGGATCGCGTCGGGGGAGGCGATCGGCCCGATCTCCTTCCGCACCCAGGCCACCAGTTCCTTGCGCAGCTCCTCGGTCGGTTCTTCGCCCAGGTTCAAGGTGACGTAGGCGTAGATGCCCTGGCCCTTGAGATCGTGCGGGAAGCCGACGACCGCGGCCTCGGCGACCTTGGGATGAGAAACCAGCGCGCTTTCGACCTCGGCCGTGCCCATCCGGTGGCCGGAAACGTTGATCACGTCGTCCACCCGGCCGGTGATCCAGTAGTAGCCGTCCTCGTCCCGCCGGGCTCCGTCGCCGGTGAAATAGAGGCCCGGGAAAGTCGAAAAATAGGTCTGCACAAAGCGTTCGTGATCGCCGAACACGGTGCGCATCATGCCCGGCCAGGCGTCGGAAATGCAGAGATTGCCTTCGGTGGCGCCGTGCAGCTCCACACCCTCGTGATCGACCAGCAGCGGCTTCACGCCGGGCAGCGGCAGGGTGGCGGAGCCGGGTTTGAGCGCGGTGGCACCGGGCAGCGGGCTGATCAGGATGCCGCCGGTCTCGGTCTGCCACCAGGTGTCCACCACCGGGCAGCGGCCGTCGCCGACCACGTGATAGTACCACAGCCAGGCTTCCGGATTGATCGGCTCACCCACGCTGCCGAGGATGCGCACGGACGCGCGTGAGGTGGTTTTCACCGGCCCCTCGCCGTCGCGCATCAGGGCGCGGATGGCGGTGGGCGCGGTGTAGAAGATGTTGACCTTGTGCTTGTCGATCACTTCCCAGAAGCGCGACGGGCTCGGATAATTGGGCACGCCTTCGAACATCAAGGTGGTGGCGCCGTTGGCCAGCGGGCCATAGACGATATAGCTGTGGCCCGTCACCCAACCGACATCGGCCGTGCACCAGTAGAT
>CAIRCM010000190.1 GCA_903877125.1 uncultured Acetobacteraceae bacterium | reverse complement strand
CGGGCATGGCAGATTCTGTCCGGGCATCGGGTATGGCGTCGAGAACCAAACCTTATGCGATTCCAGACGGTTGTGCCGTGCCTGCCAGCGAATCCCTGCTATGCGGTGAATAAGAGGGGTTAGGGTGGCGGGATGATCATTCCCCGTTCAGTACTCGCCGCCCTGACATTCGCCTGTCTCTTCGCCGTCGCCCAAGCGCGCGAAGTCCCCTGGAGCGACCCCCCGTTCGACCGCCCGCTCCAGGTCCGCACCGTCAAGACCGGCAAATCGGAATCCGGCCCCGGCCTTCAAAACGAGTTGCGCTGCTTCACCTACGCGCAGTTCATGATCAAAGAGGTCGATCACCAGGAACTCGGCGACGATCAGATTTCCATTATCCCGCTGGCCCCCGGTGCCAAACCCCCATGCCAGACCGCCAAACTGCCGGGGGAGCGTGTCTTCTCCCGCGACGGCATCGCCGACTACTTTCTGGGTGTGAAGGGTACCTTCGTGTTCCTCTCCGCCGCCGACGGCGTCGATCTCGGTCTCGGGTTCGCGATCTATCGCTCGGCTGACAGCGCCCTGGTATTCTCCGACTCTGCCAGATTCGACGATAAAAAGCCGCTGTTCAGCGCCATCGACGTCGAGCAGGACGGTCTCCGTCTCCGCTACACCCGCGTCCATCGCGGCCCCTGCTCCGTCGCCACCGACGGCGCTGCCTGCTGGGCACGCATCGCGACCGAGACGAGCCTCCCACCCGCCCCCGCGCCGGACTGCGCCGCGGGCTATCTGAAATCGCGGCATGACCTCGCCGTCGCCTTCTGCAAGGAACAGCCCAAAAAGGACCCCGCCTGCGTCACCCGGGAAATGGCGCGCCGCACCAGCGACGACCAATCACCAAGCGTCGTGGGGTACGAAATTGAGGCGACACTGCTCGGAAGCGGCCAAACTGTTCACCCCTTGGGCACAACGGCACAGTGCTGGCCCGCCGACTGACCAAAAATGCTGCGTTGCAGCATATTTCCGCGTGACACCGCCCAGACGAAGTTCCAGACTGACGGCACCAATCGGGGTGACCGTGTGTCGTGAGAGTACTCCTCGCCGACGATAACGCCGAACGGGCTGGGGCACTGGCTCGGGTTCTGGCGGCCGATCCCGCCATCAGCGTCGTGCTGGTGCGCGCGGGGGAGCTCTTGGCCGACGCCGTGGCCGCCTTCTCCCCCGATATCGTCCTGGTCGACATGGCTCGACCGGACCGCGACGCGCTGGACGGCATTCGCCAGGTCACCGCCCGCGACCCCCATCCCATCGTCCTGTTCGTCGATGAGGACGATCCCGCCTTCATGGAAGACGCGATCGGTGCCGGCGTGTCGTCCTACAACGTGCTGGGCGTGCCGCCGCCCGACGTGAAACCGATCCTCCGCGCCGCGATCGCGCTGTTCCGGCGCCACCAGGAAGCGCGCGCCGGCCAGACCGAAGCCGAAACCAAGCTGCACGAGCGTGAGATCGTCGACCGCGCCAAGGCGATCCTGATCAAGGAACGCCGCCTCGGAGAACCCGAGGCTTACCGCTGGCTTCGCAAACAGGCGATGACCTCGGGCAAGCGAATCGCGGAAATCGCCCGCTCCGTGGTGCGCGAGAAGGAAGGAACGTCGGCATGAATCAGACGATACGGATCGGCCTGCTGCGGTTGGCCGACAGCGCCCCGGTCCTCGTCGCGCAAGAACGCGGTCTGTTCGCCGAGCTCGGCCTGGACGTCGCGATCGCGATCGAACCGTCCTGGTCCAATCTGGCGGACAAACTGACCTATGGCGTGATCCAGGCCGGCGTGATGCTCCCGCCGCTGGTGCTGGCGGCGGCGATGGGGCTGCGCGGACCGGCGGCGAAAATGGTCGTCGCGATGGGCCTCAGCCAGGGCGGCAACACGATCGTTGTTGGCAACCGGGCAGCCGAAAGGGTGGCGGCGGCGGAACAGCCGACCGGGCGGATGGTGCTCGAATGGTTGCGATCCTATCGAATCGCCAACGGACGGCCGCCCCGGTTCGCGGTGGTGCATCATTTCTCCACCCATAATCTCCTGCTGCGCTATTGGCTCGCCGCGGCCGGCGCCGATCCGGAACGTGACGTCGAAACCGTCGTGATCTCGCCCGAACAGGTGGCCGCCGCGCTGGCCGATGGACGGATCGAGGGATTCTGCGCCGGCGCCCCATGGGGCGATGTCGCGCAGCAGGCCGGCGCTGGACGGATTTTGCTGGGCACCTCGTCCGTTTGGCCGGGGCACCCGGAAAAATGCCTGGCCCTGGCCGAACCCTGGCTGGAGTCGAACCCCGATCAGGCCCGCCTTCTGGTCCGCGCCCTGCTGCAGGCACGCGAAATCTGCGCCTCGCCGGCCGAGGCGCCTGCTATCGCCGCGCTGTTGGCGCGGGAGGATGGTCTGGCCCTGCCCGAAGCCACCACACGGGCAGCCCTGCCGGGCGGTGAGGCGGTGGAGACGCTGACATTCATGCCGGGCGCCGCGTCGTATCCCTCACGGGCGCATGCCCTGTGGTTCCTGCGGCAGATGCGCCGCTGGGGCTGGCTCGATTCCGGGGCCGACCTGAACCTGGTCGCACGCCGCGTCTACCGGTCCGAAGTTTTGGACGCCGAGGGCGTGCCGCCGCGCCCGGTCGTCGATCCCCCCCCTTGCAACAACTGGGATGAATGACAAATTATACGCCAACCGGTCTGCCGTAACGGGGACCGCGAAACGCTTCGCTCAATGGAGGGGGCCAATGTCGACGACCCGCATGTTCACTTCGCCGCTGTTCCTCGGCTTCGACCATTTGGAACAAATGATCGAACGCGCGTCCAAATCCGCGTCCGATGGATACCCGCCTTACAATATCGAACAGATCAGCCACACCGGCTTGCGCATATCGCTCGCCGTGGCGGGTTTCACCATGGACGATCTGCAGATCACCCAGGAAGACAATCAGTTGGTGATTCGCGGACGCCAGTCCGATGACATTCAGGGACGGGTGTTCATTCATCGCGGTATCGCTGCCCGCCAGTTCCAGCGTGCTTTCGTGCTGGCGGAGGGGATCGAGGTGAAAGGGGCATGGCTCGATAACGGCCTGCTGCATGTCGACCTTGTTCGTCCGCAACCTGAGGTGCGGGTGAAGTCCATTCCGATCACCCAGCCACGCAAAACCAACGGGGCGGCGATTCCGACCGTGGTCGATGGGTCGACCGGCTGAACGGCTAGAGCGTGATCGCCAGAGGTGGAATCACACGGCGGCGTGAATCACGCGAGCAAACAAAGATTTTTAGAGCCCGATTGGGTCAACTTGACCCGATCGTGCTCTGAAAAGCGGGATAGGAGAATACAACCATGAAAGACGAGACCATGAATGCCGAAGCGCCGAAGGTGGCGTCCTTCGATATCCACCATCTGTCGGTCGAGCAGCTCGCCCAGCTCGGCGTTTCCCAGATCGCCTATGTCAAACCGGTCACGGTGAACGGCCAGAACGGTTTCGCGATCCACGCCGCCGACGGCACCCCAATGGCCCTGACCGCCGACCGCGATGTCGCGATGGCCGCCGTGCTTCAGCACGAAATGCATCCACTGTCGGTGCATTAAAGCCACGGCCTGCTGCGAGGCTGCCTGTCCTGCCATGCCACGTCATGGCCGGGCTTGTCCCGGCCACCTGTAGCGGCACCGCTGCCGCGCTCGCTGGCCCGGACAAGCCGGGCCATGAAGGGGGAGGGGCCGACGGGGCATGGATCAATGGTTACGACAATCGGTATTACATGAACGAAACCGGATCCACATCCACATCGACCCGCCCATCCCCGGGCACCTTCACCCGCGCCAACCAGGCCGACAACAACGGCTGCACCGCCACATCCCGCCGCGTCTTCAGCAGCAGCCGCCGCCGATGCCGCCCCCGCAGGATCGACAGCGGCGCCGGCGCCGGACCCAGAACCTGAATCCCGTCGCCATACGGTGCCACCACGCCCAAATCCCGAGCCAGCGCATCCGCCGCGGCAGCGGTGCCCGCGCTGACGATCACCGCCGCCAACCGCCCATAAGGCGGCCAGTTCCCCGGCCGCCGCTGAGCAGCCTCCGACTCCATGAACGCCGCCAAATCGCCCCGTAACAACGCCTGCATCACCGGGTGCTCGGGGCTGAATGTCTGCAGCAGCACCCGTCCCGGCGCCTCCGCCCGCCCGGCCCGCCCGGCGACCTGATGCAGCAATTGCACCGTCCGCTCCGACGCCCGTAAATCCCCCCCAGCCAGCCCAAGGTCGGCATCGACCACCCCCACCAGCGTCAGATGCGGAAAATGCCAGCCCTTGGCCACGATCTGCGTGCCAATGATCAGATCCACCTCCCGAGCCTCAATCGCACGAGCGGCCTCGGCCGCCGCGTCGGGGCCGGGCATCGTGTCGGACGCCATCACTAAAAGCCGGGCATCGGGAAACAAACCGCCGGCCTCCTCGGTTATCCGCTCAACCCCGGGGCCGACCGGCGTCAGGCTGTGCGGCGCCTTGCACATCGGGCATTCCACTGGGATCGGCACGTTGTGCCCACAATGGTGGCATTGCAGCTCCCGCCGGGCGCGGTGCTCCACCAGCCATGCCGTGCAGTTCGGGCACTGCATCCGATGCCCGCAGGCCCGGCACAACGTCAGAGGCGCATAGCCCCGGCGATTGAGGAACAGCATCGCCTGCTCCCCCCGCTCGATCGTGTCGCGCACCGCGGCAACCAAAGGCGGCGCAATGAATCGCCCGCGTTCCGGCGGGCTTTCCCGCAGATCGATCGCCTCCACCGACGGCAGGCCCGCCCCGGCATGGCGGCTCGGCAGATGCAGCTTGCCGTAACGCCCAGCCTCCACATTCGCCACCGTTTCCAGGCTCGGTGTGGCAGACACCAGCACCGCCGGCGCCGCGCAGAACCGCGCCCGCACCACCGCCATGTCCCGAGCGTTGTAGACGACGCCTTCCTCCTGTTTGAACGAGGTCTCATGCTCCTCGTCCACCACGATCAGCCCAAGATCGGGAAAAGGCAGAAACAGCGCCGACCGAGCGCCAACGACAACGGGCGCCCCGCCCTCGGCGACCGCGCGCCAGGTGATGCGGCGGATGCGGCTCGAAAGGCCGGAGTGCCAAACCGCCGGCGCGACCCCGAAGCGGCGTTCGAAGCGGGACAGCCATTGCGACGACAAAGCGATTTCCGGCAGCAGCACCAAAGCTTGACGGTTCTGCCGCAGGCAGGCGGCGATCGCTTCCAGATAGACCTCGGTCTTGCCGGAACCGGTAACGCCATCGAGCAACGTGACGGAAAACGCCTTGGCCTCCACCTTCGCCCGCAGCGCGTCGGCGACCGACGTCTGCTCGGGCGACAGCCGCACATGCGCGTCAGATACCCGAGGCAACCCAAACGGCGCGACCGCCGGCAGCAGCGCCGGGACCAGCAGCCCGTGATCGGCCATCCCGCGCACCACCGAAGCCCCCACCCCTGCCGCGCGCGCGAGGTCCTGTGTGGACAGGGCTTCCCCGGCGCCCAACACCGCGAGGACCTTGCGCCGGGCATCTGTCATGCGGGATTCGGGTAGTGGATCGGCACGCCGCCAGCCCGTGGCCGGGCCGGGCGCTTGCTGCACGACCCGCAGCGCCATGGCCATCACCTCCCCCGGCGGCGACAGTGTATAGGCCGCCATCCAGTCGATCAGCCGGCGCAGCGGCTCCCGCATCGGTGGTGTGTCAACCAGTGAAATCAGTGGCTTGAGCTTGTTGTCCGGCACTGTCGCGTCCGGCGGACCGTCCCACACCACGCCGGTTTCCTGTCGCCGGTTCAGCGGCACCAACACCACGTCGCCAGGCCGCGGATCGAGTCCCTCCGGCACCGCGTAATCGAACGGCGCGGGAAAAGGGTAGGGCAGCAGGACGGGGACCCGACGAACCGGCATCGCAGCACTGTCTTGGTCAAACCACATCCTGTATGATCCATCGAAACCCGGCCAATCCATCGTTTGGAGCCTTAGCATGAAATTCTTCGTCGACACCGCCGACACGGCCGAGATCAAATCGCTCGCATCGAGCGGTCTGCTCGACGGCGTCACCACCAACCCCTCCCTTATCGCCAAAAGCGGTAAACAGTTCGTTAACGTTATCGCGGAAATCTGCGACATCGTATCCGGACCCGTCAGCGCCGAGGTCGCGGCGACCGATTTCGAAGGCATGATGGCCGAAGCCCGGGTCCTCCGCCGTATCGCCAAGCACGTGGCCGTCAAGGTGCCGCTGACCCCGGACGGCCTGCGCGCCTGCAAGCATTTGTCCGACGACGGGACGATGGTGAACGTGACCCTGTGCTTCTCCCCGGCCCAGGCGCTGCTCGCGGCCAAGGCCGGTGCGTCGTTCATCTCCCCTTTCGTGGGCCGGCTCGACGACATCGGCCAGGACGGCATGGGCCTGATCGCCGAGATCATGGAAATCTATCAGAATTACCCCTTCAAGACCGAGGTGCTGGTCGCCTCCGTCCGTCACACCATGCATGTCGTACAGGCGGCGAAGCTGGGCGCTCACGTTGCAACCCTGCCGCCGAACGTCCTGCGGGCGCTGTTCGCCCATCCGCTGACCGATAAGGGCCTGGCGGCGTTCCTCGCGGATTGGGCCAAAACCGGCCAATCGATCGTCTAAAAGGGCCTATCGTCCAATGTCCGACGCGGGCGAGGTCGAGGCGTTCCTGCGGGCCAATCCCTCCTGGCTCGCGGATAACCCCGACCTTTATCGCGTCTTGGTGCCACCCTCCCGCGTCCATGGCGAACCCCTCGCCGATCACATGACCGCGATGGTGCAGGTGGCCCGCGCCCGCGCCACGGCGATGGCCGAGCGGGCGGACGATGTGCTGGCGGCTGGCAGGGCGGCGGCGGAACTGGCGGTACGGGTGCAGGAAGCCGTGCTGGCCCTGCTCCGCGCGACCGACAAGATGGACTGCCTCTCTGGCGAGATGCCCGGCATTCTTGCGGTCGATGCCATTCATCTGTGTGTCGAGGCATTGTTGCCCGGCGTCCGCCCCTTACCCCAAGGCACGGTCGCCCAACTGCTCGGCGGACGCCAGGTGCTATTCCGCAACACCGTCACCGAGGCTCGCCGACTGCACGCCGAGGCCGCGGGTCTGGCCGGCCATGACGTCCTGGTACTCGTCCCCGGCGCCGGCCCTCCAGCCTTGCTGGCACTGCTCGCCCGTGATGATCTGATGCTGGACCCCGCGCGCGGCGCGGGCGCGCTGGCCTTCCTGGGCCGCGCCGTGGCGGCGGCCTTGGGCCGGTGACAGGTATCGAAGCCCGGCAAGCGTTTCTCCAATGGCTTGAGCAGGAGCGCCGGGCTTCCCCCCTGACGGTCGAGGCCTACGGAACCGATTTGGCCGGCTTCCTCGGCTTCATGACCGGCCATCTCGGTGGCGAACCCGATCTGGTGGCGCTGGGCGCCTTGCAACCCGCCGATTTTCGGGCCTGGCTGGCGAGCATGGCCAATGACAACGCGGTGAACGCGACCCGAGCGCGGCACCTGTCGGCAGTACGTAGCTTCTACAAATTCCTGGCGCGCCGGCATGGCGTCGAAAACGCCTCGGTGTCCTTGGTTGCAACCCCGCGCAGCCGCCGACCCCTGCCGCGCGCCTTGCCCCCGGCGGATGCGCTGGGGGTCACCACCGACATCGCCGAGATGCAGGATACCGCCGCCTTGCAGGCCCGCGACACCGCGTTGTTCACCCTCCTGTACGGCTGCGGACTGCGGATCGCGGAGGCGCTGGCGCTCGATATCCGCGATGCCCCCCGGGTTGGCGGCGACGCGCCGCTGCGGGTGATCGGCAAGGGATCGAAGCAGCGGATCGTGCCGGTGCTGCCCGCGGTACGCCAGGCCATCGACGCATGGCTGGCCCGCCACCCCAACCGCGTGCCCGACGCCCCGCTCTTTTTGGGCGCCCGGGGCAAGCGCTTGGACCCGGCGGTGGCGCAGAAAGTCATGCGCGACTACCGCCGCCTCGCCGGCCTGCCGGAACACGCAACGCCCCATGCCCTGCGGCATTCTTTCGCGACCCATCTCCTGGCCGGCGGCGCCGACCTGCGCGCGATCCAGGACCTGCTCGGCCATGCCAGCCTGTCAACGACGCAACGCTACACCGCGGTGGATGAGGCCCAACTGATGGCGGTCTGGCGAAAGGCACATCCACGCGCTTGACGGGCGCGCGCGGCGCCTTCCATCATCCCATTAAAACATGGAGGATGCGCGATGCTGGTATTCGACCTCGGGGTGGAGAAGGTTTTCAATCCGCAAAAACACGTCGAGAAAATCCTCGGCAAGGTAGGGGAGGGCGATGTGACCGTCGCCTGCTGGGAACCTGGGCAGTGCAGCCCCAACCACGCGCATCCCAACGCGACCGAAATATATTTCTGTTTCGAAGGTGGCGGCGTCATGCGCACCCCCACCCAGACAGTCGATGTCGTTCCGGGGTCGTTCGTCGTTCATCCGCGCGGCGAATTGCACGAATATATCAACGGCCCGCAACGGTCGCTGCTGTTCCGGGTCCGGTATGGCGACGATATGTCGACCCGGACCAAGGACTGGCCGACCAATCCGGCATTCGCTGTAAAGCCCGAAGACGCGGCCTATTTCGCGGCAAACCCGAACGGGTAATCGGAATAACGATAATAACCTGTAAAGCGGAATAATCGAGCAGACGCATCGCATACGGTCGGGGATACGCCGCGGGCCGGCCGAGGGGCTGGCCCAGCACTGACCCATAGCCGCCGTGCGGGGCAGGTTTGGCCATCGCGGAGAGCCAAGACGTTGAAAGACCCGCACCGGACAATCGCACATCAACAACGAACCCACCCGCCCGGCCGGCCCGCCGGGGTCCTCGACCTGTCACCCGGGCGGGGTGCTCACTTCCGATCACGGAAAAAAGTTCTTGATTTGTTCCGTCGATCCTGCTACGACCAAACCGAATGACCCAGACAGCCCCACCGATCCCGACTACCACCAAACCCCGCCCCATCCCTGGGCGTATCGGGGCTGTTCTCCGCGTCCTCACCACCCTCATCACCCACGCCCGCCATTTCGCCGCGAGCGTCGCCACCCGCGTCAACGCCCCGGAATTCGCAACCGCCCCGTCCTCTTCGGCACCTACGATCTTCCGACCATCCGGCTTCGCGTGCAGCG
>CAIRCM010000189.1 GCA_903877125.1 uncultured Acetobacteraceae bacterium | reverse complement strand
TCAATTGGCGAGACCTCCGCCCATCCACCGTGCGCATCGCGCTCGGCTGCCGGTTCGGCGAACCGCCACCCCCCATCGTCCCCAGTAGACGCCGCTTGGCGTCACCCCCATCGGCGCTGCCTCACCGGCCGCGGGCACCTCGCCCACGCGCCGGCGCCCGCACGTGGGCTTTCGGCCAGCCCCGGGCAGTCGCATAGGGCGTCGTCGGCTGAAAACGTGACCAACCTGCGGACGCGGCCCGGCCTATCGTCGCCACCCGCAATTTGATCTACGCTCCTGCATCACCGCAAAAGCCTCGGCACCAGGAGACGCCCCATGACCGAACTCACCCGCCACCTCGGCCAGTTCATCGCCGACCTCTCACCCAACCGCCTCCCGGAAGAAGCCGTCCGCGTGGCCAAAATGGGCTTCATCGACTGCATCGGCACCATGATCGCCGGACGCAAGGAAGACAGCGTCCGCATCATGACCGAGGTCCTCGCCCCGGCCGCCGGCGCCTCCACCCTCACCTTCGGCGACCGCAAAGGCCCCGCACCCGAAGTCGCCTGGATCAACGGCACCGCCGCCCATGCGCTCGACTACGACGACGTCGGCCTGCGCGGCCATCCCTCGACCGTCCTGGTTCCCGCCATCCTCGCCGAGGCCGAACACCTCGACGCCAGCGGCGCGGATATGCTGACCGCATATATTGCCGGCTACGAAACCTGGGCGGAACTGTTCCGCCGCGATACCGGGCTGCTGCACGTCAAGGGCTGGCACCCCACGGGCCTCTACGGCGCGATCGGCGCTGCCGCCGCCTGCGCTAAACTCCGTAAACTCGACGCCGAGAAATCCGCCATCGCGATCGCCCTCGGCGCTTCCCAGGCCGGCGGCCTGATGTCGAATTTCGGGACGATGACGAAACCCTTCCACGCCGGCAAAGCCGCCCATGCCGGTATCATGGCAGCCCGCCTCGCCGAGGCCGGCTTCACCGCCAACACCGACGCCCTGGAACACCCGCAAGGCTTCCTGCACGCCATTTCCCCCAGTGGAACCGAGGATCGCACCTCCGCGGCCAAAGCCGGAACCGAATGGGCAATCCTGAGCCAGGGCCTGGGGATCAAAAAATACCCCACCTGCTACTGCACCCACCGTGCCATCGACTGCATGCTCGATCTGGTGAACGAAACCCCGGTCGACCCCGCACAGGTCCGGAAAATCACGGTCAACATCAGCGATTATTTCGCGACCGTGCTGCGTAACCACACCCCCGATACCGGCCTCGCGGCGAAATTCAGCATGGAGTTCGCGATGGCCAGCGGCATCGTCGCCAAACGCGTCGGCCTGCGCGAACTGACCGATGAATTCGTGCAACGGCCGGATATCCAGGCGCTGATGAGCAAGGTGGAAATCGTCACCACCACGGAATACGATCCTCAAATGTCCGGCGCCGCACTGGCGGATTCCGTGACCGTCCAACTCTCCGACGGCAGGATCATCGCCGGCGCGCCCGTCAAACGCGCCACCGGCCACGCGACGCGCCCGCTGACCGAGCAACAGCTCTACGATAAATTTGCGGATTGTTTGGATGTAGGATCATCGGAAATTTCTCCCGAAACCCTCTTCAAACGCCTCTCCGACCTGCAATCCCTCACCGCTCGGGATATTACTTCCCATGCGCATTCGTAATACCGCTCCTGGCCGGTAAGACGGATCGTTCACCGCGAAATGCACAAAGGTCGCGTGCCAAACATGCCGGAGGAAACCCGATGCCTGACCTAACCGCATCCTGCCTGCCCGACGACGCCGCCCACGCCACCCTGGTCGGACGCGTCTGGCGGCCCGACGTCGCCGGCCCCTCGGTCGTCGCGGTCCGCAACGGCAACCTGATCGACGTCACACATCGTTTTCCCACCGTTCGCGACCTCTGCGAAACGTCCAACCCCGCCGCCAGCCTTGCCGCCGCCGACGGCGAACCCATCGCCACGCTGGAAGCTGTTCTCGCCAACACCTCGCCCGAGACCCGAGACGCCGGAAAGCCCTGGCTGCTGACCCCGATCGACCTCCAGGCGATCAAGGCCGCCGGCGTCACCTTCGTCATATCGATGCTCGAACGGGTGATCGAGGAACGGGCACGCGGCGATCTCAACGCCGCCGCCGCCATTCGCGCCGAAGTCACCCGCCTCGTCGGCGACGACCTCGCCAAACTCCGCCCAGGCTCGCCCGAAGCCGCGAGACTGAAGCAGGTGCTGATCGATCAAGGCGCCTGGAGCCAGTATCTCGAAGTCGGCATCGGCCCGGATGCCGAAATTTTCACCAAATCCCAACCGATGGCCGCGGTCGGAACCGGCGCGGACGCCGGCATCCACCCAAATTCATCGTGGAACAACCCGGAACCGGAAGTCGTCCTCGCCGTATCGTCGGACGGCCGCATCGTCGGCGCGACGCTCGGCAACGACGTCAACCTCCGCGATATCGAAGGCCGGTCGGCGCTGCTCCTCGGTAAAGCAAAGGACAACAACGCCTCCTGCGCCATCGGGCCCTTCCTGCGCCTGTTCGACAGCCATTTCAGCCTCGACGACATCCGCTCCATGACCGTTTCGCTCACGGTCGCCGGAGAGGACGGCTTCACCCTCAACGGTTCGTCCTCGATCGCCATGATCAGCCGCGATCCCGCCGACCTCGTCGCGCAAATGGTCAATGCCCATCATCGCTATCCAGATGGCGCCGTGCTCTTCCTCGGCACCATGTTCGCGCCGGTCAAGGATCGGGATTTCCAGGGCCAGGGTTTCACCCACAAGACCAACGACATCGTCACCATCGCCGCGCCGAAACTCGGCCGGCTGACCAACCGCATGCGTCCCACGGATCAATGCGAGCCCTGGTCCTTCGGCGCGGGCGCGCTGATGCGCAACCTCGCCCGCCGGGGCCTGCTAGGCTAGCAACAATACGGACCCGAGTTAACCCAGCCCCCGATGCGCCGCCGCCAGCGCCTCCAGGCTCACAAACCGCCCGTCGTAACGGACATCGCCCGGCGGCGCGGCCGTCGCCCCCAACCCGCCGGTCTCGGCCCGCCGGTCGATCCAGGCCGAACGAATGCCCAACACATTGGCTGGCGCATGATCGTGAAACAGACTCTGCGCCACATGCAACACCTGCTCCCGCGGCACCCCCTGCTCGGCCAGCCGCGCCAGCAGATAGACGAAATTGCGGGTGTCCGGCTTATACGACCCAATGTCCTGCGCGGTATAAATGGCGTCGAAATCAACGCCGAGCCGCGCATTGGTGCCGTGAAAGCTGGCACGATCCACATTGGACAGAATCACCAGCCGGAAATGCCGCTTCAGATAACGCAAGGCCTCGACCGTATCCGGGAAAGCCGGCCAATCCGCGATCGACGCCCCGAACCGCGCCGAATCCCCCCGTTCCGCTTGAACACCCCAATGGCGCGCCAACTGCCCATGCACCTCCGACAGGACGTCCGCATAAAGCATCGCCGGCGTCGCTGCCTGCTGCCGAGATTCATGATCGGCGAAATCCCGCAACACATCGTCGTCGGATCTCGGGCCAACCTGCGCCAGCAAGGGACGCAGCGCGGTCAGAATCCCCCGCTCCCAATCGATCAGGGTGCCATAGCAATCGAAGGTCAGCGTCGTAACACCATCGAAAATCAAGGCCATTCCCCCTTCGCCGCCGCCTGCCGCAGCCAGATTCGTACCCCCTCCGGCGAGCCGAACACCGGTTCGACCCGCAGCCCCTCCCCGCCCATTTCACGCGCAACCCGCATCCCGTCCTCGTCGGTCACGTCGTCGCCGATGAACAACGGCAGGCGGCCCAGGAACGGCGGCGCCGCCATCAGCGTCGTCACCGCGGAGCCTTTGTCCACCCCGACTGGCCTGACCTCCCAAACCATAGCACCGGCCAGCAGTTGGAACCGGGGATCGTCGCGCACCAGCAGCGACAAAGCGCCTTCGAATATCGTCCCGGCCTCCGGTGCCTGACGGTAATGCAACGCGAAACCCCTGGCTTTTTCCTCCAGCAGCGCGCCCGGATAGGAATCGGCCAAAACCTCGGCCTGCACCAACCAGGACGGCGGCGGCACTGGCAGCGCCAGACGCATGATCGGTCCCCCCTGCGTCAGCCGGATCGCTCCCCCATGCTCCCCCGCCGCGACGAACTTGTGCCCCAAAAACCCATCCAGCACGTCCAGCGACCGGCCGGTCACGATCGCCAACGCGCCGCCCAACGCCGTTTCCAGCGCGCGCAACGTGTCCGTCAGACCGGGTGGCACAACAACACTGTCCGGTGTCGGCGCGAAATCCAGCAACGTCCCGTCGAGGTCCAACAGCAGAGCGGTGCGGGCAAAGATCGGCAGCATGCGTCAGAGGCAGCCGACCACGCGCACATCATAGATCGGATGGGCCAGCATCGACACCGCTGGCGTCGCCTTCAGCATCCAGCCGGAAAACCCGTTGCCTTTCGGGTTGGAATCGGTAATAATCAGAAAGGCTGTCGCATCGGCCGGGGCATCGGGCGGCCGGATCGCGCAGGCTTTGACCGTGATGGTCAACGACCCGAACTTCGCCGTGTCCCCCACTTTCACCGTCAGCAAGCTGGCGCGGGAGTTCACCTTGTCCAAAGCCTGCAACTGCGCGGTGTCTTTCGTCAGCCAAGGTGTCGCCGCGGGCGGCGCGGGAGTAGGAGCCGCGGGCGGCGCGGGAGTAGGAGCCGCGGGCGGCGCGGGAGTGGGAGCCGCAGGCGCCTGAGCGGTCCCGTCGGGCGGCCCGATCGGTTGCGCGACGATCGGATTCTGGGCCCGAGCAACCGCGGTCATCGCGAGCAGGGCCAGCAGCACTCGCCTCATGGGGCGGTGCGCTTGGGGGATTCCAGTCCCTCGATCATCGCGATCAGCACCGCGCGCATCGCCTGCTCGTCTACGCCCATCAGGATCGCGTCCTCAAACGTGTCCTGCATCGTCTGCGCAAGTTCGGCGTGGTTTTCCGAGAGCATTTTCAGCTTCTCGCGGCACGATACCGGCGCGCCGTCGCTGCCAGGCCATACCTTCGGAGCGGGGATCGTCATTTCGCGGCACCTGCCGGTTTCATGCTGGTGATGCTGAAGATAAACTTTCCAAGCAATTGTTCCAGGCTGACCGCCGACTGGGTGATGGTGATCTTCGCGCCCGGCTTCAACATGGTCTCATCGCCCCCAGGCGTGAGCGACAGGTATTTTCCGCCCAGCAGGCTTTCGCTGTCGATCTCCGCGCTGGAATCCTTCGGCAGATGGATGTTGTTGGCCAGATTCAGCGTAACGACTGCCTGAAACGTCTGCGGATCGATGCGTGCGCCGGTGACCGAGCCAACCTTCACGCCGGCGACTTTTACATCCGCCCCGACGTTCAACCCGTCGATATGGTCGAAATTGGCGATGAGGTCATATCCCGCCCCAGTCGCACTCTGCCCGGAATGCATGACCGCGAAACCGAGGAAACCGGCGGCGGCGATCAGCACAACCGAACCGGTCAGAACCTCCGCGATGCCGCGGCTGGCCATGGGATGTCAGCTCCCGGGCGTCCAGGATTCGTAGTCGCCGGTCGCCTTCGCGCGATGCCCGCCCTGATAGTCGTGCCCGGCCGGGCGGTAGCTGGCAGCGGTACCGGTGGCATTGGCTTGATGCGGCTTCTGCCAGGGTTTGCGCCCGGTGTCCGCCAACGGCTCATCCACGGTGTAGTGCAGCCACGCGTGCCATTCCGGCGGCACGGCACTGGCTTCGGCCGCACCGGCGAACGCAACCCAACGCCTGGTGCGCTGCCCGTCCGGGGCCGCACGGCGGTGCGTATAATAGAGGTTCCCGGCGCCGTCGGTTCCGACCAGGCGACCGTTGAGCTTGGTGTATATCCAGGTGCCGATGTTCATGACGGTCCGTATACGGGGGTTGCCGAGGGAAGAAAAGGCTTCCCTTTCAACACCCGGTCGTCGGACGGTCCCACGACGTTATCCACAGGATATTGTGGGTCGATGCCGATTTTTGCGCAAAATATGCTTCCCGTCCCCGATGCCCCGCCGTAACCTGAGGGCATGAAAACACCTCGCTCCTGGCACGGCGTGCGCCTGCGCCGACTCGCGGCATCCGCCGATCCGGACATGGATGAGCGGGACGTCGCTTTGCCCGCGTCCTGGGACGATACCGCCGCCGCCGGCCTCGCCGCCCTCGCCCCCGGCAATGGCCCGGTGTCCCTTCCCATCGCCGCCGAAACCTGGATCCGCCCGATCGCCGAGCAGGCGGTCCAAGCGGGGATGGAGCCGTCCTTCGGCGACCGCCTCCACTGGTTGCTGCAACTGCGACGCGGCGCGCCCAGCGCATCGGTCTGGCAACGCCGGCCCGATCCCAACCCCGGCTTCGTGCTGAACCTGCCCGCCTTCATCGACAGTGCCGGCATCTTCGACTGCGCCGCCTTCGCCGAGGCCGTTGAAACCGCCATCATCGCCCTCAGCTTTGCCGCGCCCGCCAGTGCTCGGCTTTCGGTCTCGATGGCGGACCTCGCCGGCCTGCTGTGCACCCTCGGCATCGACTACGCCTCCGATGACGCACGCCAGATCGCGCGCGCACTCGCGGCCATCCTGCGCGGCAGGGCCGATATCGCATCGGGACGCCTTGCCCGCCTGAAGGAAGCAATCCGCCCCGCGCCGATGGATTGGCCGGCCCCGCCCACGACAACCGCCGTCCCTGGCCTCGCCGAAGCCGCCCGCGCCGCGCGCCTGCAGGCCCTCGCGGTCGAAGGCCTGCGTCACATCGCCACCACCGCCATCACCGCCGCCGGCCCCGCCGAAGCCCTGCTCGGCGTTGAAACCGCCGGCATCGCCCCGGCCTTCTCGCCATTGTCAGGCACCGGCGGACTGTCCAAAGCGGCCCGCGCCTGGCTCGCCGCGAAAGCGATGACCGCCGAGGAAGCTCTGGCCACGGCCATCGGCGGCGGCACCGCCATTCCGGTCCACGGCACCGCCGATCATGCCCTGATGCACGACGCGGTCGCCCCCTTCATCGAAGCCATGCCCGCTCGCCCCGCCGAGCTTGGCCGCCCCCTGCCGGTCGCGCCCCGCCGGGACCTGCCTGCACGTCGGTCCGGCTACACGCAGAAGGCGTCGGTCGGCGGACACAAGCTTTACGTCCGCACCGGCGAATACGAAGGCGGCGCGCTGGGCGAGATATTTATCGCTTTGCACAAGGAAGGCCCGGCTTTCCGCGGCCTGATGGACAACTTCGCCCACGCCGTCAGCATCGGCCTGCAACACGGCGTGCCCCTGGCAGCCTTCGTGGAGGCCTTCACCTTCACCCGCTTCGGCCCCGCCGGAACGGTCGAGGGCGATCCCGCCGTCCGCCAGGCCACGTCCCTGCTGGATTACGCTTTCCGCCACCTCGCCGCGAACTACCTCGGCCGCAGCGATATCCCCGAGGCTGAAATCGAGGAACCGGACACCGTCGGCCAAGGCGCCCGCGACGCCTCCCCGCTGCTCCCCCTCGAACTCCCCGCCGAGGCATCGCCCCGGGCACGGCGCCGGGCATTGAGGGTAATTTCCAAAGCGGGCTAACCCTCCCGCAACCGACCTGGCCGTTTACGCCCGTCCGCAAAGTACACTACGCTGCGCCGCGCAGCAGACAGGGGCACCACCATGGCGGGACGGATCGAGGCACGACTGGCGGAACTCGGAATCACCCTGCCCCGCCCTACCGCACCCATCGCCACCTACGTCCCCTGGGTCAAAACCGGCAACCTCGTCGTCGTCTCCGGCCAAATCCCCCTGGTCAACGGGGAACTTGTCGTTAAGGGCAAAGTCTCCTGGGGCGTCACCGTCGACCGCGCCACCGAAGGTGCTCGGATTTGTTTCATTAACGTCTTGGTTCACCTCAAGGCCGCCTGCGACGGCGATCTGGACCGGGTGCGCAAGATCGTCCGCCTCGGCGGCTTCATCGCCGCCCCCTCCGAATTCACCGAACACGCCAAGGTCATGAATGGTGCGTCGGATTTGGCCGTGGCGGTCTTTGGCGAGGATGGCAAGCATGCCCGCAGCACCATCGGCGTGCCATCCTTGCCCGCCGATGCATCCGTCGAAGTCGAAGGATTTTTCGAAATCGGTTGGTAGGGAAACGCGCGATGCCCGACGGATCCGTTGCCTTAACGCTGACGCTGCACAAGGCCATCGCCGAAATCTCGGCTGAAGATTGGGACGCCTGCGCTGGCGACGGCAACCCTTTCTCCTCGCACGCCTTCCTCAGCGCGCTCGAAGACAGTGGATCGGCCAACGCGCGCACGGGTTGGTTGCCCCAGCACGCCGTCCTGCGCACCGAGGACGGAACGATCGTCGCCACCGCCCCGATGTATGCGAAATCGCACAGCTACGGAGAATACGTCTTCGACCACGGCTGGGCCAACGCACTCGAACGCACGGGAACGTCGTACTATCCGAAACTCCAGGTCGCGGTGCCCTTCAGCCCCGTGCCCGGCCCCCGGCTGTTGCGCCGCCCCGGCACCGGCATCTCCGCCGGAACATTGGCATCGGCCTTCGTCCAGGCCTGCGAATCCCTGGACATGTCCTCAGTCCACGTCACCTTCTGCACCGCCGAGGAATGGGAGGGCCTCGGTGAGGCCGGCTGGCTCCAACGGATTGGGATGCAATTCCATTGGGAGAACAATGGCTACAAGGATTTCGAGGGGTTTCTGGGCGCGCTGTCATCGCGCAAACGCAAGGTCCTGCGGCGCGAACGCCGCGACGCCAACGCCGCCGGCCTGACGTTTCACACCCTCACCGGCTCAGATATTACCGAATCGCATTGGGATGCCTTCTATCGCTTTTACCACTCCACCGTCGACCGCAAATGGGGCTCCGCCTACCTGACCCGCCGCTTCTTCTCCCTCCTGGGCGAACGACTGGGCCACAAGGTCGTGCTGATGTACGCCGAAAACGCCGGCGTTCCGGTTGCCGGAGCACTCAATCTCGCGGGTTCCGAGGCCCTGTACGGCCGCAACTGGGGCTGCCGAAGCGACTGGCCTTTTCTGCATTTCGAGCTTT
Organism: uncultured Acetobacteraceae bacterium; assembly: GCA_903877125.1. Classification (GTDB taxonomy): domain Bacteria; phylum Pseudomonadota; class Alphaproteobacteria; order Acetobacterales; family Acetobacteraceae; genus Rhodopila. Next base: position 6,538 of record CAIRCM010000189.1, on the reverse strand, counting down.
GCTACTACCGCGCCATCGACTGGGCGATCGAACACGGCCTGCAACGGGTGGAGGCCGGCGCCCAAGGCCGTCACAAAATCCAGCGTGGCTATCTGCCCAAGCCGACCTACTCCGCGCACTGGATCGCCCATAAAGGCCTGCGCCGCGCGGTCGAGTCTTTCCTGGTCGAAGAGCGGGCGGGAATTCAGCAGGATATGCTGGCGTTGGCCGAGGACAGTCCGTTCCGAAAGGATGGCGAGGCCTGAATGTACTGGCGCCCAATCTTTTTTATCAGCGCCCATCGGTGTAAGAAGTAAAATTCCGGACCAATAGCCGTTAGGCCGCTGCCGCTGCCATGGTCGGCGCATCCCCCGCCACCGTCGTCCGCCGCATATCCCGGACCGCATTGGGCGGGAAACGCCTGGCACGATGCATCGTGCAACGATTATCCCACATGACCAGATCGAACGGCTGCCAAACATGCCGGTAAACAAATTCCGGCTGCGTCGCGACTTCCGTCAGATCGCGGATAAATGCCCGAGCCTCCGGAACCGGCCAACCGACGATCCGACCAATGTGCGAAGCCAAAAAAACAGACTTCCGCCCGCTCACCGGATGCGTCCGCACAAGCATCTGCCGCACCGGCCGCATCGTTGCCCTCTCTGCCTCGGTCAGATCCCCAAACCCCAGCGTCTCGCGGGAATAGATCAACGAATGTTCGCAAATTAAGTCAGCGATCTCAGCCTTGGTTGCATTATCCAGCGCATTATATGCCGCCCGCATGTCCGCGAATTCGGTCTCCCCGCCTTTGTCGACAACCACCCGCCCGGAAAGCAGCGAGTATTTCGCCGGCACCGGTTTGAACGAGGAATCCGAATGCCACAGCATATTCCCCAGCGAATACAGCCGCCGCCGGTTATCTCGCGCCAGGACCGTTCCATTGACATCCAGATTCGAAACGTCCGCGAAAGCCGGGTGCAGCCGTTGCTCCCCGGGTTTCGAAATGCCCGTCCCGCCGGTATGTTCCAACGATCCAAATCGTTCGCTGAACGCCAGTTGTTGTTCGTCGGTCAACCGCTGATCGCGGAACACCAGCACGGCGTGTTCCGCGATCGCCGCCTCGATCGCCGCGATCTCCGCGTCGGTCTGCGGGCGAGTGAGATCGGCACCGCTGACCTCGCCCACGAACAACGGATGCAGCAGGCCGACCTGCATCATTCCGCCGCCTGTTGCACCGGCGCATGATCGATGGCCAGCCCGACGCCCTTGATCGACGTCCGCCGCAAATCCCGTCGTTCCTTCAGATCGTCGAACCGCGTTGCTCGGTGCATGACCGTACGATTGTCCCACATCACGAGATCGTTCACTTCCCATTTATGGGAATAAACGAACTGTCGCTGTGTCGCATGTTCAGTCAAATCCCGTAGGAAGGCACGCGCCTCGGGGATGAGCCAACCGTCGATTTCGCCAATATGCGATGACAAGTACAAGGACTTCCGCCCCGTCACCGGATGCGTCACGACCAACCGATGCTTGACCGGTTTCAGATTGTCCGCCTCGCCTTTGACCTCGAACCCGATCTGCTCGCGCGAATACACGATCGAGTGCCCGACGATCATATCGTCGACCAGTGCTTTCGTTTTCATATCCAGCGCATCGTAGGCGGCGCGCATATCGGCGAATTCGGTATTGCCGCCCTTCGTCGGATTCACCCGCGAGTGCAGCAACGTATACCCTGCCCCCACCGCGCGAAACGACGCATCGGAATGCCACAACCGGTTCGCCAGCGCATACATCCGCCGGCTGTCCTCCCGGTCTCGAAGCTTATCGGTATTCTTGCCGTCGAAGTTGGAGATATCGCCGAGTTCGATTTTCTGGAACCGGCGCTTTTCGGGTGCCATCATCTGCGCCGCGAGCGGGATTTCCAGTTCCCCGAAATTGGCGCTGAACACCACCTGCTGTTCGTCGGTCAACGGCTGGTTCGGAAACGACAGCACCGCGAAGCTGTCCATTGCCGCCTCGATCTGGGCGACCTGTTGGCCCGTCAAATTTTGGCAGATATCGATGCCGGTGACGACGCCCACGAAACCCGGTTGGATCGGCTGAATCATCATGGTCCAAATCCTCCTGTTGTGTGTTTGTTAAGCTGCCTGTTGAACGGTCATGGCCTCGCCGCGGATCGTCGACCGCCGCATATCGCGCACATCGGTCAAATCGTTGTAGCGGCGTGCGCGATGCATGGTGGTGCGGTTGTCCCAGATTACCAGGTCCCACACCTTCCATTGATGCGCGTAAACAAATTGCGGCTGGGTCGCATGTTCCGTTAAATCGCGGATGTAAGCCCGAGCTTCCGGGATCGGCCAGCCAAGGATCGATCCGATATGGGCAGACAGGTACAGCGACTTTCGTCCCGTACGCTCATCGTAACGCACCAAACGATGCCTTACCGGTCGCAATTTCTCCTGAAACTCCCCGCCATAGATTTCCCGGGGAAACCCGATCAACTCCCGAGAAAACGCCCCGGAGTGTTCGGTCACCAAATCCTCTATCTCGGCCTTCGTCTCCTCGTCCAGCGTATCGTACGCAGCCCGCATATCGGCGAACTCGGTATTCCCCCCGCTTGGCGGAACGATCCGCGCCGATAACAGTGAATATTTTGCCGGAATCACCCGAAACGAAGCATCCGAATGCCACAGACGGTTGCCCAGCGCCCCCAATCGCTTGCGGTCATCCGCCGCCCGCAGTTGGTTCTTAACGTCCAGATTGGAGATATCGGCCATCTCCGGCCGCAACCGGTTCTCCTCCGGGCGACTCATCTCCGCGCCGGACGATACCTCCAACTCCCCGAAATTGCGGCTGAACGCGAGTTGCGTTTCGTCGTCGAACCGCTGATCGTGGAATACCAGTACCCCCCAGCGGTCCATCCCATCGTCGATCGCCTTGACCTGTTCGGCGGTCAAAGGACGCGTGAGGTCGATACCGGCAACCTCGGCGGCAAACTGCGGCGTAAGCGGGCTGAACGTCATTGTCATGGCAGGACCCTTCCTACCCGCGAGTATACGCCCCAACCCGCCCGCTTTGCCAATCCCCGCGTGCTATCCCCCGACGCTGTCGTGCACGAACCGTTTGATCAGCCCCAGTGCCCGCACCGACGCCGATGAGGTCGGGTTCCCCGGAATGAACGCATGCGGCTGGCCCGGGAAGCTCTCGAACACCACCTTTCCCCCCGCCGCCGCATAGGCCGAGGCGAAGCCGCTCGTCATATCGGGCGTCAGGTTGTCGTCCACAGTCCCCTGGATCGCCAGCACCGGCGGCTTCGGCCCATCTTCGCCCCGCTGCAAAATCAGCGTCGGATTGGCATCTTCCATCTCCGCCTCGCTGGGCCAGAACGCATCGTGGTTGACCACGAACCGCGTCACCCCCGCCGCCTTCTTCACCCGATACCGCTTCAATGGATCTGCCACCGGCCAGCAGGCAATCGCGAACGCCAAGGACGCATCGCCCTCCCCCGTGTAGCGCGGATCGTTCGGCCGGAGCGCCGCCAACAGGATCAAATGCCCCCCCGAGGACGTCCCCAGACCGCCGACCCAATCCGCTCGGCTGCCATATTCCTCAGCATGGGCCTTGAGGAAACGAATGCCTGTGCTGACGTCCTGGCACGCCATCGGGTATTGTCCAACCGGCGGCATACGAAAGTCGATCGACAGTACAACGACACCGTCCGCAGCCAAAGCCTCGGCGATCGAGACATTGTTGAACCGGTCTCCGCCGGTCCAGGCCCCGCCATGCACCTCCAGCACCGCCGGAAACGGTCCTTTGCCTGTCGGCCGATAAAGCCGAGCCAGCAGCGGCGAGCCGTTCGGGCTTTGATACACGATGTCTTCGGCGTGAAAATCCATGGTCCTTACCCCCTCAGATCCGCCTGGAACCGGTCGCGCCAGCGTTCCAGACTGTTTTCCCGCATGACCGCGATCATCGCGGTATGACGTTCCTTGCGTTCCTCGATCGACATCGCGAAGGCCTGATCCATCGCCGCGGCCATGCCTTCCTCGTCATAGGGGTTGACCAGCAGCGCTGCCTCCAGCTCGTTCGCAGCACCGGCGAACTGCGACAGGATCAGCACCCCGGGATCGGCCGGATTTTGCGCGGCGACATATTCCTTCGCCACCAGGTTCATCCCGTCACGCAGCGGCGTGACGAGACAGGCCTGCGCCTCCGCATACAGCGGCATCAGAACGTTCCGAGGAAAACTCTTGTTCAAATAGCGGAGTGGCACCCAGTCCACCTCGGCGAAGCGTCCGTTGATCCGCCCCGCCTCACCTTCCAGCTCCCGGCGGATTTCCTGGTAGGTATCGATATCCCCCCGCGACGGCGGCGCGATCTGCATGAAGGTCACATTGCTGTGCCAGTTCGGGTAATCCTGTAAAAACCGCTCATACGCCATGAAACGCTGGCGCAGCCCTTTGGAGTAATCCAATCGGTCGACGCTCAGGATCAGCCAGTCCAGCAACGTCGCCCTCAGCCGCGTCGCCACCCGCCGGTTCGCCGCCAGCTCCGCCTGCGCCCGCACCTCGTCGACATGCACCCCGATGGGATAGACGCCGGTTTTGATGACCCGGTCGTAGGCGGTGAAGACGCCATCCCCGATCATCCGCCCACCCGACCATCTGATCGCGTAGTCCAGGAACGCCGCCCGATCCGACTCCGTCTGAAACCCCAGCAGATCGTAGTGGCACATCCCCCGCACCAACTCGGCGTGGCACGGAATTGTTCGCAACGTGCCCGGCCCGGGGAACGGGATATGCAGAAACAGGCCGATCCGGTTGGTCACGCCCTGAGCACGCAACGACTCCGCGAAGCACAGCAGGTGGTAATCGTGCGCCCAGATCACGTCGTCCGGCCGCATCAGCTTCGCCACCGACCGCGCGAACAGCTCGTTCACCCGCTTGTAGCCGGCGAATTCCGCGCGGTCGTACTTCTCAAGACCGATCTGATAGTGCAACACCGGCCACAGTGCACCGTTGGCAAAGCCACGGTAATACTGGTCGTAATCCTGTCGCGACAGGTCAATGGTGAACAGCGTGATCGGCCCGACCTCCCGAGCCGGCTTCGGTTCGGTCTCGTCGGTGATATTGCCGCTCCAGCCGAACCAGACGCCGCCATGCCCCTTCAACGCATCGAGCACGCCGGCAGCGAGGCCGCCGGCGGTGGGTTCCCCCTCTTGAATCGGGGCGACGCGGTTGGAAACGACGATCAGGCGCGACATGGACTTTCTATAAGGCTTCCCCCCGGCAGGGACCACCCCACCGCCGCCGCCGACACCCTGCCTACCCGTACACCAGGTTAGGCAGCCATAACGCGATACCCGGAAACGCCGACAGAATGACCACGGCCACCATCATCAACCCGACGAACGGCAGCGTGCCCCAGATAATCGGGCTCAACCCGATATCCGGAGCAATCCGGTTGATGACGAAGATGTTCAACCCGACCGGCGGATGGATCAGTCCCATTTCCATGACCACGACCATCACGACGCCAAACCATACCAGGTCGAACCCCGCGGCCTTCAACGGCGGCAGGACGATCGTGGAAGTCATCAGAATGATCGACACTGGCGGCAGGAAAAACCCGAGGACCATCACCATCAGCAGCATCGCCGCCAGCAGCAGCCATTTGGACAGATGCAGCCCGACAATCCAGCCCGCGGCCGACTGGGAAATATGCAGGTAGCTCATGACGTAGCTATACAGCAGGCTCATGCCGATGATCATCAGCAGCATACCGCTTTCGCCAAGCGTGCCGAGGAAAATGGGTTTGAGGTCGCTGAGCCGCCAGGCGCCATAGACCGCGGCGATCAGCAGCAACGCCATCACCGCACCCAGACCCGCGGTTTCCGACGGTGTCGCGATACCGCTGTAAAGCGCGATCATGACCCCGCTGAGCAGCAGCACGAAAGGCATGACGCGCGGCAACGCAGACAATTTCTCCCGAAAGGTGAAATGTTCCACGCGCAGCAATTCGCTTTCGGCGCCGGTATCCCGGTGGGCCGCGAGCGCTTTTGTATGTTCCTTCGTCCAATGCAGCATCGCGTAGGCCGCGAACAAGCCGACCAGCAGCAGCCCCGGGCCGATGCCGGCCAGGAACAGCCGGCCCAACGACTGCTCCGACGCGACCGCATACAGGATCATGACGATTGACGGCGGCAACAGAATGCCCAGTGTGCCGCCCGCCGCGACCAGACCGGCCGCGAAACCGGGCGAATAACCGCGCCGCCGCATCTCTGGAATGCCCGACGAACCAATGGCAGAGCAGGTGGCCGGGCTCGATCCGGCCATGGGTGCGTCCGTGAGGACGCTTTGTCAGCGTGGTGCAAGTCCGCGCTCGGGTTGTCGCAGCCCGGAAATCGAAAGTAACCGCGTCATCGTGAGGTGGGGTGGGGAGCAACTGGAGGTGAACCAGCAGTCCGTAGGGTGACAAACCTGTTTCGGCGGGATTACGCGGCGAGCCTGCTCATGGATGGCGAAGCCTGGAACAACGGCCGGCGCTAAGGCGACTG
>CAIRCM010000188.1 GCA_903877125.1 uncultured Acetobacteraceae bacterium | reverse complement strand
GGATTGTAGTCGCGAGAGACCGTCGATGCTGACCCCGGCCTTCTCCTCCGCCATCTCACATCCCGATTCAGTTGAATTCGCTTTTCGTCTCCATCCAGCTAACTCATCTTTATGAGTCGCATAAGCTGGTATTATCTATTCGGCCGGCGTCTTTCGGTCTGATCCCGTGCGGCTGGCGGCCAAATTATGATGGCCAAGGCAGTTGCAGTGTGCGTCGGTTTCAATCGGACCTTTGAGACTCGGGACGACCTGACAGCCGAGGCACCGCAGGGGGGCTGGTTGCGATCACATCCAGCCCGCGAAGATCGATATTAGACCCCACATTAGACCACGAAGCTTCAATCTCATCTAACTATTTGAAAATATTGGCGTCCCGTAGGGGATTCGAACCCCTGTTGGTGCCGTGAGAGGGCACTGTCCTGGGCCTCTAGACGAACGGGACATCGGCCAAGGCGGGCCTTCTACGCGCGATGGGCGCGAACCTCAACACCCTTTCGCTTACTTCGTCAGGGAAATCCGCCCTGCCACCGTCGCGTTGTGCGGATCGACGAAGACGATCCGGTCCGGCCCGCCGCCATGCAGTTGTACCGCGAGACGGTCGCCGACCGCGGCGATGCTCACGATGCCTGTCCCGGCCGGCTCATCCATGACTGCCACCGCCGTGGCCGCCATGACCGCCGGCGCCGAGGCCCGTTTGAAGAGCGCGACCACCAGCACCGTCGTGCCCAGCACGATCAGCACCGCCATCACCACCGCCGCGATCTTCACAGCCCGCATATCTTTCTGCTCCCACTCGGGTTAAATTCGGGGTTCATGCCCGTCAGCAGCCATATCGTCCCCCCGGAGGAAGCCGGCAAGCGCATCGATGCCTGGCTGGCCGAGACGCTGGGGACACTCTCGCGCTCCCGCGTCAAGACGCTGATAGAGGAACAGCGGCTGCGGCGCGATGGCACCTTGGTCACCGCGCCGGCCGAACCGGCGAAGGCGGGGGCGACCTATGCGCTGGACATTCCAAATCCCACGCCGGCCCGGCCGCTGCCGCAGGCAATCCCGTTCGACATCCTGTTCGAGGACCGGGATCTGATCGTGCTCGACAAGCCTGCTGGGTTGGTGGTGCATCCGGCGCCCGGCAACATGGATGGCACGCTGGTGAACGCATTGCTTGCGCATTGCGGTCCGGGTTTCACCGGGATCGGGGCCGAGAAACGGCCGGGAATCGTGCACCGGTTGGACAAGGATACGTCGGGTGTGATGGTGGTGGCGAAGACCCAACTCGCCAACGACGCCTTGACCGCGGCCTTCGCCGCCCGCGATCTGGACCGGGCATATCAGGCGCTGGTGTGGGGCCTCCCGGCGGCGGCTGTGGGTGAGATCGAGGGCGATATCGGCCGCGACAAGCGCGACCGCAAGCGGATGGCGGTGGTCGGGCATGGCGGCAAATACGCGCTGACGCGCTATCGCGTGCTACGGGCCTGGGGCACGTCGGTGGCGCTGCTGGAATGCCGGCTCGCGACCGGACGGACGCATCAGATACGGGTGCATTTGTCGCACGCCGGGCATCCGGTGGTGGGCGATCCGGTCTACCTCCGGCGGATCCCCGCCGCCGCCAAATCCGTCGAGCCCGCGGCGCGCGGCCTCTTACTCGACTTTCCCCGCCAAGCCCTCCACGCCGCTCGGCTGGGATTCAAGCACCCAAGGACCGGCGAGATGCTGAGTTTCGAAACCCCCATCCCGCCGGATATGCGGTCGTTGCTGGATGCCCTGGGATAATCCGCGCGCGTTACTGCGCGGCCATGTTCGGGGTGACCTCCAGCGGAAGGCCTTTGTGGCCGGTCAGCTTTTCCCCTAGCTCCCACATCTCGAACGCCCGCTTCTTCATCGCCGGCAGGATTTCAGCCACCTTGTCCAGATCGACGTCCGCGGCGATGCCGGGATAGCCGGCCCGTTCGATCATAGCGGCGATCTTGCGGCCCTCCAGCTGTTCGAAAGTCCATACCAGCGGGTCTTCCACCAGGGTCATGTCCCAGTAAATGCGGTGGTTCTTGTTGCGCGGGCCGTAGTGGTAATGCGCGCCGTCCCAGAAACAGTCGAACGCCAGCAACTCGGTCTCTTCCGTGTAGGTCTTGCGGGTGCCGCCGCCGACGTCGCCGAGTACGTGGATCGCCAGTCCGCCGTCGCCGACCGGGAGGCGGCGCATCTCCAGCCCGAAGCGGATGTTGCCGGCTTCGAAAATGTCGGTGCCGCGGTTGTGCTTGACCGTGTTGCGCATCGCGCCGAACAGGCGGCGGGCGACGGTATCGACGTCGGCCAGCGCGGCCTGGATTTTCGCGGCATCGAGCCTCGCGGCGATGTCCTTGTAGCCGGCACGGTCGATCATCTTCGCCGCACTCTTGGCCAGTGTGCGGACGGTCCAGCCGATCGGGTTGCCGTCGGTGATGGGGTCCATGCGGAAGAGCTGGCCCCTGCCGCCGCTGCTGGTCCGGTCGACCTCACCCAGCATGGCGGGTGCGGCGATTTTCAGATCGGGGTTTTCCGGGCCGTAGACGTAGCTGCGTTCGATGTCGAAGCAGTTGAAGCGCAGCAGCGACGTCTCCCGTCCCGCGACATCGGCGACGACGTCGATCGTCACGCCCTGGTCGCAGTGATCGTCGACATTGCCGTCCCAGAGCTGATGTTTGACGACGAAGGTCAAAGGATCGGCCGAGATTCGGACTGCTTGCGATATTTCCGCCATGGTGGGACGCTCCTTTTCGGGTGGTTTGACGCAACTATTCGTCACGTTCCCGCTCTCGGTCAATCCGTCCCGCCCGGACGGCCCGCGGGTCCTCGTCCTGTCGCCTCGGGGTCAGAAAGTTCTTGATTTGTTCAGTTGATCCTGCTACATGCAAACCGAATGACCCAAACAGCCCCACCCACCCCGGCTACCACCAAACCCCGCCCCATCCCTGGGCGTATCGGGGCTGTTCTTCGCGTCCTCGCCACCCTCATCACCCACGCCCGCCACTTCGCCGCGACCGTCGGCACCCGTGTCAACGCCCCGGAATTCGCAACCGGCGCCGTCCTCTTCGGCACCT
>CAIRCM010000187.1 GCA_903877125.1 uncultured Acetobacteraceae bacterium | reverse complement strand
TGAATCACGCGATCAAACACCAGCGTGATCGCCGGAGGTGGAACCACACGAAGGCGTGAATCACGCGATCAAACACCAGCGTGATCGCCGGAGGTGGAATCACACCAAGGCGTGAATCACGCGATCAAACCAACCCTACACACCGCGATCCCGCTTCGTTGCCTCCAGATCGTCCTCGATGAACGCCCGCACCACATCCTCGAACGGTTCGTGCGCCGCGAACCCCAGTGCCCGAGCGCGCTCGGCAGTGAACTCCGCCGGCCAGGTGCCAACGATGGCAGCGATCGCGGGATCGGCCACCCGACGTACCAACGCCGAAGAACCCTGCCGAACCAAATCCATCGCTCGGAGCATCTCCCCGACCGTGATCCGAATACCCGGCGGACTCAAACTCCGGTCCAAACCCATCGCAGATGTGTCCATCGCACCCGCATGCATCAGCCATTCGACCGCCCGCCGCGGACTGCATACCCACACCGCGAAATCGTCGGGCACCGGCAACTCAGCCTCCAGACCCAGCAACGGCTCGCGGATAATCCCGGAAAAGAACGAACTCGCCGCCTTGTTCGGCCGCCCAGGGCGCACCGAAACCGTGGGCAGCCGCACCGACACCACATCCAGAAAACCCCGCCGCGACGCATCGGCCAAAATCAGTTCCGCCGCGGCTTTTTGCGCGCCATAGCTGTTTCCGGGTATCTGTTTGGTATCGTCTGGTAGACTATCGGCCTGAGTCGCGCTGAAACTCGCCACCGAACTCGTGAAAACCACCCGGGGCGGCTTGCCCCCAGCAGCGACCAGCCGCCGACACGCGTCGATCACCGCATCCGTCCCGCGCAGATTGACCCGCCGGCCCAGATCGTAGTCCGCCTCGGCTTGCGCACTCACGACGGCCGCGAGGTGAAATACCACGTCGGTCCCGACCGGAATCGCCGCTTCAGGCAGTGCCACGACATCCCCGGCCAAGGTCGCGACCGGAAACGGCGCAGCCGGCGCGGGCGGTTCGAACATGTCGAATAACGTCAGCCCCTCGATCCTCCGACCCGCGTACACCCCCTCTTGAGCCAGTCGCTCGGCGATCTTGCGCCCGAGGAACCCGCCGCCGCCCAGGATCGAAATCTTCATAGCCATACTCCATGCGTTGGCGCACGGTTGCACGCGCGCGGGATGCGGTCCACCGTCCGAACATGCCGATGCTGACACCCCGCGATATCCAGGTTTTCGTGAACCCCAACCACGGCACACCCGGGATCGTCGTTCTGCCGGCTGCCGGCTTCCGCCGGGCGAAAGCCGAGATTACCGCGTGGGACGGTTTCGCGGTCACGCCGTTACGACATCTTCCAAGCTGGGCAGCCGATGCCGGTGTCGCGACGATCCTCATGAAAGACGAGGCAACACGCTTCGGCCTCGGCAGCTTCAAATCACTCGGCGGCGCCTATGCCGTCGTCAATCTGGTGCGCGATGCCCAGGCACGGTCAGCCGGTCCGATCACCGTGACATGCGCCACCGATGGCAACCACGGCCGTTCGGTAGCCTGGGGCGCTCGTCGCTTCGGCTGTCGCTGCGTCATTTTCGTCCATGAACAGGTTGCCCAGTGGCGGATCGACGCGATCGCCGCCTTCGGCGCCGACATCCAGCGTGTGCCCGGTACCTATGACGACGCCGTACGGACCTGCTCGGAACAAGCAAGCGCAAACGGTTGGTCGATCGCCTCCGACACTTCCTGGCCCGGTTACACCGAAGTGCCACGCGCGATCATGCAGGGGTATCGCATCATGGCCGATGAGGCGGCGGACCAGTGGGAGGGCCCACCACCCACCCATGTCTTCGTTCAAGGAGGGGTCGGCGGGGCCGCCGCCGCCGTGTCGGCGCATCTGCGGGCCCGGTTTACGCCAGTGCCAAAGCTCATCGTGGTGGAACCCGATCGGGCAGCCTGCCTGCTGGCGAGCGCCCGGGCTGGTGCCCTCACTGCGATCCCTGGCGATCTGGACACCGTCATGGCCGGATTGGCCTGCGGTGAACCGAGCCTTCTGGCCTGGCAGGAACTCGAACGCGCGGCTGTGGCGTTCATGTCTATCCCGGACGAATCAGCGGTGGAAACTGTTCGTTTGCTTATGAATCAAAATATCTTCGCTGGTGAATCCGGCGTGGCTGGATTGTCCGGATGTATCCTGGCCGCGCGGAACATGCATACCCGTGCGTTGTTGGGACTGACAAAAGACAGTCGGATCCTGGTATTCAACACCGAGCACTCGGCCTTCTAAGCCCATTGCAACGCTTCTTTACGTTTAGCAGTACGTCATCACGCTCTTGTTAACGACCGAACCCATTCTAAATGTGATGTTTGGTCTACCGTGTTCGCGATTGGGTCACGGTAAACCGGCTATCGGGCGGAGTTACGTCATGCGCGGAAAACGACTCGTCATATCGGCGCTTGCGGTTACGGGTGCGGTCTACGCCGCCTACCCCTTTGTCACCGTCTATGAAATCCAGTGTGCAGTGCGCAATGGCGACGCCCCGGCGCTGACCAGGCTGGTGAACTGGCCCGCGGTCAGGGAAGGCATTAAAGAGGATATCTGCGATCTCGTGCTCGACGAGCCAAGTGGTCCGGCCGACACCAGCCGTTTGCCGGCCTTCGGCGCATCCTTTGTCCGCGGAGTCACCAGCAGCTCAGTCGACCGGGAATTCACGCCGGAGAAAATCGCTGGGATGACGATGCCTGCGTCGCATGCGGACGACAATGCATCCATCACCTGGGCCTTCTTCAGCCGTCCGGACCGGTTTGTCGTTGATGTGAACGTCGGCGGGCGAGCAGATACAGTTCGGGCCGAGATGGAATTCACCGGCCTGCGATGGAGGGTCAATCGCGTTTGGATACCTGGGACCCTGTTGAAACAGGGTCACTGGTCCGCTTGACCTCAGGCGCGAGGTTTGGGTGCCTCCACCGGTCCGCCAGCTTTCTTCCACGCGCCGAAGCCGCCCTCGATATGCGCGACGTTCTCCAGTCCCATGTCTCGCGCTGTCTTGGCGGCCAGGGCTGAGCGCCAGCCACCGGCGCAGAAGAAGAGGAACTGCTTCGGTTCGGCGAAAACCGGCTTGTGGTAAGGGCTGTCCGGATCGATCCAGAATTCGAGCATCCCGCGCGTGCAGGGAAAGGCGCCAGGCATTTTGCCCTCCCGATCCAGCTCCCGGGGATCGCGCAGATCGACGAATAACACGTCGGGCTGGCCGGTCAGCTTCATCGCTTCCTCCGGCGTATAGGTCTGAATCTCGATATTCGCCTCGGCGAGAAGCTGCTTGTAACCCTTTTTCAGTTTCATGATCTGTCTCCAGCCTGGTGACCGGATGCTATAATCCGCATCCGACAGCGGTCTACAGCCCAATTGGCGTCAATGTCGCGGCATTCGCGCTTTTGCTTGAATCCCGTACCTTGGACGCATAGGTGAACTGGCCGAAAGGAGAATGCAGTGTCCGACCTATCGCTTGCGACGATCGAAGCCGCCGACGTCACCCCCGACGTTGTCCGGCGTCTCGTTCCCAGTGCGCATGTCGTCGAAGTCCATGATGCCGGGATATTGGTTGGCGGTTTCCTCTCCCGCCAAGAACTCGAACATTACCGGCATCTCGTCAACCGGGAGGTCGAAGTCTTCCGAACCGGGAAATTGCCCAATGACATTGTCGCCGCACTGGAAGATTCCCTGGGTAGGTATGGCCAGGGCGTTGAGTGATGCCCCCGAGCCCGGTTCGAGGTCTTGTCATCAGGCACGCCTTCCTCTGGAGCCACGAACAAGCGGCTGGTCGAACTGAGGGACAAAAGGACCGCCCCGCTGTCATCGTCCTGACCGTGAAAGCCGGCGAAATGGGCGGCGTACGTGTTGGTGTGGTCCCCATTACCCATACCGCGCCCAACGACCCCGCGGGCGCGATTGAACTGCCCGACGACGTCAAGCGATCCCTCGGTCTCGATGCGTTACGGCAATGGGTAGTGCTCGATGAGATCAACCGTTTCATTTGGCCCGGCTTCGACCTCCGGGATATCCCAAGGACATCGGCGGACAGCTACGGCATGCTGCCACTGGGGTTATTCGATGAGATATTGCGCGGCGTTCTTGCGCGTCACCGGTTACGTAAAGCGGTGCTCACGGATCGCGACTGATCGGACGACCCTCTAGGTGGATAGTCAGTTTTCACGTTTCGTCAGCTACCCCAATCATGTCATAGGGGGCTGCGACGCAATGGAGGAAACAATAATGTCCCAGGACGGCAACGCGGTGGATTGGTTCCTCGACCGCCATGTGCGGGACGGCCAAGGCGATCGCATCGCTTTTACCGATCCCTCGCGCACGATTACGTACAGCGATCTGGCACGCCAAACCAAACGGTTTGCCGCTGCATTGCGGGCCGCCGGTATCAGGCGGGAACAACGCATCGTTCTGGCGATGCTGGACACCATCGATTTCCCGATCGCCTTCTGGGGCGCCCTCCGAGCCGGCGTGGTGCCGGTGCCGATCAACACGCTGCTGACCGCCGATACGATGGAGTACATCCTGCGCGACAGCCGGGCCGCCGCGGTGGTGGTGTCGGAAGCGTTGCGGGATGGCTTGCCCAGGGTCTCTGGCGTCGAAACGATATCCGACATCGCCGCATTCCTCGCGACCGGCTCCGACGATACCCCGCTCGCTGAAGCCTCAGCCGATGAAGTCGCCTTTTGGCTCTACTCCTCCGGTTCGACCGGGGCGCCGAAGGGGGTCCGCCATGTCCATGCCAGTTTACGCTTCACCGCGGAAACGTACGGCATGCAGGTTCTTGGTATTCGTCCGGACGATGTGATGTTCTCGGCGGCCAAGGCGTTTCATGCCTATGGTCTGGGCAATGCCATGACCTTTCCGATGTCGGTCGGTGCCTCCACCGTCTTCCTGCCAGGCCGTCCGACGCCCGATGCGGTGCTGGAAACCATGCGCCAGCATCGGCCCACGATATTTGGCGGTGTACCTACGCTCTACGCCGGTCTTCTCGCCAATCCGCTGATCGGCCCTGGCGCGGGTTCGGACCGCTTACGCCGCTGCATCTCCGCCGGGGAGGCTTTGCCCGCCGATATCGGACATCGCTGGAAATCGATGGTTGGCACCGACATCCTCGACGGGATCGGATCGACCGAGATGCTCCATATCTTCATCAGCAACCGGCCTGACGACATTCGCTATGGTACCAGCGGCAAGCCGGTTCCGGGCTACGAGGCGGTGGTGCTGGACGAACATGGACGCCCGGTGCCCAACGGCGAAGCGGGCGAACTCGTGGTCAAAGGTGCCTCCGCCGCCGACGGCTACTGGAACCTTCGCGCCAAAACCCGCGCCACTTTCCAAGGCGAATGGACCCATACCGGCGATACCTACATCCGTGATGCCGACGGCTACTATCGCTACCAAGGCCGAAGCGACGAGATGCTGAAGGTCAGCGGCATCTGGGTCTCGCCGTTCGAGGTCGAGGAGGCCCTGATATCCCATCCCGCCGTGCTGGAAGCCGCCGTGGTCGGACATGAAGACCGGGACGGTCTCACCAAACCCAGAGCCTTCGTCATCCTGCGCGATGACGATACCGACCGTGACGCCTTGGCGGAGTTGCTCAAGTCGCACGTAAAAGACCGCATCGGCGTTTGGAAATACCCCCGCTGGATCGAGTTCGTGGACAATCTGCCGAAGACGGCGACCGGAAAGATCCAACGCTTCCGGCTTCGGGTATCATGAACGAGCTCTCGCTCACACGCGGACGCGTCGAAACCGCTTGGTGGGGTCCGTCGCCGGATCGGGCGCCGACGCTGGTGCTGCTGCATGAGGGCCTGGGCTGTATCAAACTGTGGCGTGATTTTCCCACCGCTTTGCAGGCCGCAACGGGCTTCGGCCTCTTCGCCTATTCCCGCTTTGGCTATGGCGGTTCGGACCCGATCGCCCTCCCAAGACCAATGACCTACATGCACGAAGAGGCCATCGAGGTCCTGCCGGAGGTCCTGGACAAAGCCGGCATCCGGCAAGCGATCCTGGTCGGCCATTCCGACGGAGGCTCCATCGCCGCCATCCACGCCGGCGCTACCCAGGACCCCCGTTTGCTGGGCATCGCCATGATGGCCGCGCATTTCTTCGTCGAAAATCTGAATATCGCCGCCATCCGCCAAATCAAGGAAACCTACGAAACCGGCGATCTGCGCGCCCGCCTGGCCCGCTATCACACCGACGTCGATGGCGCCTTCCATGGCTGGAACGGCGCCTGGCTGGACCCGCGCTTCCGGCAGTTCGATATCACCGGATATCTGGAAGCTATCAGGGTACCAATCTGCGCCCTACAAGGTACCGATGACCCCTACGGCACCGACGAACAACTCCGCGTGCTCGAACGGCACGCACCCGCTGATACGCGCTTGATCGCCGGCGCCCGCCATTCCCCCCATCTCGAAGCACCGGCTGAAACCCTGGCGACGATCGCCGCGTTTGCCCGCAGCCTCCAACCCGAAGGATCGTTCTGATGTCCGAGGCCACAACCGTCGACTACGACGGCCTGATCCCCAATAACGTCGGCCTGAACCAGGATTTGCGGGTGCGCAAAGCATTGGAGGTCTGGCACCCCGGCTATATCGACTGGTGGAAATCCATGGGGCCCGAGGGATTCCAGGACGCCTTGGTCTACCTCCGCACCGCCATCGGCGTGGGCAGCGAAGGCTGGGCCAAGTTCGGCTTCGTCAAAATGCCCGAATACAAATGGGGCGTACTCCTCGCCCCCAAAGTCGAAGCCCGTACCATCCCGTTCGGCGCCCATAAGGGAGAACCCGCCTGGCAGGAAGTCCCAGGCGAATACCGATCCATGCTGCGCCGCCTGCTCGTGATCCAAGGCGATACCGAACCCGCGTCGGTCGAGCAGCAACGCCACCTCGGCGCCACCGCGCCATCGCTCTACGACCTCCGCAACCTCTTCCAGGTGAACGTCGAAGAGGGCCGCCATCTCTGGGCGATGGTCTACCTCCTGCAAAAATACTTCGGCCGAGACGGACGCGAAGAAGCCGAAGACCTCCTCCGCCGCCGCTCCGGCTCCGAAGACAGCCCCCGCATGCTCGGCGCCTTCAACGAACGCACACCGGATTGGCTGTCGTTCTTCATGTTCACCTTCTTCACCGATCGCGACGGAAAGATGCAGCTCGCCGCCCTCGCTCAGTCCGGCTTCGATCCGCT
>CAIRCM010000186.1 GCA_903877125.1 uncultured Acetobacteraceae bacterium | reverse complement strand
GGTTCAGGGTGATGTCGCCGGACGTTGTGGTCGTCAGCGAGACCGTGCCGCCGTTGGTGACGATGCCGGTCACACCGCCGACGGTGTCGACCTTCAGACTGTTCGCGGTGTTGTTGAACGTGAAGGCATCGCCGGCATGGGTCAGCGACGCGGCCACGGTTCCAACCGCGTTCGCCGCGTTCAGGGTGACCGACCCGTTGCTGCCGGTGACCGCCAACCCGGCGGCCGCGATGGTGGCGGTCTGCCCGACCGTCCCGGCCGCGGTGATCGCCAGCGTGCCGGTGCCCGCACCGACGGTATTGTTGATGTCGATATTGCCGGACGTCGTCGTCGTCAGCGTGACGTTGCCGTTGTTGGTCGTGATGCCGGTCACGCCGCCGGCGGTGCCAACGATCAGGTTGGTCGCCGTGTTGTTGAACGCAAAAACCGAACCGCTGTTCGATATCGTTCCCGCGATCGTGCCGATCGCGTTGCTGCCGGTCAGCGAGACAGCCTTGGTCGCGGTGACTGCCAGGCTGCCAACGGTGATCGCGCTGCCGCCGGCCTGGGTCACGCCGGCGGTTCCGGCCAAAAGGGTCAGCGACGATCCGGTGTTGCTGCCCGAGATATTCCCGTCGATCTGGATACCCGCGGCCGCGTTCAACGTCAGGTTGTTCGTCGTCGTCCAACTGATGGCAGCGCCAGCATCGACAGTGATCAAACCGGTGCCGGCGCCCGCGCCGGTGACCAGTACGACATCGCTGCCACCGTTCAAGGCGGTGTTGATCGTGCTGTCGCTGATCTGCGCGCTGCCGCCGGTTGACGTGATCGTGTCGGGATTGCCGCCGCTGTTGCTGACCTGTTTGTCGGTCGAACCGCTGACCACATCGAGGTCGCGCGGATCGAGCAGCCAGGTGCCCGCTCGGCCTCCGGCGGACAAGGCGTTGACGCTGATGCTCGCTGCCGAGGATACGCCGAGCGAGTCGCCCGAAGTCTCGACGAAGCCGCCATTGCCGCCGTTCGGGCCACCTTGCGCGATGATGCTGCCGGCGACGGTCGTCGTATTCGTCGACAGGACGGTGACGATCCCGCCATTGCCGGTGCCGGTCGCGCTTGCGGCGATGGTCGCGCCCGCTGCCACGGTGACCGATTTCGCCGTGGGCTGGCCGGTCACGGTCGGGCCGCCGCGGGCACGCGTCAGCGTGGTACCGATCGCGACGGTGCCGCCACCGGACTGACCGGAGGCGTTGATGCGGGCAGTGCTTTGTACGGCCACATTGCCGGTCGTGTTGGCGACGATCGCCCCGCCGGCGGTGTTTGCGGCGAGGCCCTGGGCGCTCAATTGCCCAACGATCTCGATATCGCCGCCGACGCCGGCGATGGAGACCGTGCCGGTTCTGTTGCCCACGGTATCGGCGGCGATATGGCCGCCGTTGGCGCGGATCGAACCGGTATTGGTGACCAGTGCCTGGGCGCCGTTCGGGGCCTGCTGGACCTGCTTGGTGATGTCGACCGAGACCAGGCCGTCACCGTACATATCGAGCGTGACGGCTTGGGCGCCGGCCAGCACCACGTTACCGAGATTGGCACTGATGGTGCCGGAATTGGCCACCGAGGGCGCCACCAGCGCGGCGAGGCCGGCACCCCGGACGGTGAGGGTGCCCTGATTGACCACGCGGGCATTGGGGTTGGCCGGCTGGTCGAGCACCAGGTTGCCGGCCATGAAGTTTTGGTTGGTGATGCCGACGGCGGTGACCAGCAGCCCGTTCGTGTTCACCTGGGCGCCCTGGTAGAACATGACCCCAGACTGATTCTGGATGATGATCTGGCCGTTGGCGTTGATCGTGCCGGCGATCTGGGATGGGTCGGGGCCAACGACCCGGTTGAGCGCGATGGCGCTCGCGTTCGGCTGGTTGAAGGTCACCGTCTGCTGGCTGCCGACGTTGAAGCTCTGCCAGTCGATGGCGGTGCGCGGGGTCGTCTGATTGATGGTCGTCGTGGTGGCGGTGTTGGAAATCGTTGCCGCGCCGCCGACGACGGTGCCGCCGGTGGGGCGCGCGTTCGGCGCGGGTTGTGCAACAGCCGGGAGCGAGACCACCACGATGGCCGCTGCCTGAAGCGCGGTGCTCATCATCAGTGCCGGTCGATTGCGCCGGGCGATGCCGAGCACTTTCATCGTACCGTGGCGCCGCGGCGCCTTGGCCATTGGAAACCCCCAGAGATCGCGCGCGCCGTTCGGTTCAGAAATGTCCCAGGACGCGCCGTTACAGTCCCAAATCGTGCAACGGCGATACGCTCGGGCTCGTCTTCCCTGCCGTGGTTGGGTAAAGATTTAGACGAGCCAAGCCCTCGACGTCTATTTCGAGATTAGACGTCAATTGCACACGAGCGCCACCCCCCGCCGATGCGACGCGCACTGCGAGATCGGTGGCCTGGTTCTGCCAGGTCTCGCCCCAGTCGTAGAAGGCATAGAACTGGGTGGGCACGTCGCCGTCATCGCGGAGGAAGGGTGCGCTGAACCCGGTGTTGAGCTGGAGTTCGACGGTCGCGGCCAGCGCCTTGTCGCCCGGCACCTGGCCGGAATAGTAGCCCCGGGTAAAGCGGTTTCCGCCGAGGTAGAATTGCTCGGCGGGCGGCAGGACGTCGTTGGTCCACTGACCGGTGACCAGTCCCATGAGCGCGACGCTGGCGCCCTCCCACGGGGAGAAGAGGGTCTGGGTGCGGCTGACTTCGAAATTGACCTTGGTGAAGTTGATCTGTTCGTGCTGCCGGGGCGAGCTGGCGGCGGTCCCGGTGGAGGAGGCGCCGAGGATCTGCAATCCCTGGGAGAAGCGGATCGAGGCGGCGTTCAGTGCGGTGCGGGTGTCGCCGAGCAGGGTGTCGGAGCGGACGTAATCCGCGCCGATGCGGGCGACACGGAGGGAGTCGAAGCTGGCGCGCGTTGTGGGCGTGCCGCTGTCGATCCGGGATTCCAGGCCGTCGAACACACCATATATGTTGAGCGTCTGTTGCCGGGTGCGGATCAGGGGGTAGGTCACCTGGGTGCCGAAGACCGTGGTGGTGCCCTGGTAGCCGGTGGAGGCCAGGGCGCCAGTGGGATTCACCTGTCCGTAGCCGCCGTAGATCTTGATCTTGAGACCGGACGAACCGACGAAGAATTCTTCCGATATCTGGCCGAAGTTCTGGCTGTTGGGGAAGGTGTGATAGTAAGAAAATTCAGTGCGTTCACCAAATGAGGTGAAGCTGTTGAGGTCGAATACGCCAAGGAATTCGTTCGGGCCGGTGCCGTTGAAGGCGCGGTTGTCGGCCGAGAAGGACCCGCCTATGGGCTTGCGGCTGACCTGTGCGACCAAGGTCAATTGGCCCGGCTGGCCTTCGGACGGTTGCAGCACGGCCCGCACGGTCACGCCAGGGACATCCTGGGCGAGCAGCAGATAGCGCTCCATCGTCAGGGCATCGATCGGTGCGGTCTCGGTCAGGCGGTTGAGGAAGCGCAGGACCTGCACGCCGGCCGGTCCGATGTCGCCATCCAGCTTAACGGCGACGATGCGGCCTTCGGTGACGATGAACCGCAGATTGCCGGTCGCGTCGAGCTTGACCGAAACGGTTGTGAGCACGAACCCGGCGCTGCGGTAGTGTTGCAGGATGGCCTGCCGCGCGGCGTCTACCTTCGGCAGCGGCGTGGTTGGCCCGATCAGGCCGGCCGTGAACTGCGCGAGGTCGCGGGCGGGGTAGACCGTGGAACCCTCGATCGAGACGGCAGTGACCTTGACCGGACGGTCCGGCACCTCGGTTCCCGGGGGCGGCAGCAACGGCAGTTCGCGTCCAGGCGCGGCGGACGGCAAGGACGGCGGCAGGATACGCGGCAGCGGCGAGCCCTGCGGCACGATCGGTTCCGCGGCTTTTGGCAGCGATGTCGCTATCAGGCACGCGGTCACGCCCAGGACGGACCCGCGCATCACCAGGCCCCGATTCCGTCTCCGCCTCATCGTCCCATGCTCCCCGGCCCCCGCACGGGGACCATCACCGTGCGCGCCACTTATGGACGCGCGTCATGCGCATTATCCAGCCTAAACAGAGGCCAGCCCATGTCAACCAATCATGTGTGCATACATGTTGAATTCACGCAATTTTTTGGATGCCGCCCGGGTCGACGGACTCGGAACAACCCGTGGATGCGACGGACTTGCCGATCGTGACGCCCGTAACCTCGCCAAGTCAGCATGATCGACGATGTTGCTTAGCATTCCCTTCTCGATTCGCATCGCCCCCAGTCCGATCTCCGCCCTCTTGCCAGCCGGTGCCGGACGCGGGACGTTCGGGGCATGCCAGACACACTCTTCGACCGGATTTGGCGGTCGCATGCCATCTTGACCCGCGACGACGGCACGGCGCTGCTGTGGATCGACCGGCATCTTGTGCATGACGGCGGTTTCCACGGGTTCGGCATGCTGCGACACGCCGGCCGCACACTGCGCCGGCCCGATCTGACGTTCGGGGTCGCGGACCACTACGTCCCCTCGCACGCTCGGTCGCTGCCGATCGCCGATCCCGATGGCGCGGCGCTGGTGGCGGGGCTGGCGGAAAACGGACGCCGCTACGGGTTCGATGTCATGGGGATCGACGATCCCAGACAAGGGATCGTTCACGTGGTCGGTCCGGAGCAGGGGATCACCCTGCCCGGCCTGACCTTGGTCTGCGGCGATTCCCATACCGCGACGCATGGGGCGTTCGGGACGCTGTCGATCGGCATCGGTGCCTCGGAAGTCGCGCATGTCCTGGCGACCCAGACCTTGTGGCAACGCAGACCCCGGAGCATGCGGATCCGGGTGGACGGCACGCTCGGCCCCCATGTGTCGGCGAAGGACGTGATCCTGGCGATCATCGGGCGGATCGGTGCGGCCGGCGCGGTGGGGTACGCGATCGAATATGCCGGTAGCGCGATCCGGGCGCTGACGATGGAAGGTCGGATGACGCTGTGCAACATGACGATCGAGGCTGGCAGCCGGACCGGCATGGTCGCGCCCGACGATACCACGTTTTCCTACCTGCACGGCCGGGCGTACGCGCCCAAGGGTGCCTTGTGGGATCAGGCGGTTGCCGCCTGGCGGGCGTTGCCGAGCGATGACGACGCGGCGTTCGATGCTGAATTTTCGTTCGATGCGGCTGCGATCGCACCGACGGTGACCTGGGGCAATTCGCTCGACACCGCGCTGCCGGTGACCACGCCCATCCCCGCCGATGCCGATCCCGCGATGCTGGCGTATATGGGGCTGACGGCGGGGCAGCCGATGGAGGGCACCAAGCTGGACCGCGTGTTCATCGGCACCTGCACGAACGGACGGATCGAGGACCTGCGCGCCGCGGCCTCGGTCCTGCGGGGGCGGCGGGCCGTCGTGCCCGGGCTGGTGGTTCCGGGTTCGGTGCCGATCAAGAAGCAGGCGGAGGCAGAAGGCCTCGCGCGGATCTTCACGGAAGCGGGTCTGACCTGGGGCGAGCCCGGCTGTTCGTCCTGCACCGGCATGAACGGCGATTACGTGCCGGCGGGGGAGCGGTGCGCGGCGACGTCGAACCGGAATTTCGTCGGCCGGCAGGGCTTGGGGTCGCGCACGCATCTGATGTCTCCGGCAATGGCCGCGGCGGGGGCGGTTGTCGGGGCGATCGCCGATGTGCGGAGGGTCGGCGTATGAAGCCGTTCACGGTCGTGTCCGGCCGCGCCGCGGCGTTGGACCAGCCGAACATCGACACCGACCAGATCATCCCCGCCCGCTTTCTGCGGCGGTCGCGAGCCGATGGTTACAACAATTTTCTGTTCTTCGACGTCCGGCAGGCGAACCCGAACTTTCCGCTGGCACCGCGCGGCAATCCCGAAATTCTGGTGGCTGGGGCGAATTTCGGTTGTGGCTCCTCCCGCGAAGGGGCGGTTTACGCGCTGGGCGATGCCGGCATCCGCTGTGTCATCGCGCCGGGGTTTGGCGATATCTTCGCCGGCAATGCCGGGAAGAACGGGCTGCTGACCGTCGTGCTGCCAGAAGATCGTTGCGCCGAATTGCGCGCGGCGGCGGCGGCGGGCGCCGACATCACCGTCGATTTGCCGAACCAGCAAGTCCGGGCTGCCAACAGCGTCTATGAATTTGCAGTCGATCCGTTCCGCAAGCGCTGTCTGTTGGAGGGTTTGGACGATATCGGTCTCACTCTGGCGAACGATGACACTATCGCGGCGTTCGAGGCGGCGGACCGGTCGGATCGACCTTGGGCTTTGCCGAACCGTTGAAGTTCCTGACCGACTTCGCCGATCAGGCCGTCGTTCTGCCGCTGGTGCTGGCGGTGGCACTGGTGCTGGTCTGCCAGGGGTGGCGGCGCGGCGCCGGCGCCTGGCTGGTCAGTATTGGCGCGACATTTTCCGTCATGCTGGCGTTGAAGCTGATTTTCCTCGGCTGCACTCCCGTATTCGGTGCGGTCGACCTGCATAGCCCGAGCGGTCATGCCGCCGCGGCGACGGTTCTGTGCGGCGGGCTCGGGGCAATCTACCGCGGCAGACACAAGGTCGTGCTGGCGTGCGCGATCCTTGCCGGCATTGTTATCGGTCTGACGCGCATCGGACTGCATGAGCACTCGGGGCCGGAAGTTCTGCTGGGCGGGGCGATCGGGCTGGCCGGTGCGATGGGCATGGTGCGGCTGGCCGGGGCGCCGGCGGTGTTGCGTTTGCGCCCGATGGTGCTGACGGCCACGTTCGTGATGGCCTTATTCCATGGCCGGCATCTGAATGCGGAGATCGCGATTCACGAGGCCGCAACGAACGTGGATTGGCTGCCAGCCTATTGTCGGGGTTCGAGCCAGCCCTGATACCGCACGATAGGCCCTGTCGCCCAATGGCCGATCGCGACGTTGAAGTGGAACTTTCCTGCCTCGACGGTTTCATGGGCCTCGGACCACGGGCTCAGGAATCGCGGCAGGGGTATCCCGAAGGCCTTCCAGCCCCGCAGCGCCAACGACAGTCGGCCATCCGCGACGATCACGGCCATGGCGAAGGTCAGCGGGCCGAAGCGTTCGCATAACAACCGGTCCCAACGGCCGGTGCCGGCATATTGCCGGCTGACGAAGCGTTGGCCGGCGAAGTCCCGGGTCCAGGTTTCGGCCCCGGCGGCGCAGTCGAATTGCACGGTGACGGGCGTGTCTTCGGACGCGGCGGGGAAGCCGAAGGCAGCGGCGGCAAGGCGTGCGAGGAGGGTTGTGCCTCGCGCGACGCGGGCGCGGCCGGTGGCTTGGCGGGGTGAGGGCAGCGGCATCGGGTCCCCATCGTGCCGCGGCGAAAACTCGATTGGCGGGGGGGAGCCGCCATGCATGGCCTGGATTTCGGCGGGTAAGGCCTCCCAGGCCGTGTCCAGGATTTTTGCATAGAGCGGTTCGGGCGCCGCGTGGGTGCGGACGCCCGGGTATATCGTGCGCTGAGAGAACAACGCCTCGTAGTCCGCCAGTTCCAGATCGCGGGCGGCGGATCTGGCGCCGGCTTGCCGGCAAGCATGCGGCGAACCAGGGCCTGGACCGCCATCGAGGGGATCAGCGGGCCATGATGGCCCTCGGCCAGGAGATGCCAAGTGCGGCGGAGGGGCCGGCCAGCGGCGTCGGTGCCGGCGACATCGACGAACATGCCGCCGCGATGCTCCCCCCAACGCAGTACGTTGGTCGCGGCGTGCATGATTCCCGCGAAGGGCGACAGGCTGGGAAGGATTCTCAGGCGCACCAGCCAAGCGAGGCCGATCAGGGCACGGTGCAGCACCTCGGGCACCGGCGCGGCGCCCATCCAGATGGTTTTGGCATCGGGCCAGAGCGTTTGCAGGGTGCGGAGATCGGGGACGTCGACCAGGGAAAAGAGGGCGTTGCGCAGGGGCACGCGCCCGGGCGGGGCGATGGTGAAGCGTATCTGTTCGGCGAAGGGATATCCTTGCCGGGTGGCGCCGTTGGCGCGCAGCGGAACCGGCTGGCCCGCGTAGCCGGCGATCGCGCGGATCACGTTCAGACCGACACCGGCGAAGGGGGATGGGGCGATACCGCCTTCGATGTGCTCGATCGTGGCCATGCCGTCGGACAGGCGGCGGACAACGGCGGCGGTCAGAACCGGGAAACTCGAAGCGCCGGACAGCACGAAAACACCGGCGGCTTTCGCCGCGGCATCGAACCGGTCGATCCCGGCGACGAAATCGGAGCCGTCGGCGAGGTCGATATAATGCACTCCGAAGGCGATGCAGGCTTCCACCACCGCATGGGGCGCGGCGCCGTAAGCCTGGAACGGACCGCTGGCATCGATCAGAACGTCGGGCCGATGGACCGCGAGTTGCGCGGCAACGTCGCCCCTCCGGTCGAACTGGGCGGGGACCAGCCGCGCCTCGGTGCGGCCTCGGGTCTGGCAGTAATCATGCGCTTTCGTGACGGATCGGCCGGCGACGATGAGGGTCAGGCGGGCGTCGGATTCCAGCAGTTCGACGATACGGCCGCCGAATGTGCCGTAGGCGCCGACGATGAGGATGGCGAGAGCGGCGGTCATCGGATGGAGCGATCCGCCTGGGATGGGTCAAGCGGGTAGACGGTCTGGTCAAGTCCTGCCGGATTCACAGATCGGCGGAATGATTCTTCGCTGCTTTGGCCGACGATGTCGCAGCCCTGCCCCCTCTCCGTCCTGGCCCGGACCGTGCCGGGCCAGGACGACGACGGGCAATTGCACAACTGTCGAGCCCGACTGTGACGGTGACGGGCGTCAGACGCGCCCATAGGTGTCCTCGTAGCGGACGATGTCGTCCTCCCCGAGGTAGGAGCCGGCCTGGACTTCGATCAGCACAAGCGGGATGCGGCCGGGGTTTTCGAGCCGGTGGACGCAGCCGAGCGGGAGGTAGACGCTTTCGTTTTCGCGGAGGATCATTTTTTCCGAATCGCGGGTGACGACGGCGGTGCCGTTCACCACCACCCAGTGTTCGGCGCGATGATAGTGGCTTTGCAACGACAACTGCCGGCCGGGGTGGACGACGATGCGTTTGACCTGGAAGCGCTCGCCCTGGATCAGGCTTTCGTAGAAGCCCCAGGGGCGATGGCCGCGGTTATGGGTGGTGGCCTCGGTCCGGCCGGCGGCCTTGAGGCGGTCGACGATTTTTTTGACGTCCTGGGCACGGTCCCGGTGCATGGCGAGGACGACATCGTCGGTCGCCACGAGGACGACGTCCTTCAGGCCCAGCACGGCGGCGAGTTTGTTGTCGGTGCGGACGTAGCAGTCTTTTGCGTCCTCAAGGATCACATCGCCGAGGGACACGTTTCCGGCTTCGTCCTTGGCGCCGAGTTCCCACAAAGCGCTCCAACTGCCGACGTCCGACCAGCCGATGGCGGCGGGTACGACGGCGGCGCGGTGTGTGCGTTCGGCGACGGCGTAGTCGAGGCTGATGGAGGGGCAGGATTTGAAGGCGTCGACGCCGAGGCGCATGAAGTCGAGGTCGTTGACACTGTCGGCGACCGACCGGCGGACCGCGGGCAGCACGTCGGGGGCGTGGCGTTCCAACTCCTCGATCAGGGTGCGGGCGGTGAAGACGAACATGCCGGAGTTCCAGAAATGCTTGCCGCCGGCGACAAGGGCGGCCGCAGTCTCCGGATTGGGTTTTTCGAGGAAGCGGGCGACTGCGTACACACCCTCGGCATCGGGGAGCGGTTCTCCCTGTTCGATGTAGCCGTAGCCGGTTTCCGGCGCCGTCGGGCGCATGCCGAATGTGACGACACGGCCGGCGCGCGCGGCGATCGCGGCGCTTTCGAGCGCTTTCAACAGTGCAGGGAGGTCGGCGATGGCGGCGTCGGCGGCCATCATCCACAGGACGGCGTCGGGGTCTTCCTGCGCGACCAGCACAGCGGCGGCGGCGATGGCTGGGGCGGAGTTGCGGCCCACAGGCTCCAGCATGATACGCGCGCCCTGAATGCCGGCGGCGCGCAGCTGCTCGGCGATAAGGAAGCGGTGTTCCTGGTTGCAGACCACGATCGGCGGAGCGAAGCCGGGGCCGGCGGCACGCAAGGCCGTTTCCTGGATCATGGTGCGTTCGGACACCAGCGGCCAGAGCTGTTTGGGAAAACTCTCCCGGGACACGGGCCAGAGGCGGGTGCCGGACCCCCCGGACAGGATGACGGGAACGATGCGTGAGTCGGTCATGGGTGCCTGGTCGGTGATGGTGGTCTTTCCTTGCCCAATCGGCCCCGGGATGCCAAGCTCTTTCCCATGATGGAGAGGTGACGTCTCGTGCGCATAGAGATCGAATACTGCGGCATGTGAGGCTATGAACCACGCGCCCGTGCGGCCCGTGACCAGTTGCTTTCGGTTGTGCCCCATGCCGACGTCAGCCTGCGGCGATCGGGTGGCGGCGTGTTCGAAATCGTCGTCGACGGGCGACTGGCATACTCCAAGAAGGCCACGGGGCGCTTTCCGACGGCGGCCGAGATAGCCGGGGTTCTTGCCTGACAGGGGCTTTCGCCCGACAATCGCGGGAACGCAATACAAGGATCCCCCGCGTGGCCGGCTTCAAGAGCACCGAACGTTATATCGCCTCCCGCGATCTGGAGGTCGCGGTGAACGCGGCCGTGACATTGCAGCGGCCTTTGCTGGTCAAGGGCGAGCCGGGGACCGGCAAGACCGTGCTGGCGCACGAAGTCGCCGAAGCGCTGGGCATGCCGCTGATCGAGTGGCACATCAAATCGACGACCAAGGCTCAGCAGGGGCTGTACGAGTACGACGCGGTGTCCCGGCTGCGCGACGGGCAACTGGGCGATGAGCGGGTGCGCGATATCGGGAATTACATCGTGCGCGGCAAGCTGTGGGACGCTTTCGCGGCGGACCGGCAGGTGGTGGTGCTGATCGACGAGATCGACAAGGCGGACATCGAATTCCCGAACGATCTGCTGCTGGAATTGGACCGCATGCGGTTCTTCGTCTACGAAACGCGGGAAAACGTGGTCGCGAAGACGCGGCCGGTGGTGATCATCACATCGAACAACGAGAAGGAACTGCCGGACGCGTTCCTGCGCCGCTGCTTCTTCCACTACATCCGGTTTCCCGACCGTGAAACGATGGAAAAGATCGTCCAGTCGCACTATCCCGACATCCGCAAGGATTTGGCTCGGGAAGCGCTGAACGTATTTTTCCAGATTCGCGAGGTGCCGGGGCTGAAGAAAAAGCCGGCAACCTCCGAACTGCTGGACTGGCTGAAACTGCTGATGGTCGAGGACCTGCCGCCGGACGCGCTGCGGAGCAACGAAAAGCAGGTCGTCATTCCGCCGTTGCACGGGGCACTGCTGAAGAATGAGCAGGACGTGCATCTGTTCGAGCGGTTGGCGTTTCTGGCGCGACGGGGGACCTGATGTTCTCGCATTTGGTGCTTGGGCTGCGTTCGGCGGGGCTGCCGGCTTCGATCACCGAATACCTGACCTTGATGGGGGCGATGCGGGCTGGCGTCGCGGAATACAGCGTCGAGGACTTCTACTATCTGGCGCGCGCGACCCTGGTGAAGGACGAGCGGCACCTGGACAAGTTCGACCGGGTGTTCGGTGCGTGCTTCAAGGGGCTGGAACTGCCGGAGGGCGTGAAGGTCCAGGACCTGCCGGAGGAATGGCTGCGCAAGCTGGCCGAGAAGATGCTCACGCCGGAGGAGATGGCGAAAATCCAGGCGCTTGGCGGGTTCGAGGCGCTGATGAAGCGCTTGCAGGAACTGCTGGATGAGCAGAAATCCCGCCACCAGGGTGGGTCGAAATGGATCGGGACGGCGGGAACGTCTCCCTTTGGCGCGTACGGTGCGAACCCCGAGGGCGTGCGGATCGGGCAGGACAAATCGCGCAACCGGACCGCGGTGAAGGTATGGGACAAGCGGGAATATCGCGATCTGGACGACACCGTCGAACTGGGCACGCGCGGAATGAAGCTGGCGTTGCGCCGGTTGCGCCGGTTCGCCCGGCAAGGGGCGGCGACGGAGCTGGATTTGCCGGATACGATTCTGGCGACGGCGAAAAACGCGGGATCGCTGGACCTGAAGATGGTGCCCGAACGGCACAATACCGTGAAGGTGCTGATGCTGTTCGATATCGGCGGGTCGATGGACGACCATGTTAAGCTGACCGAGGAACTTTTTTCAGCCGTGCGGTCGGAGTTCAAACATCTGGAATATTATTACTTTCACAACTGCCCTTACGAGCGGGTGTGGAAGAACAACCGGCGGCGCCATGAAGAGGTCATTCCGACCTGGCAGGTGCTGCGGACCTATGGGCCGGACTACAAGCTGATCATCGTCGGCGACGGGGCGATGAGTCCGTACGAGATCACCATGGCCGGCGGATCGGTGGAGCACTGGAACGAAGAGGCCGGGAGCCTCTGGATCGAGCGGCTGAAGGGACATTATCGCCGCGCGGCGTGGCTTAATCCGACTCCGAAGCAAAGCTGGGGGCATGTCCGGTCCATCACGATGCTGAACGATCTGATGGAAGGGCGGATGTTTCCGCTGACCGTCAATGGGATCGACGAAATGACCCGGGAACTGAGCCGCTAGAACCGGGCAAAAGAGGGAGGCCAATATGACGGGACGCCTGGCAGGCAAGGTCGCGCTGATCACCGGTTCCGGCACAGGTATCGGGCGCGCCACGGCCAAAAAAATGGCAGCCGAGGGTGCTCGGGTTGTTGTCGCGGAGCTGAATGCCGCTGCCGGAGAACAGACGGCGCAGATCGTGACGCAGGCCGGTGGGGACGCGATCTTCGTGCGGACGGACGTGACCGAACCCGAGAGTATCGAGGCAGCCATCGCGACATGCATGCGGCATTACGGTGCGCTGCATGTGCTGCACAACAATGCGGGGGGATCGACCAATATCGACAGCACGGTGATCGACGCGCCCATCGAGGAATTCTGGCGCGTGATCAAGCTGGATCTGTTCGGCACATTCCTGGGCTGCCGCTTCGGTATTCCGGCGATCATCGCTTCGGGCGGCGGATCGGTGATCAACATGTCGTCGAACGTGGCGTTGATGGGCATTCCCGGCCGGGATTGTTACACCGCCGCGAAAGGGGGCGTTGCGGCGATGACCCGTTCGATGGCGGTTGAATTCGCGCCGAACAAGGTCAGGGTGAACGCGATCGCGCCATCGGCGACGATGACGGATCGGGTGCGGGCCTTGGTTGCTGGCAATACGGCGTTGGATAAATTGGCACAGTCCCATCTGGTGGGGCTGATCGAACCGGACGATATCGCCGACATGGCGGTATTTCTGGCATCCGATGAATCGCGGGTCGTGACCGGTCATGTTTATCCGGTCGACAGCGGCGTCACTATTTCCTGACTGCGCCGCCGCGCATCGATCGCAACCACGCCTGAGCCGGCCGTTCGAAGCCGAAGAAAACGGCCGGCGCCAGAATCGTCACCACCCCGAGATACAACGGCAACAACCACCACGTCGGGAAGAAGTCGGCCAACCGAGCGCCCATGACCTCAAAGCCGAGCACCAGGGCGATTTGGAGGGGGAAATGGGTCATGTACGTCGCGTAGGTCAGGTTTCCGATGAATTCCATCGACTTGGCAGCGTTCGGTGAGGCCGGCCGTACCGCCAATTGCACGAACAGGATCGCGGCGGGGAACATGGCAAGCTCCGCCCCCGACATTTTCAAGATATGCAGCGCCACCGCCGCGCACATCGCCGCCACCACCGCCGCCGCCGCCCATGTCGCCCGCACATGCCGAACCGCATTTGCCCGTGCCCAGCTCCACGCCCGATAGGTCGCTGCCCCCAGATAGAAGAAGGTGATCGCGCCGAAGACCTCCAATTTGATGGATGCGCCCTGCCGTAGCCCCTGGTAGGCGATAGATGCCAGGATGATCACGGCCACATCCGTCAAAAACGATCCACGGACTCGCCGGGTCAGGAGGAAGAACAGGAAATAAACCGGGACCTCGACCGACACGCTCCAGACCGGTCCGTTGAACGAATAGTCGTCCTGAAACCCCCATTGCGACGCGAAGGCCAACTGAAGCAGGAAATGCTTCAAATCGTTGGTCTGGTAAACGAAGTATGTCCCGTGCCGCCAGAAATACACCGTGTTCAGTCCGGCTACGATCAACAGTGTCGCCAAGTGCAGCGGATAGAGCCGGGAGAAGCGCAGCCAGGCGAACCGCCCGAACGAAACGCGTCGTTCATGGATCGGTGCCTGGTATTTCCAGGTGAAAATGAACCCCGAGATGCACCAGAACAACTGTACCCCGGCTTGGCCATAGAGATAGAACGGTGCGAGAAACCATGCGTACGGCTGTGCCACCCGGCTGAACACTTCGGCTTCCGACCCCGGAACCCAAAAATTCTGATAATGCCACACCAGGACCGAAAAAGCCGCGGCAAACCGTAAAACCTCGACCCCGACCAACCGCTCGTTCCGATCCACGCCCACACCTCCTACGCCGTTCGGACAAATAGGCCGCGTCGGCGTTCCGGTCCATGCTGCTTGAGCGGGTCTGCGATTTGCGGCCGCTGCCGGACCTCGATAGGCTGCGTTCCATGCTGAGAGTGCGGGCCCATGACACGGGCATTCCGCCACGATAACCGAGGAAACCGCCATGAAAATCAAACGGGTGGAACACATCGCGATCGCCGTTGCTTCGATGAAGCAGTCGCTGGCGCTGATGCGCGACACTTTCGGTCTGGACCTGGAATACGAGGAACAGATCGGCCAGACCAAGCTGGCGATGCTGCCGGTGGGTCAGACCTATATCGAGTTGCTGGAAGGTCAGGGCCCGGAGTCCGGCGTGACCAAATGGATCGCCGAGAAGGGCACCGGCCTGTTCCATATCTGCTTCGAAGTGGAGGATATCGAATCCGCCATCGCCGAGTTGAAGGCGAAAAACGTGAAACTCCAGAGCGAGACCTGGAAGACCGGGCATGGCGGATCGAAGATCGTGTTTCTGGATCCCTCGGCGACCGGGAACGTGGTGATCGAGCTTGCCGAACTCGCGCCGGGGCATTGAGCGATGACCGGGTTCGCGCATCCGGAGTTTCTGGTCGAGACCGATTGGCTGGAACAGAATCTGAGCAATCCGGATGTCGTGGTGCTGGACTGCACGGTGCATCTGCGGGTGCAGCCGGACGGGCCGTATAAGATCGAGCCCGGGTTGGCCGATTATGAGAAAGGGCACGTGCGGGCCGCGCAGTTTTGCGACGTGCAGCGGGATGTTTCGGATGCCGGGGCGAAGACGGCCTTCATGCGACCGACGGCGGCGGGGTTCGCGGCGGCGATGCGGCGTTTCGGGATCAGCAACAATACCCGTGTGGTGACCTACAGCACCGGCAATCCCTGGTGGGCCTCCCGCGTGTGGTGGTTGCTGCGGGAATTCGGGCACGACAACGCCGCGGTTTTGAATGGCGGCTGGCAGAAGTGGCACCGGGAGAACCGGCCGACGGAAACGGGGCCAGGCGGGGTTCGGCCGCCGGGCATGTTTACGGTGACCGCCGAGCGGGGGCTGATGGTCGGCAAGGATGCCGTCGTCGCGGCGATAGGCGATGCCGGTATCTGCACGCTGAATGCTTTGATGCCGGGGCAATATGCGGGTACGACCTATGGTCGCCCGGGGCAGATTCCCGGCAGCGTGGCCTTGCCGGCGGCGCATCTTTTGGACCCCGCGACAAATGTGTTCTTGCCGCCCAACGTGCTTCGGGAGCGGCTTGGGGCCGTCGGGGCGTTGGACCGGCCGGTCATTGCCTATTGTGGCGGCGGGATCGCGGCCAGCGCGGACGCATTGGTTCTGGTGATGCTGGGGCACGAGAACGTCAAAATCTATGACGCATCGCTTTCGGAATGGGCGAAAGACGAGAGTCTGCCGATGGAAACAGGAGGATAATGCCATGCGCATGAAAGACAAAATAGGGATCGTATCGGCGGCGGGTTCCGGAATGGGCCGAGCGGGGGCGATCCGTTTCGCGGCCGAGGGGGCATCGGTGGCGGTGGTGGACCTGAACCCGGATGCGGTGAGTGCGGTGGTCGATACCATCACCGCCGCGGGCGGCAAGGCGATCGGTCTGGCCGGCGATCTCACAGACGAGAATTTTGCTCGGTCCATCGTTCGGGATACGACCAAGGCGTTCGGTGCGCTGGATTTCGTGTGGAACCATGTGGGGTCGCCGGGGCCGGCATCTGTGGAAGGGCTGGATTGGAAAGAATACGACTTCACGATGCAGTTGAACGTGAAATCGGTGCTGATGACCACCGAACAGGCGCTGCCGGAGCTTCGGGCGCGGGGCGGCGGATCGATCCTGTTCACGGCCTCGACATCGGGATTGGTGGGATCGCAGTTCAGCCCTGTCTACAATGTCGCGAAATTCGGCATCGTGGGCATGGTGCGGGGATTGTCGAAACGTTACGCAAAGGAGAAAATCCGGGTCAACGCGATTTGCCCGGGACCGATCAACACGCCGATGCTGCGGGTGTTTGTTGCTCGTCCGGATAGTCAGATGCCGGCTGGGGAAACGGCGGAATCCCTGGTGTGGAAGCGCGCCGCGCAAACCCCGATGGGCCGCCCTGGCGAACCGGAGGAAATCGCCAATGCGGCGCTGTTCCTGTTGTCGGATGAGGCTTCGTTCGTGACGGGCGTGGCGTTGGCGGTGGATGGGGGGGCGACGGCTTAGGCCGCGTCTTCCAAAATATCGGCGATGGCGCGTTCGAGGTGGCGGAGTGTGTTGCACACCGTCACCATGTTGCAGAATGGGGCATAGCGATACATGTCTGAATCGCCCGTGCCCCAGGCCGATTTATATTCCGGGTTCAGCCAGATTATACGCTTCGACCGTTCCGACATGCGGGCGACGATGTCGGTACGCGGGTCGGTGCGGTTGCCGCGGGCATCGCCGAGGATGATGATGGTCGTCTTGTTGGTGACGTCCTTCATCCAGCCCTCCTCGAAATCGGCGAATGAATTGCCGAAATTCGAAGACCCGAAACCGATGGTTTCCATGATCTTGGTGATCGCCTGTTCCACCGGCTGGCTTTCCAGGATATCGGACACCTCGATCAACGATCCGGCGAAGGCGAAAGCGCGGATGTCCGACAGGGCTTCGTTCAGGGCGTAAAGAAACATCAGCAGAAACTGCGACATCGGCGCCACCGAACCGGATACGTCGCACAGGACCATGACGCGCGGCTTTTCGATGCGTTTCTGTTTCCACACGGTGATGAACGGTATGCCGCCCCAGCCCATGTTCCGGCGCATGGTGCGGCGGATGTCCAACTGGCCGCGCAGCCGACGGCGGCGTGTTTTCGCGAAGCGGGCGGCGAGTTTCTTCGCCATCTGGCGCACCAGCACGCGCATCCGGTCGAGGTCCCGCCGTTCGAGATTCGAAAGGCGGGCGGATTTCAGCAGTTCCTCGCGGAATTTTTCGGTCTCGCCGCGGGCGAACAGGATCAGGTTGCGTTCGACGAAATCGCGAACGGAGTCGCGCAGCTGGTCGAGCCGGCCTTCGAGGAACTGGGCGCGGCCCAGACCCTCGGGCGTGCCGGATTGGCGCAGGGCCTCCATATCCCGTTCCACCTGGCGCAGTCCCATTTTGTCCAGGATGCGGCGGGCGTAGAGGTTTTTCTGAGTAAAAAAGCGAATGTTTTCGATACAGGACTCGCGGGCGGCCTTTTCCATTTCGGTGGCGAGGGCAGCGCGGTCGTCCTGTTCGAGCAAACGGCCGAGGCCCTGGCCTTGGCCATCCCCCTGTCCCTCTCCGGCCACGACCTGGTTGTTGGCGCCACCTGCGGGCGCTTCCGCTTCATCGGCGGCGCCGAGGTCGTCGCGTTTGAAATAAAGTTCGAAAGCTTCGTCGTAGGCGGCTTTTTCCTCCGGCGTTTTCGCGAGGATGAGGCCGAGGGAATCCTTCAGGATCGTCCGGTCCGCGAACCCGATGAGTTGGACCGCCCTAGCCGCGTCGATCCCCTCGGCCGCCGAGACGCGCAAACCCGCGCCTCGGGCGACCTGGAGGAACCGGCGTAAAGGCTCGCTGGCCGAGGCCGTGGTGGCCGACATCAGGCCGGCACGCCGGCATCGGCACGCGCCTTGTGGGTCAGGCCGGCGATCTGTTTGCCGGCGGCTTCGATATCGGCCTCGAACTTCAACAGGACATTCAGGGTGTCGCGCACGAGATCGACGCTCAAGACCGAGGTGTGGAGCAGGACCAGCACCTTCGCCCAGTCGATTGTTTCGCTGACCGAGGGCACCTTCTTCAGATCCAGCGCCCGCAGCTGTTGCACGAAGCTGACGAGTTGCCGCAGCAGCCGTTCGTCGATTCCAGGCACGCGGGAGGCGATGATGCGGGCTTCGAGCTTTTCATCGGGAAAGCCGATGTGGAGGTGGAGGCAGCGGCGCTTCAGGGCGTCGCCGAGGTCGCGGGTGGAGTTCGACGTCAGCAGAACGATCGGCGGAACGATGGCGCCGACGGTGCCGATTTCCGGAATCGTGACCTGGAAATCGGACAGGATTTCCAGCAGGAACGCTTCGAATTCCTGATCGGATTTGTCGATTTCGTCGATCAGCAGGACGGCGCCGGCCGGTTCTTCCAGCGCGCGCAGCAGCGGCCTGGGTTCCAGAAACTGCTTGGAGAAGAAGATATCGCCGAAGGCGTGCAGCTTGGTCAGCGAGGTCGACAGATTATCGGAATCACCTATGACCGAACCGATCTTGTCCTTGAGGATTTGGGTGTAGAGCAACTGCTTACCGTATTTCCACTCATACAATGCCTTGGATTCATCAAGGCCCTCGTAACATTGCATGCGGATCAGCGGCAGTTTCATCCAGGACGCGACGGACTTCGCCAGTTCGGTTTTGCCGACGCCGGCCGGGCCTTCCACGAGGATCGGCTTTTGCAAATGATGCGCCATGTAGATGGCGGTGGAAATCTGCCGGTTGGCGATATAGCCGGCGGCCGACAACCCCTGGTCGACCTGCTCGATCGAATCGAGGGGTGCCAAGCCCGGCGGTAGCGCGTCGTTCACGAGACTCTGCTCCGATACTGTTCGGTAGGTCCGATAGCATCGACCGGTTGGATTGCCAAACGGACGCTGGCAGGATGCCGGCATGGACACCGATATCATCGCCCACAGCCTGGAATTGGTCGCCGAACGTGCGGGGGACCCCGCGCCGTAGGTTTTCCAACGCCTGTTCAGGGAAAATCCCGAAATCGAGGCACTGTTCGTGCGCGACACCGCCGGGCTGGTGCGGGGGGAGATGCTGGCGGTTACCTTGGAAGCACTGCTGGATTGCGCCGGGGGCGACGCTTACGCGGTGGGCCTGGTTGAGATCGAACGGGTCAATCACGTTGGCCTTGGTGTGGAGCCGGAGGTTTTCGACACTTTCTTCCGCGTCGTGATGACGGTCTTCAAGGACATCCTTGGGGGCGAGTGGACCCCGGACATGGACGCGGCCTGGCGCCGAACCCTGGCGCGCTTTCCGCATGCGCTGACCTGAGGCTACAATCGATCCCACGAAACGGGAGAATGAACCATGGATTTCCACATCGCGGCAGAGCAGCGGGAGATGATCCAGTCTGTGCGGGCGCTGGCGCAGAGCGAATTCAAGCCGAACGCGATGCGTTGGATGGACGGCACCTTCCCCTGGGAAAACATCAAGAAATTGGCGGAACTCGGCGTTCTCGGCATGTCCGTGCCGGAGGAATACGGCGGCATGGCGCTGTCGATCCTGGATACCGCGCTGATCCTGGAGGAAATCGCCAAGGTCGATTACGTGACCGCCATGGCCGTGCTGGGCGAGGCGGGCGTGCAGACAAGGGTGATCGCTCGCTATGCGCCGAACGCGATCAAGGAACGCATCCTGCCGGCGGTGGTCAGCGGCGACTGCATTCTGGCGATCTGCATGACCGAACCCCATGCCGGCACCGACGTCGCCAATTACCGCACAAACGCCCGAATTGTTAACGATCGGGTGATTTTGAAGGGGACGAAAACCCTGATCAGTCGCGCGAAAGAGGCCGGTATGTTCGTGGTGTTTACCCGTATCGACGGGAAGCCGGGACGGGAAGGCATCGGTTGCGTGCTGGTCGAGCCCGACACGAAGGGCTTTGCCGTGACCGGCACCTACCACACCATGGGTGGCGAGAACCTGCACGAAATTCAGTTCGACGATTGCGAGCTGCCGCTGGAAAATCTGGTGATCCGCGA
Source organism: uncultured Acetobacteraceae bacterium (assembly GCA_903877125.1). Classification (GTDB taxonomy): domain Bacteria; phylum Pseudomonadota; class Alphaproteobacteria; order Acetobacterales; family Acetobacteraceae; genus Rhodopila. Next base: position 86,847 of record CAIRCM010000186.1, on the reverse strand, counting down.
GGATGGATTTCGGAAGCTGCTGAGCGCGTTCAATACGCAACGGTGCCTGAATCCCGCGATTTCCTTGGGTTTGGCGGAAGGTGCGTTCGATGAGGCGGTGAACTACGTCCGGGAACGCACGATCTTCGGCAAACCGATCTCCGACTTTCAGGGTATGCGCTGGAAGCTGGCCGATATGTTCAAGGATATCGAAGCCGGGCGCGGGCTGTTGTATCGGGCGTGTCTGTCGGCAAACCCGTTCCCCGACCCGTTTTTGTCGGCGGCTTCGAAGGTGTTCAACAACGAAATGTCATTGCGGGTCACGACCGAGGCGGTGCAGGTGCATGGCGGCTTCGGGTTCACCGATGAGTTTCCTGTGTCACGGTTCTATCGCGGCGCCCGTTACGGGTCGATCGGCGGAGGCGCTTCGGAAACGCTGCGCGATCTGATCGGCAAGAAAATCGTTGGGGATTTCGATCCGGCCGACGGAATCATGGGTTTTGGGGTGTTCTGACATGATACCGGAATCAGTTTTGATCACCGAGGAAGGTCCTCGGGAAGGTTTCCAGATCGAGAAAGGCCCCATCGCGACCGATCGCAAGGTCGAACTGGTGGATGCGCTTTCGGCAACCGGACTGCGGCGGATACAGGTGGCCTCGTTCGTCAGCCGCAAACAGGTGCCCGGGATGGCCGATGCGGACGAAATCGTCGCGCGCATGAAAACCACGCCCGGGGTGGATTATACCGCGCTGTGGTTCAACGATGCCGGCCTGGAACGGGCACGCGCGTCGGGAAAGCTGACGCTGGAAGGCAAGGTGCGGGTCTATCCGTCCGACGTGTTCATGAAGCGTAACATCAACCGGACGCCGGAACAGCATCTGGCCCACACGCATGGAGAGATCGAACGTTACAAGAAGCTGGGGATTCCTGTGCGGGATGCCTCGGTTTCCAATGCGTTCGGCTGCAATTTCCAGGGCGATATCCCGGTTTCCAAAGTCGTGGAATGCGTTGGCACGCTAATGGCGCTCGCTCGGGAGCATGGGGTCGAGTACGAGAAAATATCGCTCGCCGACACGATGGCCTGGGCGACGCCGGTGGCGATCAAGCGCGTGGTTGGGGCGGTGCGGGACAAGTATCCCGATGCTGTCCTGAGCCTGCATCTGCACGATACGCGGGGGATGGGCATCGCCAATGCCTATGCCGGGTTGGAAATGGGTATCCGGAAATTCGATGCGGCCGTCGGCGGATTGGGCGGTTGTCCGTTTGCCGCGCATAAGGGTGCCGCGGGAAATGTTTCAACTGAGGATCTGGTTTTCCTCTGCCATGAAATGGGTGTCGAAACCGGTGTCGATCTGGATTCGCTGATCGAGTGCGCGATGCTGGCCGAGGATATCGTGGGGCATCCGCTGCCGGGATCGATCAAGCAGGGCGGGAACCTGGCCCGGTTGCGGGCGGCGGCGCGCGAGGGGGCATCCGCATGACGCTGCCGCTTGCCGGGATCCGGGTGCTGGATCTTTCGAATGTGATCGCGGGGCCGCTCGCTTCGTATCAGCTCGCGCTGATGGGGGCGGAGGTCATCAAGGTGGAAGTGCCGGGGATCGGTGACCTGTCGCGCAAGATGGGGGCCGATCTGGCCGCCGGCCGCAAGCAGATGGGCACCTCGTTCCTCGCGTTCAATTCGAACAAGAAATCCCTGTCGCTGAATTTGAAAAGCGAAAAGGGCAAGGAAGTCTTCCGCACGCTGGTAAAAGGCGCCGATGTCGTTCTGGAAAACTTTCGACCAGGTGCGATGGCGCGGCTTGGACTTTCCGCCGAAACGTTACGGACGCTGAATCCGCGGTTGATCTACTGCGCGGTTTCGGGATTTGGTCAGACCGGGCCGTTGGCGCAGCGGGCGAGCTACGATCAGATCATTCAGGGCTATTGCGGGCTGATGAGTCTGACGGGCGACGCGGAAACCGCACCTGTGAAGGCGGGGCTGGTGGTCTGCGACACGACCGCCGCGATTACGGCGGCTTTCGCGATTGCCTCGGCACTGGTGCGGCGTGCGAACACCGGGGAGGGGGAGACAATCGATGTTTCGATGCTGGACTCCTCGCTTGGGAGCATCACGTCCTGGGTGATTTCGAACTACCTGAACGCGGGGAATGTGCCGAAGCCGATCGGTAACCACTCGCAGACTTCGGCGCCGTCGGGCACGTTCCGGACCGGCGATGGGCCGTTGAACATTGTTAATAATGAGCAGAAGCAGTTTGCCGCCACCTGCGATGCGCTGGGATTGCCGGAACTTAAGACCGATCCGCGGTTCGCCGAACGCGACGATCGGATGAAGAACCAGCGGGTCTTGCAGGAGATATTGGAGAACCACCTTGCGACGGATACCGCCGCGGCGTGGGAGGCGAAGCTGATCGCGCATGGCGTGCCGGCTGGGCCCGTATACTCGGTGCCGCAGATCGCCGAGCACGCGCAGATGCGGGAGAGGGGGCAGTTGCAGACGGTGCATGTGCCGCGTCTGGAACGAGACGTGCAGGTCGTGGGGGCTGGTTACAAGCTGGGCGGGAAGCCCGTGCCCATCACGGCGCCGCCGCCCGCGTTGGGGCAGCATACGCAGGACGTGCTGCGGGCCGCCGGCTACTCCGACGCGGATATCGAAACATTACGCGCCGAGGGGGTGATTTGATATGACCGGTCCGATTCCGACTTTGCAAATCCATGCCTCGGACGTGTTTTCCCGGATCCCCGATCGTCTGGCGAAACGGGCCGATGGTCGTCGCGCCGGGTTCCTGGAGGGGCCGTCGGTCGATCGGGATGGCAATCTGCTGTGTGTCGACGTGCAGGCCGGGCGGATTTACCGGATCTCGATGGACAGGCAGTGGGAGGTCGTTGTCGAATATGACGGCACGCCCAATGGGTTGAAGCTGCACAAGGACGGACGCGCTTTCGTTGCCGATCGGAAGAACGGCCTGATGGTGCTGGATACCGCGGCCGGAAAGATCGAAACGGTGCTGTCGGGGCCTCGGGCCGGGGAGCGGTTCAAGGGGCTGAACGATCTGCATTTCGCGTCGAACGGCGATTTGTATTTCACCGATCAGGGGCGGACCGGGCTGCAGGACGCCTCGGGCCATGTGTATTGCCTGCGGGAAAGCGGCAGTCTGGACACGATTATCGCCAATGCGCCCAGCCCCAATGGACTGGTGCTGAGCAAGCGGGAGAACGCGCTCTACGTGGCCGTGACGCGCGCGAATGCGGTGTGGCGGATCGATCTGGACGATCCGGCGAAGCGGGCGGGGCTGTTTGCGCAATTGCCATGCGCCGGGCCGGACGGGGTGGCATTGGACGACGATGGCAACGTCGTGATCGCGCATCCGACATTGGGTGGGGTGTGGGTGTACAGCCGGATTGGGCTGCCGCTGCATTTCATCGCGACTTCGGCTGGCGATATGACGACGAATATCGCGTTCGGCGGGGCCGATAACAAGACGCTGTTCATTACGGAATCCAAGACCGGATCGATCCTCCAGGCCCGCTTGGATGTGCCGGGCCGGAGGATGTTCTCTCACACGTAACGCTACGCCTTGATCCCCTTCACGAACTTCGCTCGCGCGGTGCAGGCGGACATCAGGAACGCCAGGTCGGTGCCCGTCGACACGTAGCGCGCGCCCATCTGGACGAACTGTGCCATCAGGTCGTCGCGGCCGGCGAGGCCGCCGATGCCGATGTGTTTGCCGACCTTGCGCGCGGCGGCGATGGCGCGTTCGAACGCGGCTTTCAGCAGGGGGTGGTCGTATTGGCCGTTGATGCCGAGCTCCCCGGTCAGATCGTTGCTGCCGATCATCATCATGTCGACGCCCTCGACGGCGATGATTTCCTCGACATTTTCCAGGGCTTCCTTGGTTTCCAGCATCAGCACCAGGGATGTCGCGTCGTTCATCGCCGCTTGTGTTTCGAGCATCGGGAAGCTGCGATAGTGAAACTGCGACAGCGCGCCGCCAGCAGAACGATGGCCGATGGGCGGGAATTTCACGAGGTTCACCATCTCCTTCGCTTCGGCGGCCGAACGGACATGCGGGGTGATGACGCCCATGGCGCCGCCATCCAGCACGCGGCAGATATATTCCGGGGTGTTGGCGGGAACCCGGACCAGCGGGGTGATGCCGATCTGCTGGGCGGATTGGCAAATCTGGCAGACGGCGTCGATGGACAGCGTGTTGTGTTCCATATCGACGTAGATGCTGTCGAATCCGGCGGTCTGGGCGATGCGGGCGATTTCGATGGTGCGGGACATGCGCACGGTCATCGACGCCACGACCTCATCGCGCGCCAGCTTTTCCTTCATATGGTTGCGCAGGATCGATTTCAGTTCGGACATTTTTGAACTCCCTTAGCCAAAACGAGGCATCGCGCCGCCCTCGGCGCCCAATGCGTTACGCAGGCGCGACAACAACGCGACGATGGACGGCACCGCCCGCGCGACCGGGCGATCCGGCGTGCGCAAAAACCAGCGCACGGTCCGGTCGCCGGCGACGATCGTGTAGACACCGTCTTTGGCCACCACCGAAACGTTGTCGTCACCCACGACCACCTGCGCCTCGACATTCCACAGGCGCAGGCAGTCGCGCAGCAGGTCCCGCTGTTCGGCCAGCGTCAAAGTTGCGGGCCGTTGAACATTTCGGCCGCGACTTTGCGGTGCTGCCATTTGCCGTCGTTGAGGCTGCCCTTGAACGTGCCGCCTTCGACGACGACCTTGCCCCGCAGGACCGTCAGGCAGGGCCAGGCTTCCATCTTGTGGCCTTCCCAGGGGGTGTAGTCGGCTTCATGCAGTTCGGACGCGGTGATGACCCGTTTGTCGTTGGGGTCCAGCACGCAGATATCCGCGTCCGCCCCGGTCGCCAGCGCACCCTTGCGCGGATACAGGCCCATGATCTTCGCCGCATTGGACGATACAAGATCGACATAGCGGTTGAGCGAATAGCCGCGCTTGCCGACCATTTCGGTATACATCAGCGCCACCCGTGGCTCGACGCCGGCGTTGCCGCCGGTTGTGTCGTCGATGCGCGCGCCCTGGAGTTTCTTGGCCAGGGTGCAGCAGATTTCATCCGTCGCCACGCAGTTGATCGCGCCATCCAGCGTGCCGGACCATAGGGCCGCCTGATCCTCGGGCGATTTCAACGAGGGGTAGGTGTGATAGATCTGGCCGTTCTTCGTTTTGTAGTCGGCGGAGGTTTTCAGCATGTACTGATGCAGGCTCTCGCCATAGATCGGCACGCCACGGGCGCGGGCCTCACGGATGGCGGACACGCCCGATCCGGCGGAGACGTGCATCATATAAAGCGCTGTGCCCGGCACCTTTTCCGCGAGACGCATCACCCGGCGGAAGGAGATGTCCTCGGACAGGGTATTGTGCACCTCGGCCATGTTTTCGAAGCCGGTCCGTCCTTCGCGGATCAGCTTGCCGTACATGTGCATCACGATATCGTTGTCTTCGGAATGGATGACGCCCATCCCCTGGTTCGCCGCGAGGACCTGGAAAATCTCCCAGATGTCGCCGAAATCGACCATGCGGCCCTTTCGCGACGGGGTGATGTCGGTGGTGAAGATTTTCACCGTGGGGAAGCCGGCTTGAATGGCCTCGGCGACCTGCCCGGGCAGATGCACCGGCAGCGCGCCTTCCACCATCAGATGCTGGGCATAGTCGCAGGCGGTGTGACCTTTCCAGTCCTCTTCCCGCTTCTCGATCGCGTCCTGCACGTTCGCGCCCTGCGATGCTCGGGTAAAGTCGATCATCGTGGTGGTGCCGCCGTGGACCGCGGCCTTGCTGACGACGTCAGGCGGTTCGGTCAGCCCCGCGGTGCCGTCGGGATTGGGCAGATGCCACTTGCAATGGACGTGGGGATCGATGCCGCCGGGCATGACGATCTTGCCGCTGGCATCGATAAGCCTCGCGCCTTCGGGTATCGGCAGGCTGCCTTTTGCCGCCATGGCGACGATTTTCTCGCCGGCAATCAGGATGTCGTAAGCACCCACGCCGTCTGGGGTTACAACCGTATCGCCGCGTACCACCAAGTTGACCATTGCGCCCTCCGCTTTTCCACGGCGGTATCGTTCCCTGTCCTGGTGCGGAGGGCAAGAGGCGTCGGCGCAAATGGCGAACCGACCGCCATGCCGTCAGTGGCTAAAACTACGCGGCCTCGGCCATCGTCGAGCGTATCCCCGCGACTGTCGTCCGATGCATGTCGCGCACCTGCGTCGCGTCAAACGGCCGCGACCGATGCATCGTCGCGCGATTGTCCCACACCACGAGGTCGTTCACCGACCATTTGTGCGAATAGACGAACTTCCGCTGTGTCGCGTGTTCGGTCAGATCGCGCAGGAACGCCCGCGCTTCCGGGATAGGCCAACCCAGGATCGTGCCGGCGTGGGACGCCAGATACAGCGACTTCCGCCCGGTGGACGGATGGGTGCGCACCAGGCGTTGCTGCACGGGTGCGAAGGCCTTGCGCTCTTCCTCGGTGAAGTCGCCGAAACCGATCAGGGCGCGTGAAAACAACTGAGAATGCTCGCAGACCAGCGGCAGGCATTCCGCCTGCGTCTCCGGATCCAGCGTATCCCAGGCGGCGCGCATATCGGCGAATTCGGTGTTTCCGCCCTCGGACGGAATGATGCGGGCGGACAACAGCGAAAACTTGGCCGGCACGACCTTGAACGAGGAGTCCGAGTGCCACAGCCTGGTGCCCAGACTGAACAGCCGCCGCCGGTTTTCCCGGCCCAGCACCTTGTTGTCGTTGTCGAGGTTGGAGATGTCGGCGATGTGCGCACCCAGGCGTTGCTCCTTGTCGGTGCGCAGATTGTTGGTCGCTAGTTCCAATTCCCCGAAATTGCGGGAGAATGCCATCTGGGTCTCGTCGGTCAGTGCTTGATCGTGTAACACCAGTACCCCGAATTCGTCCATGCCCTTTTCGATCTGCTCCGCTTCCGACGGGGTCAGCGGTTTGGTGATGTCGATGCCCGACACCACACCCGCGAAAAACGGGCGCGAGACGGGATCGATCGCCTTGATGGTCAACGACATGATTTATCCCCCCTTACGCGGAAATCTCAGCGAAGCCGAACGCCTTGCCGAAGCGGCGCGACGGTTCCTGCGTGTCGCCGTATTTGCGGTGACCGGCGGTATGCCAGGCGGCGGCCAGCAGCAGCAGATCGCGGTTGGGCTGTTGGTTGGTGCCCCAATCCATCAGCATGCACTGGGCGATTTCCTGATTGTGCGGGTCGTTGCCATGCCGGCAGGCGGCCAAGGCGATGCGCTGCACCAGCGGCGCTTTGTCGGACACGTTTTCGCAATAGGCCTGCGTCCAGCCGATGCTGCCCTGCATGTCCAGGGTCAGAATGGCCTGCTCGACCCGATCGAGTATCTGCCCGGCGGTCATCGCGCTGGCACCTGCCGGCACCTTGGCGGCGAAGGGGGTGGAATCGTTCAGACCGGCCTGGCACTCGGCCACGCGGTTGGCGAAGCTGGCGGCGACGTAGAGCAGCCGCAGCCGGCGGGGATGATCGAAATTGTCCCAGAACCATGCCAGCGTGTTGTGGTACTCGTAGCAGTGGTGCGGCATGTTGAACCAGTTGGGATCGCGCGTCTCCAGCACGATCTGGCCGACCGCGAGTTGCAGAACGTCCAGGATACGCCGCGGGTTCTGGCCGGATTTCAGCATCCGGGTCAGGGTCTCCATCGCATCAAGCTCGCGACCGCGGGTGACGGCGTGGATCAATGCCTGCGAGTCCTCGGCCGGTACCGCACCAGTCTGGCGGAGGGTCGCGGCTTCCTTCTCGCCGACGCCGCCCATGGGCACGGCGCGCAGGACCTCGCCTTCGATGTTCATCCGGATCCAGTTGCAGGCGAACTCGTAGGTCGAGTACCAGCGCGGACCGACCGCGACATCCAGCGCCCCGGCGTAGATCACGTTATGGGCGTTTTCCCAGCCCAGGAAATTGCCAAGTTCCACGGTCGAACGGGTGCGATAGGCCTTGTGGCCGGTCGTGTAGGACCGATTGTGCAGAACACGGTCCTGCACGTCGATGAGACCGGCGAAGCACATTTCCTCCAGCACCGCCTTGCGGTCGGCTTTTTCCTCGAAATTGCCGAGGAACAGGCGATAGGCGTCGATGACGTTGCCGCGGTGGACCTGCGTCATCCATTCGCCGAGGCGTTCCTTCAGCGGGGCGTTCACGCGCAATGGCTGCTGGTCTTCCCAGTAGACTTTCGGCGCCGGCGGATTGGGTTCGAGTTCGCCGTGATTGCCGCGGTGGCGGGTGTAATGCCCCGGTGCCTCATCCAGCTTCTGCGCCCAGATGTCCAGGCCGGTGGGGATGTACCAAATCGTCTGCGCCATTGGCAGCATCGACAGATGCTCCGGCACCAGCTTCATCAGGTTGATGGTGGCCCGAGCGCTGAGGAGGCAGTGGTCGTTGTTGACGAAATTGGGGTACCCGTCGTCGATCCGCTCGTGATAGGGCACGTGGGTGTAGGGTGCGTGGATACGCACGCCCTCGGCGACGATTTCGGTCAATGGCCGGCCGGCCCTGACCAGATCGTAGTAGACGTCGCTTGCGCCGCGCTGGTCGCGCATGAGGCAGCGATCCTCCAGTTTCGCGTAAAGGGCGTTGGCGGTACTGTCGCGCGAGATATCGGTCTGGCTGTCCATCCTCGGTGTTCCCTATGGCTTGTGCGATTGCCGCGATCCTACGCTTGACATGAGGCCGCCGACAACCATCGTGGGGGTCAAGAGGGGAAACGGAGCATGACGATGCCGTGGGTCATTTCGGATGTGGCGGGAACGGGTACGCAAGGGCATGCCGGCGACGGCGGGCCGGCACTGGCGGCGCTGCTGAACAATCCCTTCGACGTCGCGTTCACTGCCGATGGCGACATGGTTTTTTCCGACACCTTCAATCATTGCATCCGCGCGGTCGATGCTCGCACCGGTACCATCCGCAACATCGCCGGTACCGGCGAACGCGGCTGCTCGGGTGATGGCGGCCCCGCCACAGCGGCACTGTTGAACGAGCCGTACGGCGTCGTCGTGGCCCGTTCCGGTGAGATTTTCTTCGCCGACCGGCTGAACGGGCGGGTTCGGCGGATCGACACCGCCGGCCAGATGGCGACCTTGGCGCATGCGGGGCTGGTGGAGCCGAACGGCCTGGCGCTCGATCCCAGCCAGACGCACCTCTATATCGCCGATGTGGCGGATCATCGGGTGCGGGTGGTCGATCTGTCGACTGGTGTGCTGTCGACCTTTGCCGGGACGGGCGCGGCGGAACACGCCGGCGATGGGGGGCCGGCGACGGCGGCGGGGATATTCGGGGCACGCGCCGTTGCCTTCGCGCCGGACGGGTCGCTGTACGTGATGGAGCGGCAGGGCAGCAGCATCCGCCGCATCAGGGACGGGGTGATTCAGACCGTGGCGGGCACGCCCACCGTGCGTGGGTATGCCGGCGATGGCGGCGATGCCGGCAAGGCGGTGTTCGCGGCGCCAAAGGAAATGGCGGTGGATCCGGCGGGAAACATCTACGTCGTGGACACCGAAAACCACGCGATACGGCGGATCGATGCCAAGACGTGGATCGTGGACACCATCGCGGGGCCGAGTACAGGGGCTGGTCTGGCGCGGCCGCATGGGGCGGCGGTAGGGCTTGATGGGGCGATCTATATCGGCGATTCGGAAACGCATCGGGTTCGTAAGCTGACCCGGCGATAGACGATGCCGATCTGGATCCCGATCGCGGTCTCGGCCGCGCTGTTTCAGTGCTGGCGTACGGCGATGCAGCAAAAGCTGCGCGGGCTGTTGTCGGTGAATGGCGCGGGATTCGTGCGCTACCTCTACGGTATGCCAACAGCGCTGGTCATTTTCATCATCGCGATGATCGTGACCGGGGCGCCGATGCCGCGAGCCAACGGACCGTTTCTGGTCTACAGCGCGCTGGGCGGGATCGGGCAGATACTGGCGACCAACCTGCTGATCATGTCCTTCGGTTATCGGAATTTCGCGGTGGGTACGGCGTATTCCAAGACCGAAACGGTGCAAAGCGCGATCCTGGCGTTCGTTTTGTTGCACGAAAACCTGCGGCCGCTCGCCATCGGGGGCATGGGCGTTGGGCTGGTTGGGGTGATGACGTTGTCGCTGGCGGGGAAAGGCTTCAAACCGGGTGACCTGCTGCGGGCGACGGTGCAGCCGGCAGCACTGTGCGGGCTGGGCGCGGGGCTATTGTTCGCGTTCACCACGGTGTTCATCAAGTTCGCAAATCAGGCGCTGCCCGATCCCAACCTGACGATCCGCGCGCTGTTCGGTCTGGTGGTGGCCAATACCATGCAGATCGGCATGCAAGGCGCCTATCTGCTGTGGCGGGAACCGGCGGAGTTGAAGAAGGCTTTCACGAGTTGGCGGAGTTCGATGTGGGTCGGCACGCTGTCGGGCTGCGGATCGGCCTGCTGGTTCACCGGCTTCGCCATCGCGCCGATCGCGATGGTGCGCGCGGTCGGTCAGGTCGAGGTCGTGTTCACACTGCTGTTCAGCCGGTTTTATCTGAAGGAAGTGCTGAAGCCCGGCGATGTCGCCGGGCTCGCACTGGTCGTTTGCGGTGTGCTGCTGGTGATTCTCAGCCGATAAGGCTTAGGACCTGTTCGAAGATAATCGAATCGATGCAGCGGTTCGAACAGGCCCTAAGTTTTTGTTTTGAGCGGCAGCTTAGTCGGCATGCTGGCGCACTTATTTGCCGACGCTGCCTTACTGGAGCTCGGGAATGATCCACAGAGGCTTGTCGCCACGCAGGATGCGCTGGCAGTTGTCGTAGGCGTTGCGGAACCGGGAATACTGGGTGTCCCACGTCGGGCCGGCGAAATGCGCGGTCAGCACCACGTTCGGCAGGTTGAACAACGGATTGTTCGGCGGCGGCGGCTCCTGATCGAACACGTCCAAACCCGCGCCGGCGATGGTGCCGTTGGACAGCGCCTCGATCAGTGCGGGCTCGTCGACCACCGGGCCGCGGCAGGTGTTGATCAGATAGGCCGACTTCTTCATCGTCTTGAGCTGTTCGGTCGAGATCATGTGCTTGGTCGACGGCAGCAGCGGCACATGCAGCGACACGATGTCGGAGGTGCGGAGCAGTTCTTCGAGCAACGCGAAACGGACGCCGATCGATTCCGCATGTTCCTCGCTGAGGCGCGTGACATCGTAGTATTGCACCCGCATGCCGAAGGCGCGCGCCAGTTTGGCGGTTTTCCTGCCGATGGTGCCGAGGCCGACAATGCCTAGGGTCTTGTTGTACATCTCGTACAACTTGACCTCGGAGGCGTTGTTGCCGCGCCAGCGGCCACCGGCGACATTCGAATGCTGCCAGATGAGACTGCGCGACACCGCCAGCATAAGCATGATCGCATGTTCGGAAACCGCGGTGGAATTCGCGCCACCGTTGTTGCATACGGCAACGCCGGCTCGGCGGGCGGACTCGATATCAATACGATCATACCCGGCGGAGAGCAGTTGCACGAGCTTCAGCTTCGGTGCGCGTTTGTAAAATGCGTCATCCATGCTGCCGTCGCCGAACCCGACCAGGCACACGGCATCGCCAAGCGCGGCATTGAATTCCGGGCTGCCGTGCTTCGCGAAGACCGCGTCCAGGCTGGGCGGGAGGAGTTCCCGAGCAATCGTGATTTCGTTCAGCGGGTTGTCGGCTATGATGATCTTGCCCATGGGTTTCCTCTCGGCGGGTTGTTTTCGCCGGCGACGTTATCTGCTTCGGCCGGTTTGGCACAGGGGCCGGTGACGGGCGCGCTTTGTGTATTTTTCGTATGCTTGTCCGATTTGTTTGCGGACGGGGTGGCCGCGCGATACATTGGGTTACAAGAAGCCCCGGCATGTTCTGTGGCCACCGTCGGTTGGAGTGGTTTTGTTTGTGTGGATTTGTCGGGTTGCTGAATCCCGCGGGGCTCGCGTGCGAACGATCGACCGGTTTGCTGGTTGCGGACATGCGCGATCGTTTGGCGCATCGCGGTCCGGACGACGCCGGTACATGGATGGACGCCACCGCGGGCATCGCCCTTGGTGCTCGTCGCCTGGCGGTCGTCGATCTGTCCCCGGCCGGCCACCAGCCGATGATGTCCAGCGATGGCCGTTGGGTGCTGACGCTGAACGGGGAGATTTATAACGCACCGTCGCTGCGGCGGGCGCTTGACGATGCGTCCGGGACATTGCGTTGGCGGGGTCATTCGGACACCGAGGTACTGGTCGAATCGATTGCCCGTTGGGGGGTGGTCGAAGCGGTAACGCGGGCGAATGGGATGTTCGCGATCGCGGCCTGGGACCGGCAAAGCCGAACCTTGTTTCTTGCCCGCGACCACATCGGCATGAAGCCGTTATATTATGCCTGGGCGGGTACGGATTTCGTCTTCGGCTCCGAACTCAAGGCGTTGTGGCGTCATCCCGACTTCGATACGCGGGTGGATGGCGCCGCGCTGAGCGATTTTCTGTCTCTCGGCTATGTGCTGGGCACGCAGAGCATCTTTCAGGGCGCCCGAAAGGTGCCGCCCGGCCATGTGATGGCGCTTGGGCCAGGGGCATCGCCGCGGTCCGCCCCGGTGCTGACCCGGTATTGGGACCTGAAGGATACGGCGCTGCGCGGGCTGGATGCCTGTGCGTCGGGGAACATACCGACCATCGACGAGCTGGACAGCGTGTTGCACGACGCCGTGGCCATCCGGATGACAGCGGATGTGCCGGTTGGCGCGCTGCTGTCCGGCGGCATCGATTCGAGCCTGATCGCCGGGCTGATGGCGCGTCGCACCGGTCAGCCGATCCATACGTTTTCGGTCGGCTTTGGACTTTCGAAGTGGGACGAGACCAGCCATGCCCGGGCGGTCGCCGCGCATCTGGGGACGGTGCATCATGAAACGGTGATCCGGCCGAACGATGTGCTGGGGTTGATGGGCGATCTGGCGGAGATTTTCGACGAACCGCTTGCCGACGATTCGACGATCCCGACGACTTTGCTGAGCCGTGCCGCGCGCCGGGAGGTGACAGTGGCGCTGTCGGGGGATGGCGGCGACGAATTCTTCGCCGGCTACGACCGGTATCGGGATGCGGCGCGCTGGCTGGCCCGGCGCCGTGCCGCGCCGCAACCGTTGCGCTGGCTCGCCGGGGTGACAGCAAGCGGGATGGCGCGTCCGCTGGCGGATTTCGTCGGCTGGGGCCGCGGCGAACGGCGGCTGCGACTGCTCGGGGAATTGCTGTCGGATGACGTGGCGGAACATTTCAATGCCGCGATCATGTCGCGGAGCCCGGCTCCCGCCGATCTGACGACGGCAGGGGGGCGGCGATGCAATCCGCTGATGGCGGATGCCTACTGCCTCGGGCATTCCACCGATATCGACCGCATAATGTTCATGGACAGCGGCACATTCCTGATCGACGACATCCTCGCCAAGGTCGACCGAGCCAGTATGTCGACGGCGCTGGAGGTGCGTTGCCCGCTGCTGGATCGCCGGGTGATCGAGATGGCCTGGCGTTTTCCCGCCGAACGGAAATCGGACAGCGGCCGTGGCAAGCTGCCGTTGCGGGCGGTGTTGGACCGTTACGTGCCGCGCGGGTTGGTGGACCGGCCAAAGATGGGTTTCACGGCGCCCGTGCATATCTGGTTGCGGGACACGCTGCGCCCATGGGCCGAGGCGCTGATGACCCGGGAGGCGTTGGGCCGCCACGGGCTGTTGAACGTCGATGCCTGCCGCCGGGTCTGGGAGGATTACGCCGTGCGAGGACGCGGTTGGAATCCCCTGGTCTGGAGCCTGCTGACATTCCAGGCCTGGCATGAAGCGATGACGCGATCGACGGCGACGCGGCATGTCCGGACGCCCGGCCTTTTGCCGACGGCGGGCGGCGGGTAGGCTCTGGTGCATGTGCACCGTGACGATCCTTTTCAGGCCCGGCCATGCCTGGCCCTTGGTCCTTGCCGCCAATCGCGATGAGCGGCTGGACCGCGCCTGGGACCCGCCGGGTGAATGGTGGCCGGACCGTCCCGGGGTGATCGCGGGACGCGATCGGTCCGGCGGCGGCACCTGGATGGGGATCAACGGGCAGGGCGTCGTGGCGACAGTGTTGAACCGGCAGGGAAGCCTTGGGCCGGCGCCGGGCAAGCGCAGCCGGGGGGAACTGCCGCTGATGGCGCTCGAACATAAGACCGCGGCCGCGGCGGCGGCGGCGATGACGCGGTTGGATGCTGGGCAGTGGCGCGGGTTCAACATGGTGCTGGCGGATGCCACCGGGGCGGTGTTCCTGCGCGGCGCCGGGCAAGGTCACCCGCATGCATTTCCGTTGGAACCGGGCGTGCACATGGTCACCGCACATGATCCGAACGACCTGGAAAGCCCGCGGGTGGCCAAGCATTTGCCACGGTTTCAGGCCGCGGCGGCGCCGGAACCGGGCGATTGGACGGCCTGGACCGCGATCCTCGCCGATCGGTCGGGCGATGCGGGGGAGCAGATCAACGTCGAGCCAAGGGCTGGGTTTGGGACGGTGTGCTCGTCGCTCGTGGCGCTGCCGAGCGGGGGGGCGCCGGTGTGGTTGTTCGCGGCCGGGGCCCCACACGTGGCCGTGTTCCATTCCGCCTTTCGTACCTAGGGCTTCGCTGCTATACCCCGCGCTTGTTCCTCCCGGCCCTCCGCCGGGCGGGACCACGGAAGGATTCCAAGATGGCCCGCCGCCGCCAGCTCTATGAGGGCAAAGCCAAGATTCTGTTCGAAGGGCCGGAACCCGGCACCCTCGTGCAGTATTTCAAGGATGACACGAGCTCGGCCAATGGCACCAAGAAGGGTGTCATCACCGGGAAAGGCGTGCTGAACAACCGCATCAGCGAGTATCTGATGTCGCGTTTGGGCGAGATCGGCATTCCCACGCATTTCGTGCGGCGGCTGAACATGCGCGAGCAACTGATCCGGGAGGTGGAGATCATCCCCCTGGTGATGGTGATCCGCAATGTCGCCGCCGGCAGCCTTTCGACCCGCCTTGGCATTGCCGAGGGGACTCGGCTGCCTCGGTCGATCATCGAGTACTACTTTAAGAATGAGGCGCTGAACGACCCGCTGGTGTCGGAGGAGCATATCACCGCGTTTGGCTGGGCCGGCACCGCCGATCTGGACGACATGGTCGCACTCGCGTTGCGGATCAATGACTTCCTGTGCGGACTGCTGCTGGGTGTCGGGATCACGCTGGTCGATTTCCGGCTGGAATTCGGGCGGCTGTGGGAAAACGACGAGATGCGGATCATCCTCGCCGACGAGATCAGCCCGGACAATTGCCGTCTGTGGGACAGCAAGACCAACGAGAAGATGGATAAGGACCGTTTCCGCCGCGACCTGGGCAAGGTCGAGGAAGGGTATCAGGAAGTTGCTCGTCGCCTGGGCATCCTGCCCGAGGCCGGGGTGCGCGACCTGAAGGGTCCGGAGATGATGCAGTAACCTGTTATGGCCGCATGTGCCGAACGCCAATCCCAAGGACTTGCCGTATGAAAGCCACCGTTACCGTGATGTTGAAGAATGGCGTCCTGGACCCCCAGGGCAAGGCGATCGCGCACGCCTTGGGTACGCTGGGCTTCGACGGGGTCAACGACGTGCGCGCCGGGAAGGTGATCGAGCTGGATCTGGCGGAGAGCGACGCCGAAAAGGCGCGGGCACAGGCCGAGGAAATGGCTCGCCGGCTGCTGGCGAACGGGGTGATCGAGAGTTTCCGGGTCGACGTCGGGGGCTAGTTCGGCCCAACCCGCCCGGGGTGCGACACGCCGGGATCGCCCGCACTGAAACAAGGGCGCGGGCCCCGGTATGACATTGAGACCGCCTTCGCCGTGTGGGGGCGACGATCGGGCGCTGGCGCAATTCATTGTCGCCCCCGGCAAACCCCGCTATCTACCCCCACGCACAACCGCATCGGATCTCATGAAACCCGGAATCGTCGTCTTCCCCGGCATCAATCGCGAACGCGACATGGCGATCGCGCTCGAGCAGTCGTTCGGCGAAAAGCCGCGGATGATTTGGCACAAGGAAACCGACCTCTCGGGGATCGACCTCGTGGTCATTCCCGGCGGCTTCTCCTTCGGCGACTATTTGCGGTGCGGCGCGATGGCGGCGCGGTCGCCGGTCATGGCCTCGATCCACGCACATGCGGCGAGAGGCGGCTATATCTTGGGCGTTTGCAACGGGTTCCAAATTTTGACCGAGGCCGGGCTGCTTCCCGGCGCGTTACTGCGCAATGCCTCGCTGCGGTTTCTGTCGATGGACTGCCTGCTGCGGGTGGAGCGGGCCGACACCGTGTTCACGCGGCAGTATGAAAAGGGACAGACCTTCCGAGCGGTGATGGCGCATGGGGACGGGAATTACTTCGCTGACGATGGGACGCTGGACCGGCTGGAAGGCGAGGGGCTCGTGGCGTTCCGCTATGCCGATGGCAACCGCAACGGCAGCGCGCGCGACATCGCCGGGGTGTTCAGCGAGAATCGGCGCATCCTCGGACTGATGCCGCATCCCGAGGACCTCGTGGACCCGCTGATGGGTAGCGCGGACGGCAAACCACTCTTTGACGCATTGGCGGCTGCCTGATGGAACGTGACGTCAACCAGGCGCTGGCCCGCGAATTCGGGCTGAACGCCGAAGAATATCAGCGGGTTCTGGACATCATGGGCCGGACGCCGAGCTTCACGGAGCTTGGGGTTTTCAGCGTGATGTGGTCGGAGCATTGCAGCTACAAATCGTCGCGGGTCTGGCTGAAGCAACTGCCGACGAAAGCGCCGTGGGTCATTCACGGCCCGGGGGAAAACGCGGGCGTGGTCGCGATCGGCGACGGTCTGGCGGCCATCTTCAAGATGGAGTCGCATAACCACCCGAGTTTCATCGAGCCTTATCAGGGGGCGGCGACCGGTGTGGGCGGGATATTGCGGGATGTGTTCACGATGGGCGCTCGGCCGATCGCGAATTTGAACGCGCTGCGGTTCGGCAGCCCCAGCAACCCGCGGACCAGGCACGTCGTGGATGGCGTGGTGCGCGGCATCGGCGGTTACGGCAACTGTGTGGGCGTGCCGACGGTGGGTGGGGAGATCAATTTTCACCCGGCCTACAACGGCAACCCGCTGGTGAATGCGATGACGGTCGGCATCGCGGCGGTGGACAAGATTTTCCTCAGCGCGGCAGCGGGGATCGGCAATCCGGTCATTTACGTTGGGTCGAAGACCGGGCGGGACGGGATTCACGGGGCGACGATGGCCTCGGCCGAATTCGACGCGAATTCCGAGGAGAAGCGCCCGACGGTGCAGGTCGGCGATCCCTTCACCGAGAAGCTGCTCATCGAGGCGTGTCTGGAGCTGATGGCGACCGACGCGATCGTCGCGATCCAGGACATGGGCGCGGCCGGGCTGACCAGCAGCAGCGTGGAAATGGCCGGCAAAGGCGGCGTGGGGATCGAGTTGGACCTCGATCACGTGCCGGCGCGCGAGACGGGCATGACCGCCTACGAGTTCATGCTGTCGGAGAGCCAGGAGCGCATGCTCATGGTCCTGCGCCCCGATCGGCAGGACATGGCTCGGGCGATTTTCGAGAAGTGGGACCTGGATTTCTCGGTCATCGGCACGATCACCGACACCGGGCGGATCGTGGTGAAGCACCAGGGGGCGATCAAGGCCGACATCCCGCTGGGACCGCTGAACGATCAGGCGCCGCTTTATACCAGGCCGACGGTGGAGACGCCGAAGCGCGAGCTACTGAATGCGGCGCGGATCGAGGACCGGTTGGGGCTGACGGCGGCGTTGAAGAAGCTGATCGCGTGCCCCGATCTTTGCTCGCGGGCATGGGTTTGGGATCAGTACGACAGCACGGTCGGCGGGCAGACGGTGAAGCGCCCAGGCGCGGCGGACGCAGCTGTGGTCAAACTGGAGGGGCTGAAGCGCGGGCTGGCGCTGACAACGGATTGCACGCCGCGGTATTGCCTCGCCGACCCCGAAGAGGGCGGCAAGCAGGCGGTCGCGGAAGCGTGGCGCAATCTGACGGCGGTGGGCGCTCGGCCCCTGGCGATCACCGACAACATGAATTTCGGCAATCCGGAAAAGCCGGAAATCATGGGGCAGTTCGCCGCGGCGATCCGGGGCATGACAGCGGCGTGCGAGGCGCTTGATTTCCCTGTCGTGTCCGGCAACGTCAGTCTTTACAACGAAACCGAGGGCAAGGGCATTTTGCCGACGCCGGCGATCGGCGGACTGGGCGTGCTGGAAGACGCGTCGAAGGCGGTGGGCATCGGGCTGACACCGTGGCTGGATGTGGTGCTGGTCGGGCAAACCAAGGGCTGGCTGGGCCAGTCGCTCTGGCTGCGGGAAATCAACGGCAGCGAGGAAGGGGCGCCGCCGCCGGTCGATCTGACGGTCGAGCGGACGAATGGGGATTTTGTGCGCGCGCGCATCCTCAGCGGCGAGGTTCGGGCCTGCCACGACGTGTCCGATGGCGGTGTGCTGGTCGCGCTGGCGGAAATGACCATGGTCAATGGCGTGGGCGCCCGGGTGTACTCCCATCCGCGGGAAATTCCCGGTCATGCGTTCTGGTTCGGGGAGGATCAGGGCCGGTATCTGGTCGCGGTGCCCGACAGCGCCAGCTTTATTCGCGCGGCGGAGGCCGCGGGCGTGCCGGCGATGCGGATCGCGACGTCCGGCGGGGGGGATTTGACACTGCCGGATGGCGGTACAATATCGATCGAGTCCCTCCGCACCGCGAACGCCGCGTTTTTCCCGGAATGGATGGACAGCAACAGGAGCTAACCCGGATGGCGATGCAAGCGAGCGAAATCGAGGCGCTGATCAAATCCGCCCTTCCCGACGCGGAGGTCACGATGCAGGACCTCGCGGGGGATAACGATCATTGGGGCGCACGGGTCGTATCCTCGGCGTTCAAGGGCCTGTCGCGGGTCAAGCAGCATCAAATCGTCTATGCCGCGCTGCGCGGCCGCATGGGGGGCGAGCTGCACGCCCTGGCCCTGCAAACATCTGCCCCAGAATAACCGAGGAGTTCCCAACATGGCCGCAATCGACGCGCGTATTCAGAGCGATATCGACACAAATGACGTATTCCTTTACATGAAGGGCACGCCGATCTTTCCGCAATGCGGGTTTTCCGCGCGGGTGATCCAGATCCTCACCCACATGGGTGTGCCGTTCAAATCGGCGAACGTGCTTGAAGACGACGAACTGCGCGATGGGATCAAGAGCTTCTCGCAGTGGCCGACCATTCCGCAGTTGTATGTCAAAGGCGAATTCGTCGGCGGCTGCGACATCGTCACCGAGATGTTCCAGTCGGGCGAACTGGAATCTTTGTTGAAAGAGAGCGGCGTTCCCGTCAAGGCTTAACGTTTCGTTAACCTTTCCGTCGTAAAGAGGGGGTGGAGCCTGTGCTCCGCCCCTTTTTTTCGATGGTGAGGGATCGTGCTGATCGGGATCGTGACCCCCGCGTTCAATGTCGCCGCGTATATCGGCGACACCATTCGTTCGGTGTTGGCGCAGACCTTCCGGGATTGGACGATGGTGGTGGTGGATGACGGATCCGCCGACGCCACGGCGGACGTGGTACGCGGGTTCGGGGACCCTCGGGTGCGGTTGATCGCGCAGGCCAATGCGGGGGTGTCGGCGGCGCGCAATCGTGGCGTGGCGGCGCTGAATTGCGACGCGGTGCTGTTCCTCGATGGTGACGACTGCCTGGCGTCGTTCGCGTTGGAGGCCTTGGCGCAGGCGCTGGACGCGTCGCCGGGTGCGGTTGCGGCGGTGGGGGCATACGAACGGGGTGGCCGGGTGTACCCGGCGGTGTCGGGGGATTTGTTGGCGCGCCTGATGGTGCGCAACCTGTTCGTCAACGGCGGGCATGTGCTGATCCGGCGCGGGGCGGTTCGGCTGTTCCGGGACGATCTGCGGTATGGGGAAGATTGGGCCTTCTGGGTGCGGCTCGCGCTGCCGCCGGCGTTGTTCGTCGCGGCGGAGGGCCGGCGGCCGGTGCTGCATGTGCGGGAGCGGTCCTCGGGCGCGTATCTGCGCATGGCGACGTATCCGGCCTCGTACGGCCCCTGTCTGGCGGCGATTCATGACAACCCCGCGTTGGCGGCCGTGTTCACGGTGGGGCAGCGACGGTCGTTAAGACGGCGGGCGGATGCGGAAGTCCAATGGACGATCGGGCGGGAATTGATCCGGCACCGGCGGTACCGGGATGGCCTGCGCTGGCTGTGGGGCTCGCTGATGCGGGCGCCCACGCTGCGTCGGGTGGCGGTTCTGGCGGCGGTGGCGATTTTGCCGCCGCGATGCCGGGGACCGTTGTATCCGTATGATCGGGCTGTGCGGGAGTAATGACGGTTTCATCGGGGCGGAGAAATTATTAGCACTCTGACCCAATGAGTGCTAACTGCGCCCATGGCGACATCCTTCGCCGCCGCGGAGCCGGACAGCCGGCCGCGATCGCCCGACTGCGCGCGCTTTCAGGAGCACAATCCAATGAAGTTTCGACCCCTGCACGACCGGGTGGTGATTCGCCGCGTACGCGCCGAAGAAAAGAGTTCCGGCGGGATCATCATTCCGGATACCGCGCAGGAAAAGCCGATGGAGGGCGAGGTGATCGCCGCCGGTCCGGGTGCCCGGAACGAGCAAGGCCAGATCGTCGCGCTGGAGGTGAAGGCGGGTGACCGCGTTCTGTTCGGAAAATGGTCGGGGACCGAAGTAAAACTGGATGGCGAGGAGCTTCTTATCATGAAAGAATCTGACGTCATCGGCATTATCGGTGCCACGCCGGCCAAGAAAAAGAACTGAGAATTTTATTCCGCCCGGTCGGTGGCCCATCGGCCACGACGGCGGGATCGTTCATTCGTTAAAGGATAAAGATAATGGCAGCCAAGGAAGTTCGTTTCGGTGACGATGCCCGCCAGCGCATGATGCGCGGTGTCGACATACTCGCCGAGGCGGTGAAGGTCACGTTGGGACCGAAGGGGCGCCATGTGCTCCTGGACAAGAGCTACGGCGCACCGCGCATCACCAAGGACGGCGTAACCGTCGCCAAGGAAATCGAGCTGACCGACAAGTTCGAGAACATGGGTGCGCAGATGGTGCGCGAAGTGGCCTCGAAGACCAACGATATCGCCGGCGACGGGACCACGACGGCGATCGTGCTGGCGCAGGCGATCGTGCGCGAAGGCACGCGGGCGGTTTCCGCCGGTCTGAACCCGATGGACCTCAAACGCGGGGTCGACAAGGCGGTTGCCGCGCTGGTGGCCGAACTGGAGAAGCGCAGCAAGAAAATCACGACCGAGGCGGAAACGGCGCAGGTCGGCACGATCTCGGCGAACGGCGAGGCCGAAATCGGCCAGATGATCGCGAACGCGATGCAGAAGGTCGGCAACGAGGGTGTCATCACCGTCGAGGAAGCGAAAAGCATGCTGACCGAACTCGACATCGTCGAGGGGATGCAGTTCGACCGCGGCTACATGTCGCCGTATTTCGTGACGAATGCGGAGAAAATGAGCGTCGAGCTCGAAAATCCGTATATTCTCGTGTTCGAGAAGAAGCTTTCGGCGCTGCAGACGTTCCTGCCGCTGCTCGAAGCAGTGGCGCAATCGACGCGTCCGCTGCTGATCATCGCCGAGGACGTCGAAGGCGAGGCGCTCGCGACGCTGGTGGTGAACAAGCTGCGCGGCGGGTTGAAGGTCGCGGCGGTGAAGGCCCCGGGCTTCGGCGATCGCCGCAAGGCGATGCTGGAAGACATCGCCGTGCTGACCAAGGCCGAACTGGTCAGCGAAGATCTGGGCATCAAGCTGGAAAACGTCACGCTGGCGATGCTCGGCACCGCCAAACGGGTGCTGATCGATAAGGAAAACACCACCATCGTCGAAGGTGCCGGCAGCAAAAAAGACATCGCGGCACGTTGCAATCAGTTGCGGGGGCAGATCGAGGAAACCACCTCCGATTACGACAAGGAGAAGCTGCAGGAGCGGTTGGCGAAGCTCGCCGGCGGCGTGGCGATCATCCGCGTTGGCGGCTCGACCGAGGTCGAGGTGAAGGAGCGCAAGGACCGCGTCGACGACAGCTTGCACGCAACCCGCGCAGCGGTCGAGGAAGGCATCGTCCCCGGCGGCGGCGTGGCCTTGGCTCGGGCATCGTTGATTTTGGCGAAACTCAAATCCGACAATGACGATCAGCGCGCGGGTATCGACATCATCCGCCGAGCGGCGCAGGCGCCGATGCGGCAGATCGCGGAAAACGCGGGCGAGGATGGTGCGGTGATTTCCGGCAAGGTTCTCGACAGCGACCAGTACAACTGGGGCTACGACGCGCAGACCGGGACGTATCTGGACATGGTCAAGGCCGGGATCATCGACCCGACCAAGGTGGTTCGGACGGCGCTGCAACACGCGGCTTCGGTCGGTGGGTTGATGCTGACCACGGAAGCGATGGTCGGCGATTGGGTGGAGAAGACGACGGACGGGGATGCCACCTCGTCCAGCGATACGCGCCGGCCGACCCGCCGGTCCTAACGCGGTTTCGGGTTGGGAGGCCGCGGCGTCGCGGCCTCCCGAGCGCCGGAGGAGTTATCATGTCGGAACAGGATGCGGCCGAACGGGCCTTCAACGCGGAAACCGCCCGTCTGCTGCGGCGCGAGGCTTTGCGGCGGGCAGCGGCGGACCTCAACACGACGTCGGGGCCCGGGTTGGAAGACATGCTGGGTCGGATTTCGGCCGAGGTAACGGCGGAGGCCTTGGAGAAGCGCGGCAAGTAGACGGGACGGCTTTCGGGCCGATACCAGGCATGTCGTGGCGCGGCGGAGCGGTGTGCCGCTACGGTGCCGGGAAAAGCGCCATCGGCAAACCAGCCCGCCCAACGCCGCCGTGCTTCGGCACGGCCTGACGATCGCCACCGTTTGGTGATACACTCGGTCCATGCGCCCCCGCTCCGCCGCCCCAATCCCAACCTCCCCCGACGTCCAGATCGAGTCAGAACAGCGCGTCTGGTCCGGCCGCTTCCCGCTCGACGTCTTCAAGTTCCGCAACCGCCGCTTCGACGGCGCGATGTCGGGCCTGCGCACCTGGGAGACCTGGCGGCGCGGCAAGGCGGTTGCCATGGTCCCCTACGACCCCGTCGCCGACGCCGTCGTGCTGATCGAACAGTTCCGATTCCCCGCCTTCGTCGCCGGTATCCACCCGGTCCTGGTCGAACTGCCCGCCGGCCTTCTGGAAGACGGCGAAAACCCCGAAGAAGCCATGCACCGCGAACTCCACGAGGAAATGGCCATGACGGCCGACCGGCTGGAGCGGATCGGCGGCTACATGCTGACCGCCGGCGGCGCGGACGAATTCTGCGAACTCTATATCGGCCGCGTGCAGGCCCCCGAAACCGGCCCCGACGGCATCGCCTGGCACGCCGGCGAAGCGTCGGAAGAGGAAGACATCCGCGTGCGCGTATGGCCCGCGGACGAAGCCATCGAGGCCACGCTCACCGGCACATTCACCAATTCGATCACCGCCATCGGCCTGATGTGGCTCGCCGCCCGACGCGATGGACTGCGTGCGCGTTGGCGGACATCGCGATAGCGGCTGAACCACATTTCCGGCGACGCGCCAAAGGAACGCCCCATGACCGAACGCCTGTTTCTCGACCAGCCGACCCTGCGCAGCACCGAAGCGACCGTTCTGGCGAGCGCGGAAACCGGCATCGTGCTGGACCGCACGGTCTTCTACGCACGCTCCGGCGGCCAGCCCGGCGACACCGGCATGCTGCGCTGGGACGGTGGCGAAACCCCCATCGCCGACACGATCAAGGGCGAGGGCGAGACGATCCTGCACATCCCCGCCCCAGGCGCCGCGCTGCCGCCACCCGGCACGACGGTAACAGCCGCGATCGACTGGGACCGCCGTCACAAGCTGATGCGGATGCACACGGCGATGCATCTGCTGTGCAGCCTGATCAAGGGCGCCGCGGTCACCGGCGGGTCCGTCGGCGCCGACCGTTCCCGCCTCGATTTCGATCTGCCGCACCCGCCGCCGAAGGAAGAAATCGAGGCCGGGCTGAACGCGCTGATCGACGCCGACCTGCCGGTCAACATCGAATGGGTGGATGAGGCCGTGCTGGATTCCGATCCCGGCCTGGTTCGCACCATGTCCGTCAGCCCCCCGCGCGGCATGGGCCGGTTGCGGCTGATGCGGATCGGCGACGCCGCGCTGGTGGATTTGCAGCCCTGCGGCGGTACCCACGTCTCCCGCACCGGCGAAATCGGGCGTATGAGCGTGGTGAAGATCGAGAACAAGGGTAAACAGAACCGGCGGATCATCATCGCGCCGGTCGCGGCGTGACCGAACAATCGCTTGGAGGGGACGAAATGGGACCGCTGGTAACCACGGAATGGCTGGCAGGCGAGCTGGGCAAGTCCGATCTGGTCGTGTTCGACGCGACGATGTACCTGCCGAACGAAACCAAAAACGGCAAGGTCGAGTTCCTCAAAGCCCATATCCCCGGCGCCCGCTACTTCGACATCGATGTCGTCGCGGACCAGGATTCCTCCCTGCCCCACATGGTCCCGACCGCCGGACGCTTCGCCAAGCTGATGGGCGCGATGGGTGTCGGCAACGCCACCCGCATCGTCTTCTACGACCAAAAAGGCCTCGCCTCCGCCGCGAGGGGCTGGTGGCTGATGGGCCTGTTTGGGCACGACAACGCCGCCGTGCTCGACGGCGGCCTCCCAAAATGGACCCGCGAAGGACGTTCCGTGGAAGCCGGCGAACCCAACGCCCCCGAACCCGCCGTTTTCGCCCCCGATTTCCGAGCGACCCACCTGCGTGGCGTGGGGGACATCATCGCGAACGTCGAAAGTCAGGCCGAGTTGGTACTGGACGCGAGGGCGGCGGGACGTTTCACGGGTGAAACCCCGGAACCCCGCGCGGGCATGCGCAGCGGGCACATGCCGGGTGCGGTCAGCCTGCCCTACACCGATTTGCTGAACCCCGACGGCACTTTCCGGCCGGTGGACGCGGTCAAGGCCCGCTTCGCCGCCGCCGGTGTCGACGGAATGAAGCCCCTCGTCACCAGTTGCGGTTCGGGTGTGACCGCCTGCATCCTGACAATGGGGCTCCGCCTCGCCGGCCTGCCGGAAGGCGCGGTCTATGACGGTTCCTGGACCGAATGGGGTGGCCGCGCCGATACCGCCGTGGAGACCGGACAATGAACGACAAGTACGGGTTCCGCACCAAACTGTCCCATCTCGGCCGGCGGACCAAGCACGAGCACGGCTTCGTCAATCCGCCACTCCTGCGCGGTTCCACCGTGTTGACGCCGACCGTGGCGATGCGCAAGGAACTGCAGGCCAAACGCGGGGAGCAAGTGCTGACCTACGGCACCGGCGGCTCCGAAACCCATTGGGCGTTGGAAGACACCATTGCCGCCATCGAGGGCGGCACCCGCTGCTACATCGTCGGCACCGGCCTCGCGGCCGTCACTGTGCCGCTGCTGGTGTTTCTCAAGACCGGCGATCACCTGCTGATGCCGGATCACGTCTACGGACCGGCCCGTAATTTCGCTTCCGGCATGCTTACGAAATTCGGTGTTGAAACGACCTATTACGACCCCTGTATTACCGGCGAAGGCCTGGCGAAGCTGATGCGGCCCAACACAGCCGTCGTCTACACCGAAAGCCCGGGGTCGCACACGTTCGAGGTGCAGGATGTCCCCGCCATCGCCGCCGCCGCGCATGCCGGCGGGGCGAAGGTGCTGATGGACAACACCTGGGGCATCCACCACTTCCAGCCGTTCAAGCACGGCGTCGATGTCTCGATCCAAGCGGCGACGAAGTATCTCGCCGGCCACTCGGACGTGCTGATCGGGTCGATCACCGTCAACAACGATGACGACTGGATGGCGCTGCACACAGGGGCGCGCCAGTTGGGTCAGCTCAGCAGCCCGGACGATTGCTGGCTCACGCTGCGGGGCATCCGCACCATGGGCGTGCGCCTGACCGCGCAGATGGAAGCCGCGATGCAGATCGCGCACTGGCTGCGCAAGCGGCCGGAGGTCGCGCAGGTGCTCCACCCCGGCCTGCCCGGCGCACCGGGCCACGAAATCTGGAAGCGCGATTTCACCGGCGCATGCAGCCTGTTCGGGGTGGAGTTCAAACCGTCCTTCTCGCCGGAATCGACCCACGCCTTTGTGGAGGCGCTGGAACTCTTCGGCATCGGCGCATCCTGGGGCGGGTTCGAGAGCCTGGCCGTGCCGACCACGGGCAACATCACCCGCACCGCCGGCACCGGCCAGTTCGCCGGACCGTTGGTACGCATTCATATCGGGCTGGAGGATGTGGACGATCTCATCGCCGATATCGATCAGGCGCTCGGGGTCATGCGTCGGTTTGCCGGGTAGGTTGGAAGCCGCCGGTACAGCGTTCGGGTGACGTCGATCGAAGGGTATACCTACGAAAAAACTTGACGACGGGATGTTGGCGTCCACAAACTCTGGCATCTTGCAGCGTCACGCGGAAGTCACCCACCGCGCTGAGGATACCATGTCGACCTTCACCAAAAAAACCAGCAAGCCCGCCGCGCCCAAGCGCCGCCACCTCCCCGATCTGTCCGGACCGGTTCCACGGCCGGCAACGGGTGGGCCGCGCAATTTCAAGGCCGAAGACCTTCGCAAGGCGGTCGATACATTGTTCGCCAAGCTTGCCACCCGCACCCAGGCCTGATCGGGCCCAACGGCTCCGCGAGCAGGAGGCGTCCTACAATCGCGGCGTCTTCATCAACTGCCCCTACAACCCGGCCTATCGTCCTATCCTGCGAGCCGTCGTGTTCGCGGTCTTTGCCTGCAACCTCGAACCTCGCTGCGCGCTCCAGGCCTCGAACAGCGGTACCATCCGCGTCGACAAGATCGTCGAGCTCATCCGCGGTTCCCGCTGGGGCATCCATGACCTGTCGGACCTGCGCGTGAATGGGGATGAGGCACCGCATTTCAACATGCCGCTCGAATACGGCCTGTTCTTCGGCGCCCACCGGTTCGGGGACAAACATCAGCAACTGAAATCGGCTTTGCTGCTGGTTCATGACGCCGCCAAATTCCGGGAATGCTGCAGCAACCTGGGCGGTGTCGATCCCGTCGCGCACGGCGGCGACGCGCACGAGGCGATCAAGGCCGTACGCGACTGGGTCAAAACCGAAATGGGCGACGAAGCGAACAAGATCGATTTCAGTTGGGCAATGCGGGAGCGTTTCGATCGGTTCCACCGATTTCCGCTCCAGTTTTGTAATGACAACCGGGAAACGCCGGATACGCTTCTGTTCAACGATTACTGCGAAATCGTATCGCAGTGGCTGATCCGGGACAATGAAGCCCGCTCGGCGTCCTGAACCCGGCCGTTTGCCAGGCCACTGGCGCGAATCCATAGTGGGCGGAAGGATGTGGAAAATCCGATCGCGGATACCGATCGGGCGCCGGTCGCCAAACGCGCGCCCGGAAAACAAGGAGGGAAGCCCATGACCGAGGATATCGAGCGCGCGACCATCCGGCAGGTTGCCTGGCGCCTGCTGCCGCTGATCTTCCTGCTCTACCTCCTCAGCCTGATCGACCGGGTCAATATCGGTTTCGCCGCGCTGACGATGAACAAGGACCTCGGCCTCACGCCCTACATTTACAGCCTCGGCGTCGCCGCGTTCTTCTTCGGCTATATCCCGTGCGAGATCCCCTCCAATTTGATCCTGGAACGCATCGGCGCCCGCCGCTGGATCGGCCGCATCGCCATCAGTTGGGGACTGGTGGCAAGCGGGATGGCCATCGTTTCCGGAGAAAACAGCTTCATCGCCGTCCGCTTCCTCCTCGGCATCGCCGAGGCCGGATTGTTCCCTGGCATGCTCCTCTATTTGAATTTCTGGTTTCCCAGCGGCTATCGCGCCCGGGTGAACGCGGCGCTGGTGCTGGCGATCCCCGCGGCCGCGGCAATCGGCGGCCCCGTCGCGTCAAGCCTGCTGGAACTGGACGGCATGCTCGGCCTATCCGGCTGGAAGTGGCTGTTCATCCTGGAAGGATTGCCGTCGGTCGCGCTGGGCTTCGTCGTGCTTCGCCGCATGACCGACCGGCCGGAAAACGCGGACTGGCTCGCCCCCGAGCGCCGCGCCTGGCTGGTCGAAACGCTGAGGCAGGAGCGGATCGTGGTGGAAGCCGCGCATAGCCAACTGAGCGTACTGCGCGGCCTGATCGATCCACGCGTGCTGCTGCTGTGCGCGACGTATTTCGCTTTCGGTACGGTGTCGTATTCGATGGGCTACTTCCTGCCGCTGATCGTCAAAACCTGGGGTATGAGCAACTTCGCCGTGGGCTGGGTGGTCGCCGTCCCCTCGGTCATCGGTATCCTCACGATGCTGGCCGGCAGCTACGTGTCCGACCGTCTGGCGGACAAAAGACGTGTCCTGTCGCTGCTGCTTGTCATCGCGACGACCGGCTTCCTCGGGATGGGCTACTACGCGGCCAGCGCCTGGGCACTGCTCGCCGTGACACTCATCGAGATGAGCATGGGCGTCGCCCGCCCGATGTTCTGGACCGTGCCGCCCATGTTCCTCAGTGGCTCCGCCATGGCGGGCGCGATCGCCTTGATCAGCGTTTTCGCGAATTTCGGCGGAATCGTCGGTCCCATCGCGATCGGCTGGATCAAGACGACCACGGGCAGCTACACCGGCGGTCTGTATTACGTGGCCGGCTGCACCCTGATGGCATCCCTGGCGATCGCGGTCGTGCGCACGTCGGCACGGGGCGTGGAGGCGGCCGCGCCCAAGCCTTAGCGGCAGCCTGCTGGAGCGTGATCGCCAGAGGTGGAAGCACACGGCAGCGTGAATCACGCGATCAAACAAAGATTTATAGAGCACGTCATGCCGACGAAACCCGGTATGACGAACGGGGCAGGCCAGTCCGATATCGAAATCGTTTCCAGGGCGCGGCAACCCCTTACAGGTGCGCACCTACCGCCGAAATACGCACACACTCTCCAACCGCGCCGACCACAGAAACTGATCGATCGGCGTCACCGCCTCCAACCGATACCCTGCCTGCTTCAGCAACAACCCATCCCGAGCCAGGGCGTTCGGATTGCAACTGACATAGATCACCGTCCCCACGCCCGATGCCGCGATCTGACCGGTCTGCTCCGGCGCGCCGTTATGCGGGGGGTCCAGGACCACGGCCGCGAACGCCCCAAGCTCCTTGGCCGAAAGCGGCTGGCGGGTCAGATCGCGTTGCACCGCCTCGACCCGCCCGGTAGCAGCCGGGTTGTTGGCCGCCGTCCGCAGCGCAACGAAAGCATCGCGATCGCCCTCATACGCGGCCACCCGGACCTTCGGCGCCAAAGCGAAGCTGATCGTGCCGCAGCCGGCGTACAGTTCCGCCACGCGGGACCGCGCATACAATTTCGCCGGCAGTGCTCCGAGCACCTGCGCGCCGATCGCGGCCTCCCCCGCCGCCGTGGCCTGCAGGAACGCACCCGGTGGCGGCCCAACCGTCGTACCGGATAACGACGTCACTGCCGGCCGCAGCAGGCACACCGTCTCCGGCGTGTCGGTCCCCAGCGCCCAGGACACCCGTGGCAACCCGTGATCCCGAGCAAAATCGATCAGCAGATTACGGTCGGTCTGTTCCAGCGGCGCGTCGCCACGCAGTAAAAAATCGGGGCCGGAGTCCAGCAGGTTGATCACCGCCGAAGCCTCCTTCCGCACCGTCCGCAGCCGGTTCAGCAGGGCGCGCAGCGGGCCGATCAGGGCGAACAGGTCGGGGTGCATGACCGTGCATTTCGGCCAGATCGACGACGTCGCTGGATCGCGTGCGATGCAGGCCCAGTTGCAGGCCCACGGGCAATCGGCGTGCGGCCAGATCGATCCGGCGGCGGGAGCCAGGTGCGCCGGCCACCAGCGGACCGATTGGCGCATCGGCATAGCCCGCGCGACGCAGCCCGGCTTGGAGCAGGCCGATTTTCCAGCCCTGATAGCCGGCCTCGGTCCAATGCTGTGCCACGCATCCGCCGCATCGGCCGAAATGTGCGCATGCCGGCGCAATTCGTTCGGAACTGGCTTCGACGATGCGTTCGGCGGTGGCTGTCCACCCTTCGCCATGTCGGACGAGCGGGGTGGCGAAGACGCGCTCACCGGGCAAGGTAAAGGGGACGTAGACCGGTGCGCCGTTCGCCAGCGTGCCAATGCCGTCACCGTCCGCGCCGACGCGGACGATCGTGGTTTCCTCGGGCGGTGGGGCCGGGGCGGGGCGGTTGGCGCCACGGCGGGGCGGACGGTGTTTGGTGGACATTCAGCGGCCTCGGGGCAGCGGGCTACCCCCCAAAAGCGGAGATACCCGTCAGCGCGCGTCCCAGGATCAGCGCATGCACGTCATGGGTACCCTCATAAGTGTTGACGGTCTCCAGGTTCATGACGTGCCGGATCACATGATATTCGTCGGCGATTCCGTTACCACCGTGCATGTCGCGGGCGACGCGGGCGATGTCGAGCGATTTGCCGCAATTGTTGCGCTTCAGCAGGCTGATCATCTCCGGCGCCGCGTTTTCCGCGTCGATCAAACGCCCGAGCTGCAACACCGCCTGCAAGCCCAAGGTGATCTCGGTCTGCATGTCCGCCAGCTTCTTCTGGATCAGCTGCGTCGCGGCCAGCGGCTTGCCGAACATCTTGCGGTTCAGCGTGTATTCCCGCGCCGCGTGCCAGCAGAATTCGGCCGCGCCCAGCGCGCCCCAGGCGATGCCGTAGCGGGCGTTGTTCAGGCAGGAGAACGGACCGCGCAGCCCCTTGACGTTCGGCAGCATGTTTTCCGCCGGGACGAAAACATCCTGCATCATGATCATGCCGGTGATGGAACAGCGGAGCGAGAATTTCCCCTCGATCTTCGGCTGCTCCAGCCCCTTCATGCCGCGTTCGAGGATGAAGCCACGGATATCGCCCGCATCGTCCTTCGCCCAGACCACCAGCACATCGGCGATCGGTGAATTGGTGATCCAGGTCTTCGAACCGCTCAACAGGAACCCGCCGTCAACCTTCTTCGCTCGGGTTCGCATCGACGCCGGATCCGATCCCGCATCCGGTTCGGTCAGCCCGAAGCAGCCCACGAATTCCCCGCTGCGAAGCTTCGGCAGATATTTCTGGCGCTGTTCCTCCGACCCGAAGGCGTGGATCGGGAACATCACCAGGGACGACTGCACCGAAAACGCGGAACGGTAGCCGGAATCGACCCGCTCCACTTCGCGGGAGATCAGGCCGTAGCTGACATAGTTCACGCCCGCGCAGCCGTAGCCTTCCAGCGTGGCGCCGAGGAAGCCCATTTCCCCGAATTCGTTCATGATCTCGCGGTCGAATTTTTCCTGGCGGTTGGCCATCAGGACGCGCGGGAACAGCTTTTCCTGGCAATATTCATGCGCGGCGTCGCGGATCGCCCGCTCATCCTCGGAAAGTTGGCTGTCCAGGCGGAGGGCGTCATCCCATTGGAAGGGTTTGAAGGGATTGGCGCTCATGATTCGGCTTCCGTCTCCTGAAGGGGTTGAGGTGCGCGGGTGCGCAGCAGCATGAAGGCCGGCACGTCGTCGCCGAAGCCCACCACCGCCGGTCCCAGATCGTCATCGCGGCGTCCACGGCGGAAATCCCGGTTCGGGTCCCGGTAGCGGTCGCTCCTCGGCCGTTCGGCCGGTACCGGCTCGGCGCGGATTTCCGCCACTTCGGGCACCACCTCGCGCGGCGGCCGCGCTGGCCGCCGGGCTTCGCGCAACGGCTTATCCTCCCGCGGCGCGCGCTCGCGCGTTGCCGCGCTCTTGCGTGGCGCGGCGGCGGCTTTCTTGCCACCCCGGCCACGCCGCTTACGGCCATCGTCCTCCGCCCAGTCGACGGGATCGAGGCCCGCGACGATCACCGGCGGGATCGCATGTCCGGTCAGTTTCTCGATGGCTTCAACGGCGAAGCGGTCGGTCGGCGCGGCGATCGTAAAGGCTCGCCCTTCCAGACCGGCGCGGCCGGTGCGGCCGATGCGGTGGACGTAATCCTCGGCGTGGTGCGGCACGTCGAAGTTGAAGACATGCGACAGGCCACCGATGTCGATCCCACGGGCCGCCACATCGCTGCACACCAGCAGATGCAGTTCGCCGGCCTTGAATTTCTCCAGCGTCGCGAAGCGCACGGTCTGCGACAGATCGCCGTGCAGGGCGCCGGCGCTGAATTTGTGCTTGGTCAGCGACTTGTAGAGGATATCGACGTCGACCTTGCGATTGCAGAAAATCAGCGCGTTCTGCACGTTCTCGGTCCGGATCAGGCGGCGCAGCGCCTCCCGCTTGTCGTGTTCGGCGACCAGCGCCAGACCCTCGGTGATCGTCGTGGCGACCGAGGCCGGACGGGATACCGTGATTTCCTTGGGGTTTTGCAGAAACGCATCCGCGAGGCGGCGGATTTCCGGGCCCATCGTGGCCGAGAAGAACAGCGTCTGCCGGCCGGGCGGGAGCATCGCGACGATACGCTCGACATCGGGGATGAAGCCCATGTCCAGCATGCGGTCGGCCTCGTCGATCACCAGCAGCTTGGCGTCGGTGAGCAGGATCGACCCGCGTTCGAACATGTCGATCAGCCGGCCGGGCGTGGCGATCAGCACATCGACGCCCTTGTTCAGCACGTCCTTCTGGTCGGACATGCTCTCCCCGCCGATGATCAGGGCGTGGGTAAGTTTCAGGTATTTGCCATACTGGACGAAATTCTCGGCCACCTGGAGCGCGAGTTCGCGGGTCGGTTCGAGGATCAGGCTGCGCGGCATGCGCGCCCGAGCACGGGAGCCGGAGAGGATGTCGAGCATGGGCAGGGTGAAGCCGGCGGTCTTGCCGGTGCCGGTCTGCGCGGTGCCCAGCACGTCGCGGCCCATCAGGACGTAGGGGATTGCCTGTTCCTGGATCGGGGTCGGGTGCCGGTAGCCCATGTCGGCGATGGCCTGGAGGACGCCTTCCGACAGGCCGAGATCGGCGAAGATCGGGCGGGGCGGTTCGTCCGGCAGAACGGCGATGGGTTCGTGTTCTTCGGTGGCCCCGTCATCGTCCGCTGCGGCGTCCTCCCGATCGTATTCGGGTTCGCCCCAACGTTCATCGGAGGGTTCGTCGATCGGTTCCGGCGCCGGTTCGGCGCTGTCCAGCGCGGCGGGGGCAAATGTTTCGGCCACCGGCTCGGCTTCG
Source organism: uncultured Acetobacteraceae bacterium (assembly GCA_903877125.1). GTDB lineage: Bacteria > Pseudomonadota > Alphaproteobacteria > Acetobacterales > Acetobacteraceae > Rhodopila. The sequence goes on along the minus strand of CAIRCM010000186.1, from coordinate 53,615 downwards.
GCGGGTGTCAGGTCCAGGCCAGGCACATCCGGCGTCGCGACGTCTGGCGCGGGTTCGGCCGGCTCCGGTACAGGAATGGGTAACGCCGGAACGTCAGGCGCCGCGGCTACTTCGCCGGTTTGGATGGTTTCATGCGTCGCATGATCGGTCGGTCCCGCCGGGGCGGTCGAGGGGCCGGTCAAAACGGATCCTGTCGATGGCTGTGTTGCGGATTCGTGCGCAACGATCGCGCTCAGGGCCGCATTCCCGGGTGAGCCGAAGTTTCGGCACCGGACGTCAGCTTACCCGCGATGGGCGGGGTATCGGGAGGAACCGGGCAAAAGTCAAGCCACAAGGTGCGCTCGGCGGGAGTACGGGGCGCCATGCGCTGGTCCAACCCGACCGGCGCGGCGGTGTGGTGGGCGGGCTGTCGACGGTCCGTTTTATAATTGAGATGTTGCGGGCTTATTGTGAAAACGCCGCACCTGGTCGAACATGGCACGACCGGATTGCTGACTGCCGATGCCACCTGGACTGTCCAACCCGCCGAGGCGGTGGGAGGGTGAGGCATATAGCGTGCGTCTTGACCTGACACGAACAGGGGATTCCCGATGACGACCATCGTTGCGACCGTCAGCACCATTGCCCAGCTCAACGCGGAAATTATCGCGATTGATTCTCTGGCCGCGGGCAGAGGCACCTCCACCATCACCCTGACCGGCAACATCGCGCTCAGTGGCACCGAGCTGGAAGCGATCAATCTCAACACCGGCGATGTGCTGAATATCATCGGCAACGGTCACACGCTGTCCGGTGGCGGGACGACGACGCCCGAGCGGGGCTTGTTCGTCTATGCCGGGACGGTGTCGGTCGCGAACCTGACGATCGCGAACATGGACGCGGTCGGCGGCAACGGCGGCAGCGGCGGCGGCGGCGGCGCGGGACTTGGCGGCGGCCTGTTCATTGGCGCGAACGTCGCCGGGAATGTGGGCAACGTCACGCTGAACAACGTGACGTTTGCCGGCGACCGCGCCCAGGGCGGGAACGGCGGCGCGAAGGGGAACGGTGGCGGTGGCGGAGGCCTCGGCGGCAACGGCGCTAATGCCGGCGCCACCGGGACAGGCGGCGGCGGTGGCGGTGTTGGCGCCGGCGCTGTTGGTGGCGTTGGCGCCGATCCCACAGGCGGGGCTGGCGGCGCCGGAATCATCCCCAACGCCGCCTCTGGCGGTCAGGGGGCGGTGGTTTCGGGTTATAATGCCGCTCCCGGTGGCAGCCAGGGCGGCGGCGGCAGCGGAGACAGCGGTATCGGCGGTGGTGGCGGCGGCGGCGTTGGCGGTGCTAACGCTGGTGCCACCGGCGGCGCCGGCGGTTATGGCGGCGGCGGCGGCGGCGGCCTTCTGGGCGGAGCGGGCGGTTTCGGCGGCGGCGGCGGCGGAAGCGACGCCGCCGGTGGTGTCACCGGCGGCATTGCCGGCTTTGGCGGCGGTGGTGGTGCTGGAAGTTTGAGGACCGGCGGACTAGCCGGAGTCGGGGGTTCGGGAGGCTTCGGCGGTGGCAAAGGCGGCAACGGCCGCCAAAGCATTGCTGGCGGCGGGGGCGGCGGGCTTGGCGCTGGCGGGGACATCTTCGTGCAGGCCGGCGCCTCGCTGACTATCGAGGGCAACGCATCCACCTCCATCGCGAACGGCATCGTCGCCGCCGGGACGGGCGCGACCGCCGGCCAGGCTTTTGGTTCGGGCATCTACCTCCAGGGGACCGGCGCGGCGTTGATCTTCAACAGCAACGGCACCACGGAAACCATCGCCGCACCGATCACCGACGACACCGGTTCCGGCGGCACCGGCCCGGCGAGCTACACCAAGGGGCAAACCGGCATTGAGGTGACGGGCGCCGGAACAGTGACGCTGACCGGCACCAACACCTACACCGGCGGCACGACTCTGGACGCCGGGACGCTGGCGGTGGCGTCGGCGGCCAATCTTGGGTCGGGGGCGATCACGTTCAACGCACCTGGTGCGACGCTGAAACTGACCACGGCGCTCACCTCCGGTGCCACCTTCGCCGACGTGCTCGCGGGATTCGACAACAATGGCACGATCGATCTGTCCGGAGTGACGTTCCACGCCGGCGCCACGGCCGCCGTGTCCGGCACCACATTGACCCTGACCGACGGCGCCTTCACGCAGGACTTCAGCCTGTCAGCCACGACCGCGAAAACGTTCCAGGTGTTTTCGGACGGTGCCGGCGGCATGACCCTCAGCAGCGTCTGCTTCCTCGCCGGCACCCGCATCGCCACGCCGGACGGGCAGAAGCGGATCGAGACGCTGGTCCCGGGCGACAAGGTGACGACATTGTCCGGCGAAGCCCGCGGCATCGTCTGGGTCGGCAAAGGCAAGGTCCTCGCCACCCGCGGCAGCCGCACCGCCGCCACGCCTGTCGTGATTCGCAAGGGCGCCTTCGCCGACAATGTCCCCAACGCCGACCTGCGCGTCACCAAGGCGCACGGGTTCTATCTCGACGGCGTGCTGATACCCGCCGAATTCCTGGTCAACCACCGCTCCATCGTCTGGGACGACCGGGCGCAGGACGTGGAGATCTATCACATCGAACTGGAATCCCACGATGTCATCCTGGCCAACGGCGCCGCGGCCGAGACCTATCGCGACGACGGGAACCGCTGGCTGTTCCAGAATGCCAACGCCGGCTGGGGTCTGCCGCCGCAAGAACCCTGCGCGCCCGTGCTGACCGGCGGGCCGGTGGTCGATGGCGTCTGGCGCCGTCTGCTGGATCGCGCCGGCCCGCGCCCCGGCGTCCCACTGACCGAGGATCCGGATTTGCATCTGCTGGTCGACGGGGTGCGGTTGAAGCCCAGCGAGGCCGAGGGCTCGGGGCTCGTGTTCACCATCCGCGGCAGGCCGGCGCGGGTCGATATCGTGTCCCGCGACGCCGTCCCGGCCGAACTGGGGATTGCCCGCGACCCGCGGTCATTGGGTGTTGCGCTCCGCCGACTGGAACTGTTTCGCGGCGAGGCCAGCGTGGCGGTCGAAGCGAACGATCCATGCCTGACCGAGGGCTTTTATGCCTATGAACCCAAGGGAAACCTTCGCTGGACGACCGGCCGGGCGACGTTGCCGGCGGAACTGCTGGCGCTTCCGGGCCGCGGTCCGTTGATTGTGATGCTGACGCTCGCCGGCTCGACGCGGTATGCCGCGCTGGGGGCGCTGGCGGCGTAGGGGCTCCTGCCCTAACGCAGCGTTATCGGCACCGCTCAGGTCAAGCGCCGATGCGGGGCTAAAGATCGTCTCCCCGAGCCGCCTAGCAGGCTGCTGAAAAACTGGTCGTTGAGGGCTGCTGAGCGAATTTTCGTGCAGGAAAGGACAAAGCGAAGACACGATGTTGTCACATCGTGGCGAGTTTTGGACGAATCCTGCGCGGAAAGGCGCCAGCAGACCGACCGACCCAGTTTTTCAGCAGCCTGTTAGGGCTTTCGGATGCTAGCTTATCTCAAGGCTGGGTCTCGCCTGTCTGTCCGCCGGGATCGCCCGTCAAACCTGCAAGCGCCTTTGCGACATCGGCTTTGAGACCCGGCAGACGCTCGGCGACAACATTCCAGAGGATATCGGTGTCGATTTGGTCGTAGCCATGGCGCAACCGGTTTCCCAACCCACGGATCGCCCGCCAAGGCTGTTCCGGCATTAATTCATCTGCCCGGTTTGCCAGGCGAAATGCCGCCTCGCAAATGCGTTCCAGGCACCGTTCGACCGCGTCGTACCGCAGGTCGTCGTTGCGCAGGCCATCGCGATCCATGCCTTCGACATGGCTTTCGATCCGCGCGATGTTGTCGATGATATCGCGCAGGCAGTCGGCGTCCCGATACCGTTTAGAAGGCACGGATACGGTCCCGGTCCACGTTGGCAAGCAGGCGCGCTTTGCGGATTGGTTCGGGCAGGATTTGGACCTCTCGCCCCAACAGGTCGCCCAATTCCTGTTCCAGGCCCACCAGCCGGATCAGATCCATTTTCGCGGCGGGATCGAATTCGGCGGCAAGGTCGATGTCGCTGTCGGGGCCGGCTTCGTTGCGAGCGACCGAGCCGAACAGGGACAGATGTGTGATGCCAGCTTGACGTAGCGCGGGTTCGCGGGACCGCAATGTCGCCAGGATGTCGGTTGCGGTAATGGCTGTCGCGTCGCGCATGGGAACTCCTCCGCGATTATCCTCGGTCCGTCGGCTACCCCAGAAGTACGTCATGCCGTTCACTGACTTGACGAGGCACGACAATAACATGGGTTTGCTTGGGCACGACAAGCCGGAACGGCTCGACCGGAAAAGCGGGGTGCCGCCCGTTTCCGGTCCGTCGCCGTCCGCCCTACCTCGGCGCCATGCGCCATGCGCCATCCAGCCGGATCGTCTCCCCGTTCAGGAAGCGGTTCTCCACGATATGCCGCACCAGCGCCGCATATTCCGCCGGCATGCCCAGCCGGGGTGGATACGGGATGGAGGCCCCCAGGCTGGCCTGGATTTCCGGCGGCAGCCCCGCGACCATCGGCGTGTGGAACAGCCCCGGCGCGATGGTCATCACCCGGACACCAGCCCGAGCAAGTTCGCGGGCGATGGGCAAGGTGAGGCTGGCGACGCCACCCTTCGACGCGGCGTAGGCGGCCTGGCCGATTTGCCCGTCGAACGCGGCGATGGAAGCGGTGTTGACGATCACGCCGCGCTCATTGTCCTCCAACGGGTCGGCATCCGACATTTCGGCCGCGGCGAGGCGCAGCATGTTGAACGTGCCGATCAGGTTGACGCGGATCACCCGCTCGAACGCGTCGAGTTTCAGCGGTCCCTCGCGCCCGACAACCCGGCCGGCGGTCCCAACGCCCGCGCAATTCACCAGAATGCGCACCGGCCCATGCGCCGCTCGGGCAACAGCGAAGGCGGACTCGGCGGAGGCGGAGTCGGCCACGTCGCATCTGACGGCGATCCCGCCGATCCGGTCGGCTGTCGCCTGTGCGGCGGCCTCGTTGATATCGACGGCCGCCACCTTGCATCCCGCCTGTGCGAGGCATTCGGCCGTGGCGGCACCCAGGCCGGAGCCGCCCCCGGTCACGATCGCGGCCATCCCATTGAGCTGCATGTCGTCATCTCCAGATATGTCGGTGGTGGAAATGCATTGACCTGGGTCATGGCGCAAGGACCGCCGCTTGACCACAGGCCGGTGTCGGCGGGACAAGCATCCGCCGAGAAGCGATAAGGAAATGCCGACATGACCGCATACGATCGGGCCTATGGCGCATGGCAGGCCGATCCCGAGGGATGGTGGGAAAAGGCCGCCGAGGGCCTCGATTGGATCAAACGCTGGGACACCGTCTTCGACCCGAACCTGGGCGCCTATGGCCAGTGGTTCGCGGGCGGGGAGCTGAACACCTGCTACAACTGCATCGACCGGCATGTCGCGGGCGGACGCGGCGATCAGGCGGCACTGATCTGGGACAGCCCGATGACCGGGCAACTGCGGACCTTCACCTACCGCGACCTGCAAACCCGGGTGGCCAAGGTCGCCGGCGCCCTGGCGAATCTGGGGGTGACCAAGGGCGACCGCGTCATCCTTTATATGCCGATGGTGCCGGAAGCCGCGATCGGCATGCTGGCCTGCGCGCGTCTGGGTGCGGTGCACTCGGTGGTGTTCGGCGGGTTCGCGGCGGCGGAACTCGCCACCCGCATCGCGGACGCGAAGCCGAAGGTCATTGTCTCGGCATCCTGCGGGTTGGAACCGGGGCGGATCGTCAAATACAAACCGCTGCTGGACGCGGCCATCGGCCTGTCGTCGCACAAGCCCGATTCATGCCTGATCCTGCAGCGGGAGCAGTCGCCCTGCGAGCTGACGCCCGGGCGGGACCACGATTTTCTGGCAGCCGAGGCAGCGGCGGCACCGCATGATTGCGTCCCCGTCAAGGCGACCGATCCGCTCTATGTGCTCTACACCTCCGGCACCACCGGCCGGCCCAAGGGCGTCGTGCGGGACAATGGCGGGCACGCGGTGGCGCTGTGGAACTCCATGAAGATGCTCTACGGGGTGGACGCCGGGGATACCTACTGGGCCGCGTCGGATGTGGGCTGGGTCGTGGGGCACAGCTACATCGTTTACGCCCCGCTGCTGCGCGGCTGCACGTCGGTGATGTATGAGGGCAAGCCCGTCGGCACCCCGGACGCCGGCGCCTTCTGGCGGGTCATCGCGCAGCACAAGGTGAAAGTGCTGGTCACCGCCCCCACCGCGATGCGGGCGATCAAGCAGCAGGATCCAGACGGAAAATTCCTCGCGCAGTACGATCTGTCGTCGCTGGAGGCACTCTATCTCGCCGGGGAGCGCTGCGATCCCCCGACAGCCGTCTGGGCCCAGGAAATTCTGAAAAAACCGGTGGTCGATCACTGGTGGCAGACGGAAACGGGGTGGGCAATTACCTCCGGCTTCCGCGAATTCGGGCTGTTCCCGTTCCTGCCGGGCTCCGGAGGCCGCCCATGCCCCGGCTACGACCTGCATGCGCTGGATGACGACGGCAACGTTCTGCCGCGTGGCACCAGCGGCAATCTGTCCGTTCGCCTGCCGCTGCCCCCCGGCTGCGGCCCGACGCTCTGGCAGAACGACGAAGGCTACCGGACGTCCTACCTGTCCGACTTCCCCGGCTGGTACCGCACCGGCGACGCCGGCATGGTCGACGAGAACGGCGACGTCTGGGTGATGGGCCGCACGGACGACATCATCAACGTCGCCGGCCACCGCCTGTCCACCGGATCGATGGAAGAGGTCCTCGCCTCCCACCGCGATGTCGCCGAATGTGCCGTCATCGGCGCCAAGGACGAACTCAAGGGCCAGACACCCATCGGCCTCGTGGTGCTGAAATCCGGCGTGAACCGCCCCGAAGCGGAAATATCCGCCGAACTCGTGGCCCTGATCCGCGAGCGCATCGGTCCCGTCGCATCCTTCCGCGACGCCCGCGTGGTGCCCCGCTTGCCGAAAACCCGGTCCGGCAAAATCCTGCGCGCCGTCATCCGCCGCATCGCCGACGGGGAGACCGTGGCAACCCCGCCTACCATCGAGGATCCCATGACGCTCGACGAAGTCGGCCAGGTCTTGAGGCGCTGATGGCCCGCCTCAGTGTCAATCTGAACAAGGTCGCTTTGCTGCGGAACTCCCGGCGCACCGGCGTGCCCGACGTGCTGCACTTCGCCCGCATCGCGCTGGACAATGGCGCACGGGGGCTGACCGTGCATCCCCGTCCGGATGAGCGCCATATCCGCGGGTCGGACGTGCCGGCGCTGGCGGCGCTGATGCAACCGCTGCGTCCGGCGATGGAGTTCAATATCGAGGGTTATCCCGACGACCGGCTCATGGAAATTCTCGACGCGACGCGGCCCGAACAATGCACGCTGGTGCCGGATGCGCCGGACGCTTTCACCTCCGAGGAGGGATGGAAGCTCGGTGGCGATCAAATGCCGTTGGCGCGGTCGTCCATCGCCGCGATCAAGGCACTGGGATGCCGGGTCGTGCTGTTCACCGATCCCGACCCGGCGGTAGTCCCGCGCGCGGTCGAGGCCGGAGCGGACGGGATCGAGATTTACACCGGGTCCTACGCGGCGGCGTTCCATCAGGGCACCCATGCGACCTTGCTGGCCGCCATCGCGGCGACGGCGGCGGCGGCACGCGACGCGGGTTTGGTGGTCAACGCCGGCCACGATCTGAACCTGCGCAACATCCCCCCGCTGATGGCCGCGGTGCCGTTCCTGGCCGAGGCGTCGATCGGCCACGAACTCACCGCCGACGCGCTGGAACGAGGGTTTGGGCCGACAGTCGCGGCCTATGCGGCGGCGCTGGCGGCATGACCTTTTAGGGCAGTACATTCCGAAATAGTAATGTAATGGTCGGGCCCTGCCAGGTTCGTACATCGCGGAAACGATTTTCCATCACGCCGAGCTGGCCAACCATCCTCTCCCGCCCCCGGCGACAAGCCGGATCGGAAGACCGCATTTTCACCACCAAGGACACCAAGAACCACCGAGGACGCACGAAGTTTCATGGTCCGGCATCGGCCTTCGTGCATGCTTCGTGGGTCTTGGTGTCCTTGGTGGTGAAAATGCGAACTATCGACCGGCCGGAAGGGTCCGAGATGTTTCGACTGTCCCGAAGCGGCGCAACTGTCGGCCGCTTCCGGCGACCGGTCCGGCGCGGTGGCGTGGGCCGAGCGCGCGGTGGGACTGGCGCGCGGGCTGGTGACGCAGTTTCCGAACAATCCGGTACACCGGCGGGATTTACCGGCGGTCGAGGCATTGCTCCGGCGGGTCGCGGAGGCGGGCTGAACGGCTTAGGCGTTCAGACAAGGGGCGGTGGCCCGCCCCACGGCCAATCGCCTGGGACGCATCAGGGGATCGTCACCATCCCCGCCCACCACTGATACTTGCCGCCGGTTTCGATATCGTACGCCTTCGCAAACGACAGCGTCCCGTCCCCGGCGATCCGGAACGTCGTCAGCCGGCACGGAATACCGCCGGCACCCATGATGTGCGCGACCACCATCATCCGACCGGAGGGGTCGATGTGGAACGTCCGCGGATGCACCCCGTGCGTATCAACATTCTGTATCCGCGACGGCATCCCCGTCGCCTGATCCAGCGCGAACACCGCCATGCTGTTCTGCCCGATATGATTGCGCGACCGGTTGGCGACATAGGCGAACCGCCCGTTCGGGTGCACATGCACGGTGCCGACCAGCTGCTCGTCGCTTTTCGGTTGGTCGTGGTCCAGCGTGTCGACCCGGGACAACGCATCGGGCGGCAGCTTGCCGTCGGTCCGGGTGAAGAAGGCGATCTGGTCCTGCCGCTCCAACGAGACATAGATCCAGTCGCGGGTCGGGTGGAAATCCAGATGACGGGGCCCAAAGCCGTAGCCGCCATTGGGGGCGATCTTCTGCTGGTTGGACAGCACGCCGCCCGCATAGTCGAAGACCATCAGCGCACCGGGCTCCTCGGGCTTGTCCCCCTTGGCGTCGAAGCCGCGTGCGACGAGGATCACCTGCTTGCCGTCCGGTGTGGCCAGCACCTGGTGCGGGAAGATGCCGGGATCGATCGACGGCGACTGCGGCACCTCGGCGCCCGGCGTACCGTCGGCGTTGATCTTGTAGATGCGCAGGGAGGGCGGATTGTTGAACGCCACCAGCACGTGCTCCGACGGGATATCGGTGGCCATGTGGATCGGCCGCGTCGGCAGCGGAATCGGCGCGCCATGCTGCGACAACGCCCCGCTGGCATCGATCGCATAGGCCGTGACGTGATGGTTCGTCCCCCCGCCCGACATCCCCGACCCGCTGTCGGTGGAGGCGACATAGATGAAACGCCGGTTCGCGTGCGGCCAGACATATTGCACGTTCGCCGGGGAGGAGACCGAACCCCTGGGGGTCAGCGTGCAGGCGTCGACATCGATGTCGTACTGCGTCGTATTCGGCCCGACGCTGGCGTAGAGGACGGTCTTTGGCATGACGGCGTTTCCGATTGTTGCTGCCGGATCATCCGCCGGATCGGCGCATATGGCCAGAGGGAGCGGCTCGGGGCGATCACGCCGCGCTGACCGCCACCTGCCGCTTCGCCACGTAATGCCACGCCACCACCGCCATCGCGATCAACACCGGCGGGAGCACCGTCAGATTCAGCGCCCCCCAGCCCCACACCGCCTCGATCGCACCGGAACTCAGCGCCGTGCCGGCCACGCTGCCGAACACGATGAAGTCATGCGTGGCCTGCACCCGCACCCGTTCCTGCGCGGTGTAGGCGGTGGTCAGCATCGTCGTCCCGCCCACGAACATGAAGTTCCAGCCCAGGCCCAGCAACGCCAGGGAGACCATGAACACGCCCCACAGCGGCGCGAACGACATGTTGATCGCCACACAGCTCAGCGTGATCAGGGACCCGATGCCGATGATCTGGTGCACGCCGAATTTCTGGATCAGCCGTCCCGTGAAAAACCCCGGCGCGAACATCGAAACCGAGTGTGCTCGGATCACGTCCGCCGTCGCCGCGACCCCGAAGCCGCAAATGACCATCTGCAACGGCGTCGACACCATCAGCAGGTTCATCGACGCATAGCCCGCCAGCGAGGCGCAAACCGCCGCCACGAAATTGGGCCGAGCAAGAATATCCCGGAACGGGATTTTGACCACCACACGCGGCGGGGCGGGCGGCAGGGCGGCGAAATACAGCAGTATGGCCGAGATCACCGGCAGCACCGGCAGATAGAGGTAGGTCGCCAGGAACTCGTAACCCCCGATCAGGTCATGCGTGCGCTTGACCATCTCCGGCCCCACGATCGCCGCCAGCACGCCCCCGGCCAGGACCAGGGAAATCGCGCGCGGGCGGGCGGCGGGGTCGGCGACCTCGGCCGCGGCGAAGCGGAGGTGCTGGCCGATCCCATGGCCCAGCCCCGCCGGGATCGCGCCCAGGCAGTAGAGGGGGAAATTCCCGGTGTAGATGCCCAGCGCGAAGATCAGGCTGCCGCAGAAGGATACGCCGCTGCCGAGCCAGAACCCGGCTTTGCGGCCGTAGCGGGAGAACATGTGGCTGGCGACGATGGACGCGCACATGACCGCGATCATCTGGATCGCCATGGGTAGCGTGTTCAGCGCGTTGCCGGCGAGTTTGAACCCGACCAAAGACGCCATGATGGTCTGGCCGGACATGATGGCATTCGCCAGCGCCTGACAACAGAACAGGAGCCACACGTTCTTGTTCATTGCTTGGATCGGTCCCTATCGGTCAAAAATGGCTCCAGCCGCCCTTGTCGAAAGCAAGAGGTTCTCCGCTGGCGCCGGTCACAATGACCTCGGGCTGGCCGGAATGGAAGGTGCCGATCCGCGTGACAGGGATGCCCTGGGCTGTTAGCGCGGCCTCCCGATTGGGCGGGACGGCCAGCAGCAGCTCGTAATCATCGCCCCCGGTCAGCCGCGTTTTCAGCCAGTCCGGCCCAGCCTGGCGCGCGGCCGGCGACATCGGCACGCTCCCGGCCTCGATCCGCGCCTGGAGGTTGCTTGCCCGGCACATGTGGCCAAGGTCCTGGATCAGCCCATCGGAAATATCCATGCCGGCCGAGGCGATGCCGCCGATCCGCAGGCTGGTGCGCGGCTGCGGCAGCCGATAGCGGTCCAGCAGGAAGCCGGTGGGATCGGCGAGCCTGCCCAGCGCGACCTGAAGACCGAGTGCGCCGTCCCCGATCGTGCCGGTGACCCAGATGCCGTCCCCGGCGGCCGCACCGAACCGGTGCACCGACATGCCAGGGGTCACATGGCCGATGGCGGTCAACGAGAGGGAAATCGGGCCGGGGGTGGAGGTCGTGTCGCCTCCCAGCAGGGTGCAGCCATAGATTGCCTGATCTTCCAGAAGGCCCGACGCGAATCCGGCATACCAGGCGTCCGGTGTGGTGCGAGGGGTCGAAACGGTCATCAGGTAGCCAAGCGGCGTGGCGCCCTTGGCGGCGAGGTCGGACAGGTTCACGCGCAGCAGTTTCCGCCCGATCTGGTCCGGTGGATCGTCGGGCAGGAAATGGACGCCGGCCACCATCGCGTCGGCGGTCAGCACCAGTTGTTTCCCGGGCGGCGGGGTCAGCAGCGCTGCGTCGTCCCGCAGATCGAGCGCACCCGGTCCGGCGAGCGGGCGGAAATGGCGGGCAATGAGGGAGAACTCGGGTGGCAGGGTCATGCGGGAATGGTGACGCGCGATCCGGGGCGGCGGTCAAGGGCGAAACCGCCGAAGAAATCTCGGGCAAGGTGTGGTAAACGGATGGCGCCATGAAGCAACCGACGATCAAACCCACTGTCGTCATTCCCGACGCCGATGCTTTGTGGCAGCGTATTACCGCCGCTATCCCGACGGCCAATCCCGCTTCGAACCTCACCCTGATCGATCCGGTGGCACAGCCATGACTGCCCCGGCCCATCCCGTGATTCGCCGCTACGCTGCCGGCGAAATTTCCGCCATGCAGGCGGCGGGGGAACTCGGGGTGACCGCGTCGGTTGCCGACGTCATCGTCATGTTACGGCAGGCCGGGTTGAAGCCGCCGGAGCCGCCACCCGAGCGGGAACGGGCCGAACTGGCACGCGCGCGCCATATTCTTGGGCTGGACCGTGCCGGGGACCCTGCTCACGCCTCCCCGACCGCGGCAGGCAGTCCCAGCATCGCCCGCCCATAGGGCACATAATTCATCTGCCGCAGCACCACCGCGTGCGTCGCGATCGTCTCGACATCGCGCAAAATCGCCTGCAACGGCTCGTCATCCCGCGCGACCCGCGAGCCCGCGAGTTCCGCCAACCTTCCAACCCCGTCGCGGATCATCGCCGCGGCGTAGGCGACGTCGCGCCGGTTGCGCATGCCATCCTCCACCGTGACGGGCCGGCCGGACGCCAGCATCGCCATGCTCTCCGCCCGCCGCGTGCGCAGGATCAGGCAAGCGAGATCGATCGCCGCCCCGGCTTCCGACAACTGCATCTGCACGACTTCGGATTCCGCCAGATCGCGCGTTCCCCGCGACAGCCGGGACCGCAACATCTCCGGCACCGTTCGCAACGCTCGCCGTCCGAGGGAGAACATCACCGGCGGCAACGAAAACGGCACCAGGAACCCGCGCGGTGCACGCAGCAGCGCATAGTCCGGATGCACCAGCGCGCCGGGCGTGGTGCCGTCCAGCAAATCCTTCAGCAGCACCGTGCGGTGCGTCGGCACGAAAACATCCTTCAACACCAAAGACTTGCTGCCGGTCCCGCGCAACCCCAGCACATGCCAGTCATCGAGAACCTCGATCTCTCCCATCGGCACCAGCATGTATCGCGTGCGCCGGTTGCCGGCCGCATCCTCCGCCCGTACCCCCAGAATCGCCCATTTCGCGTGATCGCAGCCGGACGAAAACGGAAACGTGCCGGACACGCGCCAGCCGCCATCGGCAGGCAGCCCGACGTTCCTTGGTGCCAACGACGACGAGGCCACGGCGAACGGATCGTCGCCCCACACATCGTCCTGGCCCCGTTCGGGTAGGCAGGCGACGATCCATTGGTGCTCACCCAGAACGGCATAGACCCAGGCGCTGGACGAACAGCCCTCGGCCAATGTTTCGACAATCTCGGAAAATTGGTCGAAGCTGGCCTGCGCCCCGCCGAAGCGCGCCGGCTGCAGCAGGCGCAGGATGCCGGTACGATGGAACGCCGCCACGGTCTCGGCCGGCACCGATCGCGCGGTTTCCGTCGCGCCCGCCCGCGCCGCCAGGACGGGTACCAAGGCCCGAGCCGCATCCAAATGACCGCTGACCGTCACCCCTCGATCGCCTCCATCCGCCGCACCCGCAGACGCCGGATCTTGCGCGGGTCGGCGTCCAAAATACGGAACTCGATGCCGGAGGGATGGCCGATCAGCTCGCCCCGTGTCGGCACCCGCCCGGCCAGGGTGAACACCAGCCCGCCGATGGTGTCGATGTCCGCCTCGCGCTCATCCTCGGTCAGGACCGGACCCATTTTCTGTTCGAACTCTTCGACCGAGAGGCGGGCGTTGATGTCGAGCGAGCCATCCGGCCGTTCGGTGACCATCGGGGCTTCGGGGTCGTCATGCTCGTCGGAGATGTCGCCGGTGATCGTTTCCACCAGGTCCTCGATGGTCACGAGGCCGTCGATACCGCCGTATTCGTCGACCACCAGGGCCATGTGGACGCGCTGCTGGCGCATCTGCAGGAGCAGATCCAGCACCGGCATCTGCGGCGCGACCATCAGCGGTTTGCGCAGGATCGATTCCAGCGTGAACGCGTCGGGCCGGCCGACATAGGCGAAGACGTCCTTCACATGGATCATGCCGATGACGTCGTCCAGTTGCTCCCGATAGACCGGCAGACGGGAATGGCCATCGTCGCGAATGAGTTCGATCGCCTGCTCCAGCGTCACATCGGCGCGCATCGCGACGATGTCGGCGCGCGGCACCATCACGTCGTCGGCCGTGGTTTCGCGCAGGCGCAGGATGTTCGCGATCAGCACCCGTTCCTGCCGGTCGAGTTCCGGGGTCTCGCCCGGCACGTGCTGTGCGTCGGCGGCTTCCTGCACCAGTTCGGCGATGGATTCACGCAGGGAATGTTCGGGGTTCCTGCCGCCCAGCAGCGTGCGCAGCCGCGTGATGATGGTGCCGCTCATGCCCGCCGCCACGGGTTGGGAACCCCGATCGTGTGCAGAATGCGGGACTCCATCATTTCCATATGGCGGGCTTCGCCGGGATGATGGTGATCCAGGCCCTGCAGGTGCAGCGCGCCATGCACCACCAGATGTGCGAGATGCCGAGCAACCGAACGGCCGGCGGCGGCGGCTTCGCGGCGGATGACGCCGAGCGCGAGAATGATCTCGGGTTCGGGGTGCTCGTAGGTCAGCACGTTGGTTGGTTTGTTGCGGTGGCGGTGCAGCGCGTTCAGCCGCTGTACGACCGCGTCATCGGCAAGGATGATCGTGCCGGCCGCGCCGGCGGCCGCCGCGGCGCGATGCACCACGGCCTCCACTCGCGGCACATGGCGGTGCCAGGCCGGTTCGGCAACGATCACGGTTACCGCGTCGAAATTCCCCGCTTGCGCGGGGTGTCTACTGTCCCCGGGATCCATCTCTCTGCTCGTATATGCGGCGGGCTTCCCGACGCGTGTCGCCCTCGGCGGCGGCGCGCTGTTCATACGCCTCCACGATGCGGCCGACCATGGGGTGGCGTACCACGTCGCGGGAGGCGAAGCGAACGACGCCGATGCCCTGCACGCCCTCGACCGTGTCGAGCGCGTCGCGCAGCCCCGATGGTGTGCCCGGCGGCAGGTCGACCTGCGACAGATCGCCGGTGATCACCATGCGCGTGCCCTCCCCCATGCGGGTCAGGAACATCTTCATCTGCGCGGCGGTGGTGTTCTGCGCCTCATCGAGGATGGCGTAACAATGCGCCAGGGTGCGTCCGCGCATGAAGGCCAGTGGGGCGACCTCGATCTCCCCGCTGACAATGCGGCGGGTGACCTGATCGGCCGGCATCATGTCGTGCAGCGCGTCGTAGAGCGGCCGCAGATACGGATCGACCTTCTCCTTCATGTCGCCCGGCAGGAAGCCAAGCCTCTCGCCGGCTTCGACCGCGGGACGGGAGAGGACGATGCGGTCGACCTTGCCGGCCTGCAGCATGGCGACGGCCTGGGCAACCGCGAGGTAGGTCTTGCCAGTGCCGGCCGGGCCGACGCCGAACACCATCTCGTGCGCGGCCAATGCCTCCATGTAGGCAGCCTGACCGGGGCTGCGAGGCCCGACGGCGCCGCGTCTCGTGCGGATCGCCGGCAGGTCCGACAGCGGCAGCCGGGGATCGGTTTCGGCGTCCGCCAGCTTGATCGCAGCTTCCACTTCCGGCCGGCCGACGCTTTCGCCGCGTTCCAACCGCCGCCACAACCCTTGCAGCATGCCCTGCGCCAGATCCACCCGTTCGGCATCCCCGGCGATCGCCACCTTGTTCCCCCGGCACGACAGCCGGACCCCCATGGCTTGCTCGATCCGCGCCAGATGCCGGTCATGATCGCCCAGCAGCAGGGGCAACAGGCTGTTGTCGTTGAACTGGATGGTGATGGCCTTGCCGCCGGTCGCGGAGGGAAGGCCTGTGGACGGGAGGGCGGATACGAGGGTCAAGCGCGTCGTCTCTCCTGGCTGATGGTTCCTGCGAGCGAGTTGGGATGGGTAGCGGTGATCGTCACGGTCTGCTCGGTCCCGATGAGGTCCGACGGGCCCATGACGTGCACGGGTTGAAGATAAGGCGACCGGCCGGCGATCTGGCCGGGATGGCGGCCGGTGCCGGTGAACAGCACGGGCATCGTCAGCCCAACGCATGACGCGTTGAACGCGGCCTGCTGTTCGCGCAACAACGCCTGGAGCGCCTGGAGGCGGCGGTCCTTCTCCGCCTCCGGCACCTGTTGCGGCGCGCCGGCCGCGGGCGTGCCGGGGCGTGGCGAGTATTTGAAACTGTAGGCCTGGGCGAAGCGGACATCCCGGACCAACTGCATCGTGGCTTCGAAGTCGGCCTCGGTCTCCCCGGGATGGCCGACAATGAAATCCGAGGACAGCGCCAGATCCGGCCTCGCGTCCCGCAGCCTGCCGACGATGGCGCGGTACTCGTCGGCCGTGTGCTTCCGGTTCATCGCCTGCAAAATCCGATCCGACCCCGACTGCACCGGCAGATGCAGGAACGGCATCAGGTTCGGAAGATCGCGGTGCGCGGCGTAGAGTTCGTCGTCCATGTCGCGAGGATGGGACGTCGTGTACCGCAGGCGCCTCAGACCTTGGATTTCGGCCAAAGCGCGCAGCAGCCGTCCGAGGCCCCAACCCTCCGTCCCGTGCCAGGCGTTGACGTTCTGGCCCAGCAGCGAAATCTCAACCGCGCCCTGGTCCACGAGGCGCTTTGCCTCCGCGAGCACCGTCGCGGCCGAACGCGACTGTTCGGCGCCGCGGGTGTAGGGAACGACACAGAAGCTGCAAAATTTGTCGCAACCCTCCTGGATCGTCAGGAACGCGGCGATGCCCTGCGGCGCGGCCTTTTCGGGCAGGTAGTCGAACTTGTCCTCGGCGGGGAAGTCCGTCTCGATCACCGCGCCGCCGGCGCGGGCGGCGCGCGCCACCATTTCGGGGAGTTTGTGGTAGGTCTGCGGGCCGAGGACGATGTCCACATAGGGCGCGCGGGCGAGGATTTCCGCGCCCTCGGCCTGCGCCACGCAGCCGGCGACCGCCAGGATCATCCGCCCGTCCGTGGCGTCCTTGAGGCGGCGGAGGCGGCCCAACTCGGAAAAGACCTTCTCGGCGGCCTTGTCGCGGATGTGGCAGGTGTTGAGGATCACCATATCGGCGCCGTCCGGTTCGGCGGCCGGCTCGTAGCCAAGGGGGGCGAGCACGTCGGCCATGCGCCCGGAGTCATACACGTTCATCTGGCATCCCCAGGTGATGACGTGCAGGCGCTTGCGCGCTGTCGCGATGGTGGCTGCTTCGCGTCCGGCTTCCATTAAGAACGATGTCCCGACCTGCCGCACCGGACCAGCCCGGATTGGAAGGGGGGAGGAATCATCTGGACAGCGGGCGAGGTCAAGCGTTTCAGGTGTTTCGGCCTCCGGTTCGCATCCGCAGTATGGCAGACCGGTTTGGCGTCGTGTCAATAACCGATGGGATGACTGTTTGGTGGCGCGATGATCGCCGGTTACGCAAACGCCTCATCGCCGCCACCGACGAGATCGTCCCCGGGCACTTCCGAAACCACCAAAGGCCGCGCCGGGCGGTTCTGCCGCAGCGTGGCGGCGCCATCGGCGACCGTGCGCCAGATCGCGTGCGACATGGCCTTGCGATTTGGGAAGCGCGCCGGATCGATCGGGGTGTGCAGCAGCACCGTCACCCGCAACCCCGCGCAACGCGACATGCGCCAAGCGTGGGACGCGATATCCATGTCGCCATACCACGCGAACACCGGCCGGTTCGCCCGCCCCGTCGGCAGCCCGCCCAAACGGTCGTAGACCACCGACACCGGCTGGATGATGGGCCGCGCCTCGCTTTGCGCAACCGAGAAGAACGACGACCGGAAGGGCAGCACGCGGGAGCCGTCGGAACTCGTGCCTTCCGGGAACAGGATCAGATTGTCGCCGCCGGCCAGCAGGCCCTGCATCTTGTCGCGTTCCCGCACGGTCGAGCCGCGCTGGCGGGTCACGAAAACCGAGCGGCCGAGGCGCGCGATCGTGCCGACGACCGGCCAGCCGGCGACGTCGCCCTTGGCCACGAAGCAGCCGTCCAGCACGCCGCCGACGACAGGGATATCCACCCAGGAGGAATGGTTGGAAACATAAATCACCGGCCGGTCGGACGATCGCGATGCGAGCTCGCCGATCACCCGCACATGCAAACCCAGCAGCCGGGCGAAGACCGCCCAGTACAATTTCGCAAATGCCACTTTCGCCCGCCCGGGCAACATCACGCACACCGCCTGGATGAGCAGGCTTGGCGCCGTCCAGGCGAACACCGCGGCCATACGGCGCAGCGCGCGCAGCCGGCTGGTGAGCGACGGCGGGGCGAGCGGCAAGGTCATGTCCATCGGGCCGCCGCGGTTGTTCCGATGAAACATGCGGGGACGACTGGCCAGGTGACCAAGCTTCCGGCGCGGCTGAGCGGTTTGCGAGTCAGACATTCAGACTGGATACCGCCGGCACTGGGGCCAAACAATGGCGCCGCTATGACAGTTCAGCGATTGTCGCGTGACACCAATGGTCCGATACCGACCGCCAGGTCACGATGCGTCGGGCCGCAGGTCGTTGTTCACCCGATGATCCCCCGCCATCCACCGCCGCAGCTCGGCATGTGCGTCCGCGCGGCGGATTTCGGCAATGCGCTCGGCGTTCGGCGGATCGACCGTGAACTCCATGACCAGCCCGTCCGGGGACGTGCAGTACATCGATTTGCAGTAACCGTGATCGGTCACGCGCACCGGTTCGTCGGCACTCTTCAATCGCCCGACCAACTCGTCGAACGTGCCGGAGTCCACCTTGAAGGAAATATGGTCGAAGCTGCCGATTTCCGCCGGCCGCGCCGCCTGGGTTTTGGCATAAACCTCCTCATCGGCGAAGGAGAAGAACGCCAGCGCCCCGCCGTCGCCCATGGTGTAGAAGGTGTGGCAGAACGCGACTTCCCGGTTCACCCAGGGGCTGTGGTGGCTTTCGCACCACGTCGCGGCGAGGGGGATGCCCAACAAATCCTCGAAAAACCGGCGGTTCCGCTCCTGGTCCTTCACCACGAAAGCGTGGTGATGCAGCCGTTCAGGCGGGCGGGACAGCAGCTTGGGCATGCGGGTTCCTCCGATCGTTTGGCATGAGCTTCGCGCCGATTGGCACGCGGCGGCAAGCCTTCCTTGCGGGGCCGTTCGTCCAATCGCAGACTGCGGCGGGTCAGGAGGACCAGGATGGCAAACCCGCTGTGTGTCGCGATAACAGGCCTCGGGATCGAGGGACCGGTCCGATGCTGAAAGTGCTGACGTCCCGAGCGATCCAGTATGCCTACGATGCGCTGGTGCCGGGGTTCGGGATGGAAATCGTCACGACCTTGTCGAGCACCGGCGCCATACCAGGCCAGGTCGCGTCGGATACGCCGCTGGACCTGGTGATCGCCACGTCCGCGGCGATCGACCGTTTCATTGCCGAAGGTAAAGTGCACCCCGGCACCCGGGTCGATCTTGTGCGCAGCGGCGTCGGGATCGTGGTGCAGGCCGGCGCACCCCGGCCGGACATCGCCTCCGGCGCGGCGGTCCGGCAGGCTCTGCTTGCCGCGCGATCGGTCGGTTATTCGCAGGGGCCGAGCGGGGTGTATCTGCTGGAATTGTTCGGCAGGTTGGGGATCGCGGCCGAGGTCGCGGCGAAAGCGGTGCAATCCACCCCTGGGACGCCGGTCGCGGTATACGTCGCGGACGGGAGGGCGGAGCTGGGGTTTCAGCAGGTCAGCGAGATTATCAATGAGCCTGGCATCGATTTTGTCGGCCCCTTGCCCGGCGACATTCAGAACATCACGGTCTTTTCGAGCGGTGTGCTCACCCGGGCGGCCAACCCTGACGGTGCCCGCGCGTTGCAGGCCTTTCTGTCGGCGCCGGAGGCCGGTGGGGTCTACCGGAAGCACGGGCTGGACCCGGCTGGCGGCCTCAACCCCGGAACAGCGCCGCGGTATGGCGGGCGATGACCAGTTCCTCATCCGTTGGGATGACGTAGGCCGGCAGGCGCGATCCGGACGCGGTGAGCAAGGGACCGCCGGCGGCGTTGGCGGTGTCATCGACCTCGAATCCCAGCCAGGACAGTCGGCGCAGCACGCGGGACCGGATCTCCGGGCTGTGTTCGCCGATGCCGGCCGTGAACACCATCGCGTCCAGCCCGCCAGTGCTCGCTGCCAGCGCGCCAGCGGTGCGGGCGACATGGTAGACGAAATAGTCCACGGCCAAACGCGCCAGCGAGGCGTCGCTGGCCAGAAGAACCCGCATGTCGTTCGACAGGCCGGATAGGCCCTTGAGGCCGCAATCGTGATAGAGAAAATGCTCCACCCGATCGACCGACCAGCCCTTGGTCTGTTGCAGCCACAGAATCACCCCGGCATCGAGGGAGCCTGATCGGGTCCCCATCGGCAGTCCATCCAGCGCGGTGAAGCCCATCGATGAATCCACGCTGCGCCCGCCCACGAGCCCGCACATCGATGCGCCGGAACCGAGATGCGCCACCACCACCCGGCCCTTGGCGATGGCGGGGGCGACGGTTTCCAGCGCCCCGGCGATGTATTCGTAGGACAGGCCGTGGAAGCCGTAGCGGCGCACACCCTCCTGATACAGCGCGTCGGGAATGGCGAAGCGGTCCGCGACGGCGGGGTGGCCGTGGTGGAAGCCGGTATCGAAGCAGGCAACCTGCATCGTATCGGGAAACCGGTCGCGCAGCGCGCGAATGACCGCGAGGGCGGGCGGGTTGTGCAGAGGGGCGAGGGGCGAGACCGCCTCGATCGCCGCGAAGGTCTCGGGATCGATCGCGACGGGCTGCGACAGATGGGGGCCGCCGTGCACGACACGATGGCCGAAGGCCGCGACATCGTCGGGCAAGGGGACGCGATCGAGACTGCCGCCCTCGATAGTGCCGCCGGCGACGCGGCCAAGCGTCGGCGCGGTTTCGTAGACCGCGTATTTCAGGGTCGAGGAGCCGGCATTCAAAACGCAAATCGTTGCCATGGGGCTTGGCCTTTCGGGGACGGAGCGTGCATGCTGATCTTAGCGCCAGCAACGGGAGCATCGCAGCATGACAACATCGAAATTCGGCCTCGCTCAGCCGGTTCGCCGGGTCGAGGATCCTCGGCTGCTCAAAGGCAACGGGTGCTACACCGACGATATCGCGTTGCCAGGCATGCTGTTCGGTCTGGTGGTGCGCTCCCCGCACGCGGCGGCGCGAATCGTGTCGCTGGATGTCGCGGCGGCTCGGGCGGTGGCGGGTGTGCGGGCGGTCTACACCTCGGTCGATCTGGCGGCGGATGGGATCGGCGGGCTGCCCTGCGCCGCGCCCGTGCAAAACAAGGACGGTTCGGCGATGGCCGCGCCGCCCCACCCCGTGCTGGCCGAGGGGGCGGTGCGCCACGTCGGCGATCCCGTGGCGTTCGTGGTGGCCGAGACGATGCAGGCCGCGCGCGACGGGGCGGAGGCGATCGCGGCGGATTACGAGGTGCTGCCCTCGTCCACCAACCTCGCAACGACGATGGACCCCGACGCCCCCCGGGTGTGGCCGGATGTCGCTGGGAATCTCTGCTTCGACTGGGACATTGGCGACAAGGCAGCGACCGACGCGGCCTTCGCGCAGGCCGCTCATGTCACGCGCCTGACCGTCGTCAATAATCGCATCGTCGTTTCGTCCATCGAGGCCCGGGCCGCGCTCGCCGAATACGACGCGGGAACCGGCCGATGGACGCTGCATGCCAATACCCAGGGCGGCTGGCTGGTGAAGAACCTGATCGGTCCGGTGTTCGGGGAGGATCCGGAAAAATTCCGCGTCGTGACCCCCGATGTCGGCGGCGGCTTCGGAATGAAACTGTTTTTGTACGCCGAGCACGTGCTGACCTGCTACGCGGCGCGGAAGCTGGGGCGGCCGGTGAAATGGGCGGCGGAGCGGGGGGAGGCCTTCCTGTGCGACACCCAGGGCCGCGACAACATAACCCTGGGCGAACTGGCGATCGACGCCGATGGGAAATTCACCGCCCTGCGGACGCGCAACGTGTCCAACATGGGCGCGTATCTTTCCACCTTCGCGCCGTACATCCCGACCTATGCCGGCACCGGCGTGCTGTCCAGCATCTACGGCTTCAAGGCGATCTACGCCAACGTGTTGGGCGTGTTCACCAACACCGTTCCGGTCGATGCCTATCGCGGCGCCGGCCGGCCCGAGGCGAATTATCTGGTCGAACGTCTTGTCGACGCGGCCGCTCGGGAACTCGGCGTGGACCGGGCGGAGCTGCGACGTCGTAACATGGTCGGGCCCGACGCGATGCCGCACAGCACGCCCGTGGGCAAGACCTACGACAGCGGCGATTTCCGGATCGTGCTGGAGGCGGCGCTCGCCAAGGTCGATTACGCCGGCTTCGGCACCCGCCGCGCGGCAGCCGCCCGGATGGGCAAACGGCGGGGGATCGGGTTCGCGTATTATCTGGAGGCGACCGGCGGCGATGCCACCGAACGGGCGGAAATCCGGTTCGCGGAGGACGGGTTTGTCGACGTCTATGTCGGCACCCAGTCGACCGGACAGGGGCATGAAACCGCGTACGTGCAGTTGACCGCCGCGCAGCTTGGCATCGATGGCGATCTGATCCGGATCCGGCAGGGCGATACCGATGCCATTCCGGTGGGTGGCGGCACCGGCGGCGCGCGGTCGCTGTATTCGGAGGGACAGGCGATCCTGCTGACCTCGTCGTCGGTGATCGCGAAAGGCAAGGAAGCCGCGGCCGAGGAGCTGGAAGCCGCGGTCGCGGATATCGCCTTCGCCGATGGACGGTTTTCCATCGTCGGCACCGATCGCGGCGTCGGTATCATGGAACTGGCCGCGAAACGGCACAAGGCGTTGGATGCCGCCGAAATCGCGCCGATCGATCACCACACCTTCCCGAACGGGTGCCATATCGCGGAGGTCGAGATCGATCCGGAAACCGGTCATGTCTCGGTCGAGCGCTATGCCGTCGCGGACGATTTCGGCAAGACGGTCAACCCGCTGATCGTGCGGGGACAGGTCGCCGGCGGCGTCGCGCAGGGCATGGGCCAGGCGCTGCTGGAAAACACCGTGTTCGATCCGGTTTCCGGCCAGCTGCTGTCGGGCAGTTTCATGGACTACGCACTGCCCCGCGCCGACGACCTGCCGGATATCGAGGTCGATCTGCTGGAGGTTCCCTGCCGCTCCAACCCGCTCGGCGTCAAAGGCGCGGGGGAGGCGGGGGCTGTCGGCTCGCCGCCGGCGCTGGTGAACGCGGTGATCGACGCGCTGTCGGGCGACGGGGTGACGGCGATCGACATGCCCATGACGCCGGAGAAGGTGTGGCGGGCGTTGGCGAAGGCGGCTTGATCCGCGGGGCCGGTGGTTTCGATCTCTCTCGTCAAGCGAAATGTCGCTGCCGTTGCAGCAACGACCTGCTCGGAATCAGGTCTCGATAGCCACATCGGCTATCGGGACTCGTTCGACGACCGAACACCGGTCCAGCGTTCGATCGACCGGTTCATCGTGCCGCCCGGTTCAGCATGCAGAGTCCTGGTCGGTGACTTGGAGTTTTATTATGAGGACGGGCAGCATATCACCGGAATCAGCCTCTATTATGACGTCCGGCGCGCGAAGTCGGCCAATTTGACAATGAGCCGGCCGCGTGCGGGACCCGTTTGGCTCGCCTTTCCATCGGCCGCCGACCAAGACCGCGATGTCGTGCGTTACCCCGCTTCAATCGATGTCTGGCAGGATCGCGAAAACAACACGGTCCGCGTCGTGCTGGGCAATGCCGGGCCAAGCGATTTTTACGAACTGGCGGAAAACCTGTGGCTCGGTCGCACCGCGGCGGGCGACATCGGCGAGGTTTGGTTCCTGGGCGTTGTTTGGGCCTGATACCAACGGTCTACCCCCGCGAAGCCTCGGCAATCGCGGCCTCCGCCTGTTCCAGCGCGACGGTGGCCGCGAGACGGAGCGCGGCGACGATCGCCTCGACCCCCGTGCCGTTCATCCGCACCTCCGCGCTGACCGTCTTCTGAAGCCGCACCCGGGACCGATCCCCGTTGGGCTGCAGAAGGATCAGCGACAGGCCCGCACGGGCGGTGCCGGCCTGAGGGTCGGCGAGAAGCGTGATCAGTTCGGTTTCAAGGGTAAAGTCCGGGGCCACGCTGCTGCCGGGGGCGAGGACAGCGGCAAACAGACCGGAATCGGACAGCCACCGGCGCAGGCCTTCCTCCATCGCCAGCGTGGGGGGCACCGACCATTGTTCATAGTAATCGGTGTTCAAGCTGCCATCCTTGAGCAGCCATTGCACCCCCCGCGCGTCCATCCCCGGCCCGGCGGCCATGGTGCGGATCAGCAGGGTGCGCCCGTTCCGCGCCGATCCCAGTGCGGTGGGGCGGCGAGGCGTCAGCGGCCAATCGCGCCGCTGCTGGTCCTTCTGGGCGGGTAACACCGAGCAGCCGCCGAGAAAAGCAGCGCCCAGCGGGAACAAGTGTCGCCGGTTCATTGTGCGTTTCCATTCTGGCGCGGCGGCGGCTGACCGACCAATACCTGCGCCGGGTTGCGACGGAGGGACTCCGTCAGTTCCTTGAGGTTCGCCGTCGTCGCCAGGATATCGCGCAGCAGCGGCACCAGGGCTTGCTGGGTGTCCGCGACGCCGGTATCGGCCCGGCGGCTCATGGCCTGCACGGATGCGATCAGCGGCGGTATCTGGGCGATGGTCTGGGTCAGCTTTTCGGTCGCCGCGGCGGTGTTCGTCAGCGTGCGGTCGATGTTCGGATTGTTCGCGACGGTCCGGATGGCCGAAGCGGTCTGCCGCAGATCGGCGATCAGTCCTGGCAGATCGGCGGCCTTCAACTGATCGTTCGTATTGCGTAGCAGCGCATTCGTATTATCCAATAATATATTGATATTATTCGCTATTTTGACAATGTCGATTTTGTCGAGCCGGTCGATCAACAGTTTGGTGGCATCCTCCACCTGCGACAGGGTCGTCGGTACCGACGGGATGAATTCGCCGACCGGCGTCCAGGGGAGGGGGTTGACGGGGCTCCGGGCGGGATCGACGAAGTCGAGCTCGATATAGGTGACGCCGGTCAGTCCAGCGGAGGCCAGGCGGGCGCGCAGCCCGTCCTTCACGGCGGTCGCGGTATCGGGTACGCGGCCAAGGCGTTTGGGATCGACGATGTAGCGTACGAAGACCAGTCGATAGGTCGCCTGTTCGGCTTCGGTTCCCATGCTGGCACCGTATTCGGCGGTCACCAGGCCGATATCCGATACGCGGCCAACCGCGACGCCGCGATAGCGGACCGCGACCCCGATATCCAATCCCTGCACCGACTCGCTGAAATACGACTCGTAGACGGTGCCATTGCGGATTCGGTTCCCGCCGAGGAACCACACCAACCCGACCAGCAGCGCCGCGCCGCCGACGATCAGCAGGCCCACGCGCAGGAAGGCTGTGCGCCCGTCCATTACGCTGGGATCTCCCGCCGGAAGAACGCTCGAACCATCTTATGTGTGTCCTCGTCCCTGAGCTTTCGGGGATTGCCCTCGGCGATCATGCCGCCGCCATCGGGATGGGCATTGCGGTCCAGCATGATGCAGCGGTCGGCGATCGCCAGGATCGAGGCCAGTTCATGCGTCACCACCACGAATGTCGTCCCCAGATCGTCCCGTAAATCGAGGATCAGCTTATCCAACTCCGCCGATGTGATCGGGTCCAGCCCCGCCGAGGGTTCGTCCAGGAACAGCAGCGGCGGGTCCAGTGCCATCGCGCGCGCGATCCCCGCCCGTTTGGCCATGCCGCCGGAAATCTCGGCTGGCATCAGCGCGGTCGCATGTCCCAGGCCGACCAGTCCGAGCTTGACCCGCGCCACAGCCTCCCGCCCCTCGGGCGGTAGGTCGGTGAACATTTCCAGCGGCAGCATGACGTTTTCCAGCAGCGTCATGGAGCCGAACAGCGCGCCCGATTGAAACATCACCCCGATATGGCGCTGCATTTCCCGCCGTCCCGCGGCACCCTTGGGGCCGGTGATCGTGTGGCCGAGGATATCGATCTCCCCCGCGCTGGGCGGCAGCAGCCCGATGAGCTGGTTCAGCAGGGTGGACTTGCCGCAGCCCGACCCGCCGAGGATGACGAACACCTCCCGCTCGGCGACTTCGAACGAGACGTCGCGGAAGATCGTGCGGGCGCCGAAGCGCTGGGCCGATTTCGTGACGCGCACCACGGTCATAAATTCAGCCTGTAGAAAATCAGGGCGAACAGCCCATCCAGCAAGATGGTGGCGACGATGCCACCGACAACCGCCGCGGTGGCCGCCTGTCCGACCGCACGGGGGCCGACGCCGGTCCCCAAGCCCGCGCGGCAGCCGATGATGGCAACCGCGGAGCCGAAGCATAGGCCTTTGAACAGCCCGCCGAACATGTCCGACGCAGTCGCGGCGGACTGCACCTGATGCGCGATGGCGATGAGCGGATAGCCAAAGGCGTTCATCACGGTCGCCATGCCCAACAGTCCGGCAATGTCCAGCACCAGGATCAGGGCCGGCATCACCAGGGCCGCGGCGATCAGGCGTGGCAGCACCAGCATCGTGACAGGATCGAGCGACATCGTCGTGAGGGCATCGATCTCCTGGTTGACCTTCATCGACCCGATTTCCGCGGCGAACGCCGATCCGGTGCGGCCCGCCAGGATGATGGAAGACAGCAGCGGCCCCAACTCGCGTAACAGGCTGATCGCCACGAGATTGGCGACATACAAATCCGCCCCGAACCGGCGCAGTGGTACCGCTGACTGGAACGCCAAAATCAGTCCCATCAAATAGCCCAGCAACATGACCAACGGCAGCGCTCGGACCCCGGCCTGGTCGGCGTAATGGAACAGATCCCTGATCCGCAGCATCCGCGCCCGCGCGGGCAGGCGGGCAACGGCGAGGGCGACTTCACCGAGGTAGGCGAGGTGGTTGGCGACGCCGGTCAGGATGCCCGGTCCGCTGGATCGTGACGCTGCCTGGGATGGGGGGCGCGCCGCGGCGGCGCGGGCGCGTGTGAGCAGGTCCGCGATCCGTTGCGACGCGCCAATCGGCGCGGCCGGGTTGGGGTGTGCGGCCTCGATCGCCAGCAGGAGCGCCGCGCCCGACATGTCGCAATATTTCAGGCCGGTCAGATCGAGCTGGACTATTTTGGCTCGGTGCGCCGTCCGCAAGGCCTGATGCCACAATCTCCCGGCGGTCTGGGCGTCGAGGTGGCCCGACAGGATCAGTACGGTTGTCCCGTCGCGTTCCTGGGATGTGAGGCTGGCGTCTATTTGCCCAGCCATGCGTCGAAACGCGGCCCGAGCTTGGCCAGGTTGTCGTGCCAGAAGTTGGTGTCGATCATCAGTGCCATGGCGAGGTTCGCCTGGGTGGTCGGCGAGATTGCCTGCAACTCTGGCGGCAAGCCGTCGTTCAGGCCCTTGGCCGGCCCGACCCGGCCATCGTTGCGCACCATCCGTGCCTCGATCAACGGCATGCCGGTGAAATACAGGAACTGCTGGGACGCACGCAGGTTCGGGCTGCCTTTGGGAATGACCCAGCTCAGGACCGTGTAGAGGCTCGATCCGAACTGGATGCCGAAATTGCGCACGTCGAGCCGCGCGGCGGTGGCAATGGCGCCGCTGGGGGCGCTGGTCATGAGGACATCCCCCGAGCCCAGGATTTTCGCGGCCTCCGCGCCGTTCTGCCACCAGACGATATAGGGGCGGAGCTGGTCCAGCTTCTGAAACGCGCGCTCGACCCCGTCTTTGGTGGAGAGGGTCTTGTAGATGTCTCCAGGCGCGACACCATCGGCCAGCAGCGCGATTTCCAGCGCGCCGCGCACGTCCCGGCGCAGGCCGCGCTTGCCTGGATATTTCGCCACGTCCCAGAAATCCGCCCAGGTCGGGGTGACCGGGAATTTGTCCTTGTCCCAGGCCAGCACGGTATTGGCGATCGTCGCGCCGACACCGCAATCCGACACCCCCCAGGGTTGATAGTGGTCCTTGCCGCCGATCGCCGTCCAATCGATCTTTTCGAAGATGCCTTCGGCGCAGCCGGCCGCGACCTCATCGGGGTTGGCGATAATCAGGTCCCAGGCGTTGTCCGGCGCCTTCAACTGGTCCCGTAGCGCCGCAATACCCCCTTCCCAGGTGACCGCGGTCGTCCGAACACCGGTGACATCGGTGAACGGATGCAGGTACGCGTTGGTTAACGCTGCCTGCAAGGAGTCGCCGCGCGCCACGACCGTCAGGTCGCGGGCAACAGCGGGGGCCATGCCGGCAGCGAAGATCGCCACGGCGGCCAGGAACATGCGGGCATGCATGAAGGATCGGGTCCAGCTTCGAAGTGTCGTCGGAAGCTAACCTCAGCGGGGCCGATGGGCAACGGACAAGGTGGAGATAGTTGTCAGCCCAGAATCGTCCCCACGGTCAGGCCGGATTCACTCGCCGCGACCTTCTTGCCGCCCTCCACCCGGATGCGATGCGCTTCGATGAAGCCACCCTGCCCGTGGATGATCAGGCTGGTGCCGTTTTGCCCCACGATTTCCCCGAGCTTCTTGCCTTTCACCTCGGAGAAGGTGCGGGCATGGCGCTTGGTGCAGTCGTAGATGAAGGCCTTCTTGCCGTCGGGCGTGGTGGTCCAGGCGCCCGGCGCGGGGTTGACGCCGCGGATCAGGTTGAAGGTGATATCGACGTGATTGGCCCAGTTGATGCGGGTTTCGGCTTCCCGGATGATGCCTTCGTACCCGGCGGCGGGCTCGTACTGCGCGACAGCGGCCGCGCGGCCCTGCACCACGCGGTCGGCGGTTTCGACCAGACCGGCCACGCCCATCGGGAAAATCTTGCCGAAATACAGGGTGCCGAGGGTGTCCTCGGGTTCGATGGGGACGGGCTGCAGGAGCAGGACCGGACCTTCGTCGAGCCCGTCGGTGGGGCGGAAGATGCTGAACCCGGTTTCGGTGCGGCCCAGGATGATCGACCAGCTCATGGAACTCGCGCCGCGATGCAGCGGCAGCAGGCTGGGGTGGAACTGGATCGTGCCGTTGGTGGGGATATTGCAGAAATCCTGGGGCACGAACTGCGTGACATAGGCCATGACGCCGATATCGACCTTTGCCGCACGCAGTGCTTCCAGGGCCTCGGGGTCGGTTAGTTTGGGAAACTGATAGACCTTCACGCCCATCGCTTCGGCGGCGAGGCGGAGCGGGTCGGGGCGACCCTTTTCCGGAGCGCAGAAGACGGCGGCGACATCATCGCCGCGACGGACGAAGGCTTCGAGCGCGGCTTTGCCGAAATCCTGTTGGCCGATGATTGCCAGGCGCATGGGCGGTCCTCCGAGTGTTTATGCGGTTGGGCGCATTGTCGGATGGACCGGGGGGCGTTGTCGAGGGTGGGGGTTATCGGCGGGGTGGCGTCTTTCGTTTCCGGGGTTTGGTCGATTTGGGACCTTCCGTCGGGGCGGGTGGGGCGAGGTGCGGCAGAACGAGGCGGAGCATTTCGGCAACGTCCGGGGCGATATGCGGCAGCAACGCCGGGTCCTGGCCGGCGGCGTTGAAGCGCGCGATCTCTCGCAGCATGCGGGTTTCCGCCTCCAGCCGGCGGGGGAGGCGTTCGCCGACGGCGGAGGCGATGTCCGTCAGCAGGCCGGCGGGCCAGTTCACAACGGCCGACGCGGTCAGGATTTGCCGAAGGAGCTTCAGGCGAGGGGAGGTTGGGTCGTTCGCGGCGTCGATGTCTGGGGCGATGGTGGTCAGCAGGCCGTTGAAGCCGGCGAAGGCGGCGGATGGCTCGTGTTCGGCGAGGCGCGCGAGGGCCAGGGAGGTTGCCGTGCCGCTGAAGCTATCGGCGGCGTCAGGCCAGATTGTGTCGGGGACACGCGGTGCGGTCTCGGCCCACTTGTCCGCGGCGGTGATCGCGGCGATCAGCGAGCCCGCGACGTTGCTGGTCCCGGACTGGGCGGCGATGGTGGGCAGGCTTTGGTCAGCCAATTCCCAAGCCCAGGCAAACGCGCCGGTTTCGAATG
Organism: uncultured Acetobacteraceae bacterium; assembly: GCA_903877125.1. Lineage (GTDB taxonomy): Bacteria > Pseudomonadota > Alphaproteobacteria > Acetobacterales > Acetobacteraceae > Rhodopila. The sequence goes on along the minus strand of CAIRCM010000186.1, from coordinate 23,818 downwards.
CGACCGGCAGCAAATTGCTGGCTAACGTCGCAACGGTAGCGTCGTGGCTGCCTTCGACGGCGTAGTGCCAAACGGGTTCGGCGATCTCCTTCACGTCCCCCAAGCGGTCGAGCGCACGGAGAGAACGAATGACGTTGGACAGAATAGTAGCTTCTGTGCCGATGAACCGCGTCTCGGCGGAGGCCAACTCGGTCAACGCCGCTACGCCACGTTGGGCGGCCTCGGAATGTCGGCCTATGCCGACCAGTGCGTAAATGATGTACTCGAGTGCTTCCGCGATATCCCCTCGATCGTTGGCTTGTCTAGCATACGGGAGCAGTTGCTCGGCTGCGTCCAGGCAGGCTTGGTAATTGCCTCGCCCAGCGGCGGCCCATATCTTGGCGGATAGAGCGCACGCGTAGCTTCGATACTGGTTCGGTTGTAAATAGGTTAGAGCTTCATCTGCTGCGGCGGTGGCCTCAGCCGCCACATTGGCCTCCAAATCAAGCGCGGAATGGGCCAGGTGCCACGCTGAATCCGCCAAGCCGACCGCGGTGAGAAATGCGCTGCCGGAGTCCCTCGCGGCAACGCCGAGAGCGCGGGCTGTGCTGAGAACGTCCGATTTATGACCCAAGCGACTGTGGACCGAAGCCTCCCGATCAAGTGCACCGAGCAAAATCGCAGGCTCGTCGGCGGCGCGGGCCAGGGTCGCGGCTTCCTGGGCACGCTCTAACCCCACCGCGAACGCCTTGTTCTCCGAAAGGACATCGGCGAGCGCCAAGGCTTTGTCGGCGCGCTCCGCGATATTGCCGCTTGCCGCGGCGGATTCGTAAGCCGCTTCAGCCCAAGAAAGGGCCTGCGCAAGGTCGCCGCGCAACATGGAACAGATGGCTAGATTTTTGCGGGCTCGGGAGAGCCCAATATGATCGCCTGAAGCCTCCGAGAGATCGGCGGCTTGCCGATGAAATGTATACTCCTTGTCATGATCGTTGCAAAAAGAAGCGCAATAGCCCAAACCCCTCGCTGCGCGAGCCTGCACGGGAGCATCGCCGATTGACTTTGCCAGGTCGAAAACTTCCTGGAGGTCCTGGTTCGCCTCGTCCGACGCGAGCTTTTCCAGGTGTGCGAAAGCCCTGACGTAAATGACAACGCAACGGACGTCCTTGGCGATTTCGCGTGCGGCCAACGCATCGAACCGATCTCTTGCCGCATCGGGATGCCCCGCGGCGAGAAAGGCCAATCCCGCCGTCAGATGCCTCAGATCCTTCCCCTCCGAACCGTCGATTTCGCGCAGCATCTGCTCGGCGATCGGCATGGCGTTGGCTGGAGTGGCAAGCAGCGCCCCGAGACCGTCGAACCATGGCCCCATGGACCAGTTTTTTCTGATCGCGATCTGACGGATGTCACGCACGAGTGTGCGGATTTCTACGCCAAACCACCAGTGTTCTTCCGCCGTCGCGGGGTCCAGCCGCGTCAGCGTGCCAAGCAGCACATGGGCTTCGCGTGACAGGCCACGCTGAAACATCCGCGCGGCTTCGGACGCCCGTTGCGTATCGGAAAATGCATCGACCAGAAGTTCGACGATCGGTTCCAGGATGCACACGTCGCGGCCGTGATCCAGTACTCGCACACGGTAGAAATGCGCGAACACGCGATCGGCGACACGGTATAGTTTTTCTTTCGACCCGGCGGGGCGCTCGCTCACCAGGATGTTTTTGCGCAACAGACCCTTGAAGGCCTGCGCGACCACGGGCTGCAGTACGCCGAGCCGGCGGGCGAGCTCGGATTGGGAGATGTTTTCGCCCTCGCGAAGCAACTTGTCGATGCAGCGGCGCGCGTCCGCGCCCATGTCGCGCAAGCGCCAGTGGTAATAATCGTTCAGATTATCGACCAATCCGCTCAGCGTCTGTGCCGCTGTCAGAACATCGTCGGCCGTCGCGATCTCGGCCAGCGCCGCCGCCATGCGCGGGCTGCCGCCGGTGAACGCGGCGATGGCTTTGGCCTTTGCCCTCTGCGCGTCGTCCAGTCCGACGCCGCGCCGCGCCAGCATGACGCGGTCGAGGTAGAGGAGGGTTTCCTCGATCGACCACCGGCCCAACGGGATCGTGGCGGCGACCCGAAACAGCGGCTTTTCATAATCGTCGTCGAACGCCCCGTTGGCCGAAGCGGCGATCAGCATGATCCGTGACTCCGGCCGGTCCAGCCACGCCCGAAAGCGGCGCTGGTCCAAATCGCGCGAGAGTGCCGCGTCGATGATGTCCTGGATATTTTCCAGGCACAGGACCAACAATCCTTCGCCGATACCGAACCGCTCAGTTACCGCTGTATCCATCGACGCGACGAGTTCGTCCCATTCACCGTCGTCGGATCGCCATTTCAGGTCGTTCTCTTCCGGCCGTCCCCGCTGAAAGCGCACCAATATTTCCCGCATCAGGCTTGCCGGGGACAGGATGGCCGGCATTTCCTCAGGCATGTGCAGGAACGCGATGTTCCCGCCGTCGGCACGGAACGATTCGATCTCCAGCCCGATCAGGCGGAGCAGGAACGTCTTGCCGGTGCCACGCGGTGCGACGACGGCCAGATGTTGGGGCGGCGTGTCGTGCGCGGCAAGGTTTTCGGCGATGACGCGCATGATGTGCGCGACCTGGGTTTCACGCCCGGTCGCGACGCCCCGCACCAATTCGTCGGTCATACGAAAAGGATCGAATTTGCTGAGTTGCTGGGGCGCGATCATGCATTTGGACCGGCGAACCAGACCCGAACCAGACCGGACGAGAAACGCACGCCGCCATGCCGCGTGGCATGTACGAACCCGTCATCGGCAAGGCGATCGAGCAGTTCCCGGTCGATCCAGGCATCGTCCGCCGGTGCGAGGATGGCCAGGGCCGCAGGCATGGTCAACGCGGCCGCGAGAAGTTCCTCGAACAGCCGATTGGCAGCCCGCCGCTCGGCCGCGGCATAGCGTGCGAGGCGCCGGTTGAATTGGACGTAGTAATTTTCATCCAATCCGTCGGCGATCCGGTCGGGGTAGAGCGCGTCAAGTTCCGCGGTTGTCAGGGCGGGGAGGCCCCGTATCTGCTGGAAGGCGTATTGCAGCACGCCTGTGTAGAAGGCCGGCACGAGATCGCAGAGGCGTTCGGCGATGTCCGGTGCCCATTGGGGCGGTGCGACAGATGCGATCATCGCGCGGACCATCGCCTCGGCCTCGGCTCGCGGCATCGGCTCGACCACGATGCTGGCGCAGTCGTTCACATTGTCGATCAGGATGCCGTATTGCCGTTGCAGCCAGAGCATCGACACCGACCCGCCGATCGCCATCGGCACGCCGATATCGATCGAGCGCCAATTCCTCAACGTCGCGAGCAGGGTGTTCAGGCGCGTGACCGCTTGCGGGCGGCGTTCGGCGGGTGCCGCGTTGAGGACGTTCTCGCAGAACATCGGCAATTCATCGAGGATCAGGATGGGCCGGTCGTTCGGGCTGGCGGCGGCCAGCAAGCGCCCGGTTTCGTCGAACAGGCGATCCGCGTAGCGGTCGATATCCTCGTTGTCGGAACTGGCCAACTGCTGGGCCAGCAGCGCCCCAAGCGCCGCCTTGACCTGACTTGGCAGCGTTGTCGTCTCGCTGAACCATTTCGTCATGCTGTGCAGCACGCCGCTTTTGTGTGGCAATGCGTGGATGATGTTCTGCAACAGCGCGGGAATGGTGGCAATTCGTTGCAGATCGAGGCGAATAACAGGGCGATCGCCCTGGGCCAGCAGACGCGCCGCTTCAGCCAGAAGAGACGATTTTCCGATGCGGCGGAGGCCGAAGCATTTGATGCTTTCGCCGCGCTGGAGGATCGCGACCACATCGTGGACGGATGGCACGGCGCCGGGCCAGTAGTAGGGGCCGGTGATATGCGTGCCGAAGCGGGGTGTGAGCTTATCCATCGTGAATTTATGATCGCCCATTCATATGATGGGATATTTATATATCCCAGGACGGTTGTCGATCAATATGAATCTGGCATCATATGATTTTATTTTCATATATTGGCCGCTGCCTGCGCGGCGCTCGGCAATCCGCCTGAGAGCGGCGGATAGGGCCGGCAGATCGTCCACCGGCCCCAGTCCCCTCAACTCCGCGCGTCGCCGGGCGGCGCGTGGGCAGGCACGTTCTGGCTGGTCGAGGCCTTGGCCACCGGCGGTGCGATGATCGTGTGGTGCGATGCATGGTGGCGCAGCGGGTTGTGTCCGGTCACATGCCGATTCGTCCGCCGCTGTTTGTGCCAGGCTTTTACGTCTTCCACGGTGACGAAGCCCTTATGGCCCGTATCGATCTCGGCGAAGTGGCGGAAGAGCGAACTGTAGCCCGCCTTGGCCTGATCCGCTGTCAGGCGCCCATCGTGCGTGCTGTTCGCCTGGGCGAATTTTTGCGTCCAGGTGACGCGGTCATGATGGGGTTTCGGGCTTGCGGCCCGCCCGGCCGGCGGGGCAGGAGCCTCCTCGGCCAAAGCCGGCAGCACGAGGCAGGGCAGGACGAGGAAGGCGGCGAGTAACGTACGCTTCATGGCAAACCTCTGAGTATCCGGTTGAGACCGGCCCAGCATGGCTTGCAATGTTTAACGAACGGTTAACGCCAGGAACTATTTTGGCATGCAATCGCGTATAATTTGCGTCGCCTCGTCGATGCCGGCCCGATCGACATCCAGATGCGTGCAGACCCGCACCCGATACGTCCCCATCACCGAAATCGACACGCCCTGCTGCCTTGCGCGGGTGGCCAGTTCATCGGCGGTGATGCCGGCCGCTTGGGTGTCGAAGAAAACCAGATTGGTCTCCGGCGTTTCCACCGCGATGCCCGGAATCTGCGCCAGGCCGCGGGCGAGGGACGCGGCGTTGACGTGATCCTCAGCCAAACGGTCGATGTTGTGGTCCAGCGCATAGAGGCATCCCGCGGCGCTCATGCCCGCCTGCCGCAACGCCCCGCCAAGCCGTTGCTTCCAGCGCCACGCCTGGTCGATGAATGCCGCCGATCCGCAGAGCACCGCACCGAGCGGCGCGCCCAGGCCCTTGGTGAAGTCGAGCCAGACGGAATCGCAGCGTGCCGCCATGTCGCTGGCCGGCACGCCCGCCGCGACCACCGCGTTCATCAGCCGAGCACCGTCCATATGCGTGGCCATCCCCCAGTCGTGCGCGGCATCGAGGACGGCGTTCAGTCGGTCCAGCGGCCATACCGACCCGCCGCCGAAATTCGCGGTCTGCTCCACCGCGAGCAGCGTCTGCGGCGGCGCGTTGCGGCGTTTGGCTCGGAAATTCGCCTGCATGGTCGGCACGTCGAACATGCCGCGCGGACCTCGCAGACCCAGCACAACGGCGCCAGCCAGCGCGCCCGGGCCGCCGCCTTCGTTGGCGACGATGTGGCTGGCCTCATGCGCCAGGATTTCATCGCCCGGGCGGCAGTGCACCGCGATGGAAATCTGATTGCACATGGTGCCGGAGGGGAGGAAAACCGCGGCCTCCTTCCCCGTCAGCGCCGCCATCCGATCGCACAGTTCGTTGACCGTGGGGTCGTCGCCGCTTTGTTCGTCGCCGACCTCCGCCCGCATCATCGCGTCTTTCATCGCGGCGGAGGGGCGGGTCTGCGTGTCCGAATAAAGGTTCACCCGGATCGGCGGGAGGGTTAGGTTAGGGCGGTTGGGGGCGTAGACCATGGGGTCAGTTCTCCTCCGGTTCGGGGTCGAAGGTCCTTGTATCGGGTATGCCCAGGGCGTCCAGACCATCGTCGAGCGCGATCATGGCTTCGTGCCGCGCGAGATCCCAGTCCAGCAATCGGTCGCGGGCCAGTTCGGTTTCCCAGGCGGGCTCCCAAGGGTCCTCCTTGGCCTCGTCGTAGTCTTCCGGCCGGGGTTCGATGAGGTCGGGCAGGCGCGGAAGCTTGGCATCGAAAGCATCGCAGGCGGCAATGAAGGCCGGGAGCGCCGCGATCAACGGGTCGGTGAAATGTTTGACGCCGATCCACTCATGCAGCGACTGCCCAGCTTTGGCGGCGCGGCGCTCCTCATAGGCCCGCTGCCCCCCCTTCAGGCCCGCGACCCGCTCGGCGATGTCGGCGGTGCGGTCGGGGCTGACATGGACGATTTTGTAGCGGGCGGCGGTGGGCGCGCTGTCAGCCGGGGCGAAGAGCGTCTCGGTGGCGTCGACGCAGGCGGGGGCGATGTCGACCAAAATGCCGTCCGGGTCCTGCCAGACGGCATGGGGTTGCGCGACCAGCAACATGTCCGGCCAGGCCAGCACGCGCCAGCCGAAGCGGATCGAGCCACCGTCGGCCGCGATCCGCGCCTGCACGCCCTCCGCGGCCCAGCGATAAAGGCCCAGATGGTCGTCGCGCCGCTCGATCGTCGCGGGTTCCCCGGCGCCGATTTCGGCCAGGAAGTCGCGGATGTCGGCCTGGTCGGGGGCTGGCACGGTGAAGCCCACGAACAATGACTCATCGAGCTCCAGCAGGGCGTCGTCGAGGTCGCGCTGGTGCTGGTCGGACAGGTCGGGCATGGGGGCGGCTCGCGCTTCAGTTCGCCGGGGTCCTGGCGCAGCCGGCCCCGTGCCGTCAAGACGCGCCTTGCCATGCGGGCCGGGGCGGGCCAATTCTGGGCCACTTTCCAGGGGGATCGCATGTCCGTCGCCACCGTCATCGAAGCCGCGCGCGCCTTTTTGGGCGACCGCATCACCACCAACGCGGCGCTGCGCGACCATCACGCGCATGGGCAGGACACGCAGACGCCGGTGCAGCCGGACGCCGTGGCGTTCGTCGAATCGACCGAGGAGGTGTCGCGTCTGCTGGCGCTATGCCATGCCGAACGGGTGCCGGTCGTCGCGTGGGGCGCGGGCACGTCGTTGGAGGGGCACGTGACCCCGGTGCGCGGCGGCATCACCGTCGACCTCAGCCGCATGACCGCGGTGCTGTCGGTGAGCCAGCCCGATATGGATTGCCGTGCGCAGGCGGGGGTGACGCGCGAGCAGTTGAACACGCACCTGCGCGATTCCGGACTGTTTTTTCCGGTCGATCCGGGGACCTCGGCCTGCACGATCGGGGGAATGTGCGCCACCCGGGCGTCCGGCACCAACGCGGTGCGATATGGCACCATGCGCGACAATGCGATGGGGCTGACGGTGGTGATGGCCGATGGCCGCGTCATCAAGACCGGCGGGCGCGTCCGAAAATCGTCCACCGGTTACGACCTGACCCGGCTGTTCGTGGGGTCCGAGGGAACCTTGGGGATCATCACCGAGGTCCAACTGCGCCTACATGGAATCCCCGAGGCGATCTCGTCCGCGACGTGCCAGTTCCCGACCCTGGGCGACGCGGTCGAAACGGTGATCGCGGTGATGCAGATGGGCATACCGGTCGCCCGCATGGAATTGCTGGACGACGTGCAGACCGCGGCCTCGATCGCCTATTCCAAGCTGGACGGGCTGGAGGCGCTGCCGACGCTGTTCTTCGAATTCCACGGCACCCAGGCGTCGGTAGCCGAGCAGGCGGGGCAGGTGGAAGAGATTGCCGCCGGTTTCGATGGGCGGGCGTTCCGTTGGGCGACCGACCCGGCGGAGCGGTCGAAACTCTGGCAGGCGCGGCATGACGCCTATTGGGCGGGCCTGGCGTTGAAACCAGGCCATCAGGGGATCGCGACGGATGCGATCGTGCCGATTTCCCGGCTGAACGAGGCCATTCTGGGGGCGAAAGAAGATATTCTGGCCAGCGGGCTGACAGCGCCGATCGTCGGGCATGTCGGCGACGGTAATTTCCACACCGTCATTCTGGTCCCCCCCGAACCCGACGGCTTGGCTCGGGCCTGGGAACTGGACAAGAAAATCGTGGCCCGAGCCTTGGCGTTGGGCGGATCGTGCAGCGGCGAACACGGCGTGGGGATCGGCAAGCGCGAGTTCCTGGAAGCCGAACACGGGGCGGACGCGCTGGCGGTGATGCGGGCCGTGAAGCAGGCGCTCGATCCGCGCGGAGTGATGAACCCGGGGAAGATATTTTTGAACTGATATCGACGGCCCTCGATATGACGTCGGTTCTCGCCGATCCGGATCGGGTACGCCTACAAATGCTGGGCTCTGCTATATAAGTTGACCCCGGTTGTATCTCCCCATTTGGTCGCCGGCGCCGCGGTTCGCATGCGATTGTTGAAAGCGCCCGATGCGATAAGGGCGTTGCTGAAGAGATTGCCTCCGTGCTGGTCGTACGGGAAGACGTGATCGACCTGTGCCGAGCGCTGGCCGGATCCGATGATCAGACTTTCGGTCGTGTCGCCCGGGTAGTCCGACTTGATCTCTCCTGCGTTGTTCAACGCATTTATGATGCGAATCAGCATTTTCTGCCGTTCGTGGAACTGAGTGGCAAAGCGGTGGGTGTAGGTGCAGCCGGTCGTCAGGAAGTTGACGATGGTAGGGTCCTGCTGAACCAGCCAAAGATAATCCAGCATCGCGTAGGGCCGGCTGGGAACGTCGGTCAGCGACGCGACGAACGGCGGCGTCAACCCGGGATATTGATCCTCGATCTTCCATCCGGTGTGGACGATGTGCTGTTGGGCCTGCTGGATCAGCGTGACCATGGTCTGTCCGAGTTCGGTCACCGGATTGATCGCCGCGGCAGGTGTGGGCAAATGGGTGATCCGATATCGGTTCAACGGTATGCCGCGGAAGTGGAGATATCCGAAATTCGCGCCTTGCTGCCCTTTGTCCTCAACGGTGACGAGAAATGCCGTCGGGAACCGAGGATCCGTCGCGCCATACTCGATTTCGACGGTCATGAGCGTGGACCGGGCCTGTGTTGGAACGTCAAGCCCGACATACGATGCAATACGGTATTCAAGATCTCGCCAGAGTCCGCCCGCTTGGTTGAAGCACGGATACATCGGCACGATATTTTCCGAAGCGCTCACGCCGGAGTGGCTGACCAGGATCACATGCCCGCGATCGAAGCCTTCGGACGGATCGGCGATATATATGGTGTCGCCGTTCGGTATGTTGGCGAAGGGGGCGTTCGCCGGGATCGACTGATACTTGGAAAGAATGCCTGAAACTTTGGTCGGACGCTGCCGATTGGTATCCATACCAAAGGTGAAAGTCTGAAAATCGAAGCTCAACCGACCGATAACAGCGCGCGGACCTGCCATGACACCCTCCTGCCGAGGCGGCAAGCCGCCAACTGACGTTACTTTATCATAATGCGAGGTCGAGTCTACGCTGTCACGTCACGCGAACAGAACCCGCGCCGCCCTCCGCTTCATGGCAGGCATGATGCGGAGGGATCGGCGTTTCCCGTGTTGGTTATTACTCCGCCGCTTCGGCGCGCGGTGCTTCGGACGGATCCACGGACGGGATATTGATCCCGCCGCCACGCCGCGCCGCGATCGCGTTCGGCGTGCCGTCGGCGACCACCGACCGCCCGTAAGCCGGGATCGGCGGGATCGCATCGGCGGCCAAGGGCTGCATCCACTTCTTCCGCTTCATCGCGGCTTCGATGAAAGGTGCCAGTTCGGCCGCCTTGCGGGCGTCGCGTTCGGCCTGATCGGCTTTCAGGACCGGCATCACCTCGGCGGCGAACAATTCCAAGGATGCGATGATATCCTCGTGCGTGTTGCGCCCGGCCTGTTGGACGAAGATCACCTGATCGACGCCGGCGTCCTGGTATTGCTTCAACCGCTCGATCAGCTGCGCCGGAGTGCCGATGCCGTTGCCGACGGCGGGCGCCATATTGTCGCGGCCGCGTTCGAAGCGTTCCCAAACATTGGTTACGCCAGGGACGTGTTCCCCGTACACGTAATGATGCCCCAGGGCGAAGCCGAAGAACTGGAAGCCTTCGCCGCCGCGGCGGATGGCTTCGGCTTCGTCATGATGGACCGAAAAACCAGTCGCCATGGCGATGTTGGCGTTCACCGAATGGCCGATGGGGACGCATTCCTCCGACTTGATGATATCGTAATATTCGCCTGCCCATTTCGACGCTTCCGCCGGATCGACGAAGGCGAAGGCCAGCGCGCCGACACCATTCCGGGCCGCGACGTGGATTGTTTCGCGATTTGAACAGGCAAGCCAGATCGGCGGATGCGGCGTTTGCAACGGTTTCGGGATTACATTGCGTGCGGGCATCGAGAAATAGTCGCCCTTGAAACCGGGATACGGCGTCATCGCCATCATGTTGGCGGATTGTTCGGTCGCCTCCGCCCACATCAGCTTTTTCAGCGCGGGGTCGACGTTGAACCCTTCCAGCTCGGCCCGCGACGCTGACGACCCCGTCCCCCATTCGGCGCGGCCGGAGGACACAAGGTCCAGCATCGCGATCCGCTCCGCCACCCGCGCGGGCGGGTTGTAGCCGGGCGGCGACAGCACGACGGCGTGACCGATGTGGATCTGCTTGGTGCGGCCAGCGGCGGCGGCCAGAAACACCTCGGGGGCCGAGTTGTGGGAATATTCCTCCAGAAAATGATGCTCGTTGGCCCAGACGTAATCCAGACCGAGGCGGTCCGCGACCTCGACCTCGGCCAGGGCCTGCTGCACCAGACGGTGTTCGGAATCAGCGGTCCATGGGCGGGGAAGTTGGAGTTCGTAGATCAAACCGAACCGCATGGCGGGTCTCCTTGAGGTTTGTGCGTGGCGCCGGTCATCCAGTAGGCGACGCGCGCCGAAACGTCCAGTTTCCGCATATACATCGTCCAGCCGGTCAATCCCGTCAGGCCGGTATCCGCACCGGCATCGACACGATACCCCGGATCAGGTTGGAATAGGCGCGCTTCGGTTCCTCCACCACCTCGATCCGGGGAAAGCGCTTGAGGATTTCCTCCCACAGGATGGTCAGTTGCATTTCCGCGAGCCGATTGCCGACGCAGCGATGAATTCCAAAACCGAACGACAGATGCTGGCGCGGCCGTGCTCGGTCTATGACGAAACGATTGGCATCCTCGATGCCATCTTCGTCGCGATTGCCGGAGATGTACCACATCACCACCTTGTCGCCCTTGCGGATGTGCTTGCCGCCCAGTTCGGCGTCGGCCAAGGCCGTCCGACGCATGTGGATGACGGGGGACTGCCAGCGGACGATCTCGGGCACGAGGCTGCCGATCAGTCCGGGGTTGGCCCGCAGTTTCGCGTATTCGGCGGGGTTGTTGTGCAGCGCCAGCAGCCCGCCGCTGATCGAATTGCGGGTGGTATCGTTGCCGCCGACAATCAGAAGCAGCAGGTTGCCAAGGAATTCGGCCGGGCGGCTGGGCAGATCGCGCGTGGCCTCCCCATGCGCCAGCATCGAAATCAGATCGGGGCGTGGCGGCAACGCCGCGCGTTCGTGCCAGAGCTGGGTGAAGTAATCGACCGCGTCCTGCAGCACCGCGTTACGCTTGGCATCCGAATCGATTTCGGTCCCCGCGCGCGTGTTCACCGTCGCGACATTGGACCAGTAGGTCAGCTTGCGCCTCTCGTCGAACGGGAAATCGAACAGCGTCGCCAGCATCTGCGTGGTCAGTTCCACCGAAACCAGATCGACCCAGTCGAAAACCTCGTTGCGCGGCAGGCTGTCGAGGATCCGGCAGGCGCGTTCCCGGATGGTACCCGCCATCTTGGCGAGGTTCATCGGCGCGACGATGGGGGAAACCACCTTGCGCTGCGCGTCGTGTTTCGGCGGGTCCATGGAAATGAAGCTGGGTGTGCGGAAATCCATCGGCACGTCGCGGATGGCGATCCCGCCCATCATCGCGTCGGACGAAAACACGTGGTGGTTCGTATCCACCGCCATGATGTCCTTGTATTTCGTCACCGACCAGAACGATCCGTACATGCTGCCTTCGGTCCAATGCACGGGATCGTCTCGGCGCAGGCGTTCGAAGTAAGGTTCCCAGGTGTCGGACTGGTAAAGGTGCGGAAGGCTGACGTCGATCCGCTCGATCGGCATCGTCCACGGGTCGGCGGCCTGCGATTGGCTCATACGTTCCTCCTGGACCGAGGGTAGTCCTCGGCCCAGGCGGAACGCAAACGGTTACGGCCAGGCGGCGGGGCTGTGGCCAAGCGGCACGGGCGGGCGCGCCCAGAAGGCCGGGGTTTCAGACATGCGCACAATCGGCGCGAGGTGACGCATGCGGCCCAGCGGCATGTCGACGTCGGTGCAGAGCTGCGCGATCGTTTCGGCCGGCAGATCGGCCGGCATGGCGGCGTAGGCCGATTTCGGCAGCACGCCGCGATCGACAATCCAACGGCCGGCGGTCGCGAGGCTTGCGCGCACCATCCAACTGCCGCCCTCCGTCGCGCGACGGGCGAGCGCGACCATGGCGCCGTAGGCAAGCAGGTTGCCGCCGACATAGTCGATCGCGGATACCGGCAGGTGTTTCGGGCCGGTGTCGTCCTGGGAGGCATCGGCCATGCCGGTCGCGGCCTGCACCACGGTGTCGTAGCCGCGGCGCCGGCTCCATGGACCTTCGTTGCCCCAGGCGCTGAGGGTGACGTAGACCATGCCAGGATTCAGTTCCGCCAGGGCCTCGGGGCTGAAGCCACGCCCGGCCAGGGTGCCCGGACGATAGGACTGCGTGAAAACGTCGCAGGTGCGGCAAAGTTCCAGCAACTTGGCGTGCTCGTCCCGCATCCGCAGATCGAGGCGGGCCGACAGCTTGCCAATGCCGGTATCGAGGTCCATCTGTCCCGAATCCGCCAGCCCGGCGCGCGTGATCTTTAAAACGTCGGCCCCATGTTCGGCCAGCGTGCGCGAAGCCGTGGGGCCGGCGATGACCCGGGTGAGGTCGAGAACCCGGATGCCGCTCAACGGCCGGTCCCCGGCGGGCAAAGGTTTCGGCGGGGCATCGCCGATGCGCACGATCTCGACCGCCGGCATCAAAGCGACGGCGGCAGCGTGGGGGTGACGGTCCCATTCGTCGTGGGTGCGGACATAGGATCCGACCGCGCCGCCTTCATGCAAAGCCGTCTCCAGGGCCTCCCCTTCCCAACCGGAAATGGCTTCCTTCACGGCGTTGTAGTCGTCGGGAACGCCCAGGATGGACAGCGCCTTGTCGCGCAGATTGGGGAAGTTGGTGTGCAGGAACACCCAGCGGCCGTTTTTCGCGGGGTAGAATTTCATCAGCGGGGCAAATTCCCGGTCGCAGGGCCGGCCGTCGATTTCCATGTATTTGCCGCTGCGCAGCGAAATCGCGGCGGCGGGAACGTCGACGGAAACCTGCTGCCGGCGCTTGGTTTTCAGGTGCCACAACGCCGATGCCGCGATGCCGGTCGCGGCCAGGACGGCGGCGCCGGCGGTACCGATCCGGTAGCGCGTTGGCAGGACCGGATCCGCGCCGGTGATCGTTGCGGCCCCGGCCAGTCCGCGCGGCAGGCCGCCGAGGTCGAGCAGTTCGTTCAGCGCCTCGTATGCGAGGCCGTCGGTCGGCGCCATTCTGGGTGTTTCCTATACTTCTTCGACTTGTTCCACGCCCGGCAGAACCTTCAAGGCCTGCGCCAGACGCGGGGTGACACTGTAGCCGCCGGGGAGCGCGATCTCCACGCTCTGGTCGGTGCCAAGGCGCGGAACCAGGGTGATGCGGCCCTTGCCGCCAGCCTCCCGGGTCAAGAGGTCGCGGATGTGCGGGACCGAGGCGGTTTCATGCAGCCAGATGCGGATCGATGCGCCGGCGGAGGCCGCGGCCTTGTCGAGCGCCATCACATCGTTCGCGGTCACCCGCATCGCCTCCCCTTCGATTTTCAATTCAGCCTGCACCACGATATTGGTGCCCTGGGCGAGAAGATCGCGGGAACGGGAGAGAACCTCACTGAAACAGGTTACCTCGATCGAGCCGGAAGCGTCCGATATGCGCACCCACGCCATGCGGCTGCCCTTGCTGGTGATGCGCTCCTTGACCGCAACGACGGTGCCGGCGAGCTTCGCCGACCGGACACCGGCTTTCGCTTTTGTTTCGGCATCGGCGGACCGGATGACGCCCAGGCGGCGCAACGCCTGGGCGTAGGTGTCGAGCGGGTGGGCGGTGAGGTGAAAGCCAATGGCATCGGCCTCGGCCGCCAGGCGCTCCAGCGGCGCCCAGTCCGGCGTGTCGGGCAGGCGGATCGGTTCGGAGGCTGGGGTCGATGGGCCGCCGAACAGGCCGATCTGCCCGGAGGCTTTTTCTTCCTGGTTGGCCTGCGCCCGTCGCACGATCGTTTCGGCAACCGCGAACAGGCGGGCGCGGTTGGTTTCCAGGGAGTCGAAGGCGCCGGCGCGGATCAGATTTTCGAACTGTGCCTTGTTGATCTGTTTCGGATCGACACGGGATGCGAGATCGGCGAGGTCGGCGAAGGGCCGGTCGCCGCGCGATGTCACCAGGGATTCCATCGCCGCGAAACCCACCCGCTTGACCGCGGCAAGCGCGTAACGGATCGCCAGCGTGCCGTCGTCCTGGCGTTCGACCGAATAATCGGCGGCGGAGGCGTTGATGTCGGGCGGCAAAATCCGGATATGGCTGCGTTCGGCCTCCTGCTTCAGGGCGGCCAAACGGTCGGTGTTGTTTAGCGCGAGGCTCATGCAAGATGCGATGAACACCTCGGGGTGGTTGGCCTTCAGCCAGGCGGTCTGATAGGCAACGAAAGCGTAGGCCGCGGCGTGGGATTTGTTGAAGCCATAGTCGGCGAATTTCGCCATGAGGTCGAAGACCTCGGTCGCCTTCGCGGGGTCGATGCCGCGTTCGGTGGCACCCTTCTGGAAGATCGCGCGCTGCTGTTCCATCTCGGCGGCGATTTTCTTGCCCATCGCGCGGCGTAACAAGTCAGCCCCGCCCAGACTGTAACCCGCCATCTCCTGGGAAATCTGCATGACCTGTTCCTGGTAGACCATGATGCCATAGGTCTCACCCAGGATGTCCGCGAGTTCGGGGTGCGGCGGTTCCCATTTCTCGCCGTGCTTGCGCCGGCAGTAATCCGGAATATTGGCCATCGGACCGGGACGGTAAAGCGCGACGGCGGCGATCAGATCCTCGAAACGGTCGGGGCGCATCTGGCGCAGCGTGTCGCGCATCCCCTGGCCTTCCATCTGGAACACCCCGCCGGCCTCCCCGCGTGCCAGCATTTCGTAAGTCTTCTTGTCGTCCAGCGGCAGATGGTCCAGGTCGACTTCGATGCCGAGTTTGCGAAGGTAGCCTTTGGCGCGATCGAGAATGGTTAGCGTGGTCAGACCCAGGAAATCGAATTTCACCAGCCCGGCCTGTTCCACGTATTTCATGGAATATTGCGTGACCAGAAAGTCCGATTTCGGATCCTTGTAGAGCGGCACCAGTTCGACCAGCGGCCGGTCGCCGATCACCACGCCCGCGGCGTGGGTGGAGGCGTGGCGATAAAGCCCCTCCACCTGCAAGGCGATTTCGATCAGACGGGCAATCGACTCGTCGTCGTCGCGCAGGGCCTGCAGCCGGGGCTCGCCTTCAACCGCCTGCGCGAGCGTGACCGGCTTGGCGGGGTTGTTGGGGATGAGTTCGGCGACCTTGTTCACCTGCCCGTACGGCAATCCCAGCACCCGGCCGACATCGCGGACCGCCGCCCGTGCCTGCAACTTTCCAAACGTGATGATCTGCGCGACTTTTTCATTCCCGTATTCGTTGCGCACATATTCGATGACCCGATCGCGGCCTTCCTGACAGAAATCGATATCGAAGTCGGGCATCGACACGCGTTCGGGGTTGAGGAACCGTTCGAACAGCAAATTGAACTGGAGGGGGTCGAGGTCGGTGATCGTCAGCGCCCAGGCGGCGACGGAACCCGCACCCGAGCCGCGCCCGGGGCCGACGGGGATGTTGTTGGCCTTGGACCATTGGATGAAGTCGGCAACGATCAGGAAGTAGCCGGAAAACCCCATTTTGGCGATGACGTCGAGCTCGTAGTTCAGCCGCTCGCGGTAACGTTGACGTTTGGTCTCGTCCGCCCCGATGTCGTCCATCCTGCGTTCCAGACCCTCGGCCGCCATGGCGCGCACGGTCTGTTCTTCCGTCGCACCTTCCCGCACCTTGGGGCACGTCGGCAGCAGCGGCTTGCGGGATTCCGCCATGACGGCGCAGGCTCGGGCGATGGCGATGGTGTTGTCGCAGGCCTCGGGCAGATCGGCGAACAGGGCGCGCATCACCGGTGCCGGTTTGAACCAATGCTCCGGCGTCACGCGGCGACGGTCCTGTTCGGACAGCATCCGACCCTCGGCGATGCACAGCAAGGCGTCGTGTGCCTCGTGCATCCCGGGCGTGGCGAACATGCAGTCATTGGTGGCGACCAGCGGCAGGCCGCTTGCGTCGGCCAGGGCGATCAGGCCAGGTTCGATGGCGCGATCGACGTCCAGCCCATGGCGATGCAGTTCCATCATCGTCCGGCCGGGGTAGGCTTCGCGGAACATGGCCAACAGGCGTTCGGCTTCCGGCCGCTGGCCCTCGGCCAACAGGCGGCCGATCGGCCCGGTCGTGCCGCCGGTCAGCAGCATCAGGCCCGCCGCGTGCTCGGCGATGCGGTCCCAGATCACCTGCGGTTTGAGGCTGGGATCGGTATCGAGGAAGCCCTGACTCGACAGTTTCTGTAGGTTGGCCATGCCGGCCGCGTTCTGGGCCAGCAGCACGATCGGGTCCGGGGCAAGCCGGGCATTGTCCATCCGGGTCAGCGCGATCTGGCAGCCGATGATGGGCTGGATGCCTTTACCCGAGCAGTATTGGGAGAATTCCAGGGCGCCGAAGAGGTTGCCGCTATCGGTGATCGCCACCGCCGGCATGTGCGCGTCCTTGGCCAAAGCAGCGAGTTTGTCGACCCGGATCGCGCCCTCGCTCAGGGAGTAGGCGGAGTGCGCGCGGAGATGGATGAAATCGGCGTGGGGCATGGCCTCACATTAGTCGCTTGCCGCGATTCGACATAACCCGCCGCGGACGCGCTACTTAAGCCCCGCCTGACTGAGGCCCAGCAGAACATTCTTTGCCACGGCCTGGAACACAGGGCTCTGATTGATCGGTTCGTCAGCAAATCTCTGCGTGATTTTGGCCAGAGTAAATGTCGGAAACTTCTGGGTGAATTCGGCAAGCTGCGCACTGGCGTCCGCATTGCGCCCCGCGAGGGTAGCGGCACTGACCAACCACGCCCGATTGTACCAGTGATTCGGTTGCGCCGTCACAGATTTCGAGAGCCAGTCCGCTGCTTCCGCATAATTGCCGTTGGCGAAAGCAATACGACCGAGCCCCCACTGGAAAAAACCGGTAAACGGGTCGTTCGGGCTCAGACGCATCGCCTGGTGCAATGCCGCCGCCGCTTCCTGATTGCGTCCGAGAAGAAAGAGTTGCCGACCTCTTTGCGCGTGGGCAACCGTGAAATTCGGGTCGAGTTCGATGGCTTTTTCGAACGCGGCCAAGGCGCCGGACAGGTCGCCGCGCACGTGCAGCACGTTCCCGGCCGCCAAGTGCGCGCCCGGGTTGGTTGGGTCCAGTTCCAAGGCCCGTTTATAGGCAAGTTCCGCGCGATCGATACCCTCCGCCCCGACGTCGTTCCATACGCTCAAGTGTTCGCTGATCAGGACACGCGCCAGAAGCGCCCAGCATTCGGCGGAGTTCGGGTCCTGTTGCAGGCACGCTTCCGCATGTTGGCGGGCGGCGAGGTATTTCTCGGGCGTGGGCAATCCGACGATCAAGGCTGTCGCGCGCATTCTCTCGTCCAGTGCATTATGGTTCGCAATGATCGTTCCGACCGTGCTACTTCGTATCCTACCCCTTGTCATCTGGGTATGCAACGAGGCGGCGATCCGGTTGGTAATGGCGTCCTCCAGATCCTCCAGGTCGTTGCTTTCATGTTCGAACCGGTCTGCCCAGAGCCCGGCCCCCGTCTCGGTGTCGATCAGTTGCACGTTGATCCGCGCGGTCCCGTCGAGCCGTCTGACACTGCCTTCCAGCAGATAGCGGACGCCCATATCCCGCCCGATGGTCCGCGCATCGGTGGGCTTGCCCTTGAACGTCATGGCGGTCGCACTGGAAATCACGAACGAGCGCGGAATGCGGGACAGGTCGGTCGTAAGGTCGTCGGTGATGGCATCGGCGAAATAAGCGTCGTCCGGATTGGGACCGAGGTTGCGGAACGGCAGCACGATGATGGAATTGGCGGGCACGGCGCCAACCGGCACGACCATCCGATAAACGCCAAAGGCCCCAAGGGAGGCGACCAGCGCGACAACAAGGGCCGCCCCCGCGGCGAGGGATTTGCGCGGCATCCGCCAGTGCCGGATGGCGATGGGTTGCCCGTAGGCGGCCTCGAACATGCGAAGGGGGTAATCGATGTTCTTGACCCGGTGAGTCCCGAGATCGGTAAATCGCAGGCCCGGCTGGCTGCGCGTCTGATCGTAAATGCTCTGACTGACGCAGACCGAACCGGCTTGGGCCATGGTTTCCAGCCGGGCGGTGATGTTGACGCTGTGGCCGTAGAGGTCGTGGTCGCCGACGATGACGTCGCCGGTGTTGATGCCGATCCGCAGAAGGATTTTCTCCCCGGCAACCTCGTGCTGGCGTTCGTTCAGCCGCTGTTGAATGTCGAGGCCGCAGCGCACCGCGTCCAGCGCGCTGCCGAATTCGACCAGCATGCCGTCGCCCATGCTGCGCACCGGTCGGCCGCCATACTCGGCGATGGTGGGATCGATGACATGTTTCACGTAGCTGGCGATGCGGCGGTGCGTGCCTTCCTCATCGTGACTCATGAGACGGCTGTAGCCGACGACATCGGCCAGCATCACCGCGGCCAGTCGGCGTTTCAGCGGAAACAGTTCCACCGGCGCGCGATCGGTTCTCGCGATCTCCGCGTTGACCGCGCCAGTCAACGGTCCAATCGCTGCAACCCTCGGGTTCCCCTGAAGTTGGACCACGGTTGGCGATGAAAGGCCTGTCTCCGTCATGACGGGCAGGCCGACCCCGCGGGGCACCGCGGTGCTGCCGACAGATGTTGGGACGCCCAGGGGCCCTGTGTTGCCATGCAGCGAATGTGCGGTGGTGGCGGGCGGCCGTCAATTCCCGTGTTTGCGATCATGACCAACCCGCGCGCTGCCCGGCTTCCGCGGCCATTGCCACCGCCTCCGAACGGTCACTACGCTCCGGCACGTCCAACCCACGAGGTGACCGATGCCCATCCTTTCCCCCAGTTTCGACCCGAAATCCGTCGCCTGGCGCCGTGTTGTCGACCCCACCTGCACCGCCTTCAAAATCGACTTCGAGCACTGCCTGCTCGGCTACGACCTCGCGGCGGGACGGCTGGATATGCTGTTGCGCTACGCCAAAGGCCGCGGTCATTGTCGGCGGCACCGCCATGTCGCCTCGACCCTGACCCTGGTGATGGAGGGGGAGCAGCATCTGCTGGAAATCCAGCCGGATGGCTCGATAAAGGCGGTGACGCGCACGGCCGGCGACTACGCGCTCGCGCCGCCCGACGCGCTGCCGCACATCGAATGCGGCGGGGACGACGGCGGCACCGTCCTGCTGTCGATGACCGCGCCCGATGGGATACTGTTCGAGTATCTCGACGATACCATGTCGAACGGCTGGACATTGTCGATCGCGCAGTATGTCGATGCCTGGAACAACGGGGCCACCTACGGCCTCGCCCCTACCGCACCGTCACCGCCGTAGGCTGCCAGTTCGCCGGAAACAGCGCCTCCAGACTCCGCACCTTCGGGAGATCGAATCGCGCGATATAAGGCGAGTCCGGGTGATGCAGGAGATAATCCTGATGGTAGCCCTCGGCCGGGTAGAACGGTCCGGCAGCGTCGACCCGGGTCGCGATCGGGCGGTCGAACACGTGGGCCGCGTTCAACTGAGCAATATAGGCCTTGGCGATCCGCTCCTGCTCGGGGCCGGCGACGAACAGTTCCGAACGGTATTGCGTGCCGGTATCCGGACCTTGGCGGTTCACCTCGGTGGGATCCAGCGCGACGCTGAAGAAAATGCGCAGCAGCGTGCCGTAGCTCACCTGCAACGGATCGAAAGTCACGCTGACCGCTTCCGCGTGGCCGGTGTTGCCGGCACTCACCTGCTCGTAGCCAGGATTGACGACGGATCCGCCAGCGTAGCCCGAAATTGCTTTCGTCACCCCCTTCACGTGTTCGAACACGCCTTGCACGCCCCAGAAGCAGCCCCCGGCGAAGACCGCTGTTTGCAAGCCCGATGCGGGTTGAGCGTCCACCGCGGGGGCCGGCAGTACGCGGGGCGGGGTGTCGGCGTGGACCGCCGGCAGCGTGGCGGCATAAATCAGCGCACCGGCGCCATATACGGCGGTCAGCAATTTCGCGGTCATGGGTTTCATGTTGGCCTCCATC
This sequence comes from uncultured Acetobacteraceae bacterium, assembly GCA_903877125.1. Taxonomy (GTDB): domain Bacteria; phylum Pseudomonadota; class Alphaproteobacteria; order Acetobacterales; family Acetobacteraceae; genus Rhodopila. The sequence goes on along the minus strand of CAIRCM010000186.1, from coordinate 3,531 downwards.
TGCCTGTCCGACTCCGGTCGGGCGCAGATGTTTCACACGCGACCGACGATCAGTTTCAGCGACCCGATGAAATGGGGCTGGGTGCGCAGGTCGCCGTACATGTCGTCCCACGCGCCGCTTGCCAGATCCCTTTCCAGCGCTGTGACAAAACGCGGTGCCACCTCCGGCGCGACGAAACTCCACGCCGAGCACGCGCGGCGTGCACCGGGGTCGAGCAGGGCTTCGGGTCGTCCGTAGTAGGCTTCGCCAAACCCATCGGAGCAGAGCAGGGGGATTGGGACCGGCAATACCTCGGTGCGAGGGCCGAGCGCTGCCGCGATCGTTGCGACCGGCGGGTAACGGCGGGCTTCGACCGCCAGCACTTCCGGCGCGTAGTCGTTCAGCCAGAAGCAATCGAGTTCGTCGGGCGCGCAGGTCATGATCGCGATCGGACCAGCGGTGACCCGGCGCATTTCCGCGAGGCCGGCGGCGAGATCGGTCCACTGATGCACGGTGAAGGTGGCCATGGCGGCGTCGAAGCTGGCATCGGGAAACGGCAGCGCTTCGGCGGTCGCGTCGATCGCCGGGGGTAGGTGCGGCGGGCGCTGGGCACGCATGGACGCGGAGGGTTCGACGGCGGTCACGGTGCGATCGGTCGGTTCGTACGATCCCGCGCCGGCGCCGACGTTCAGGATTGTGCGGGCATCGCCGAGCGCGGCGAGGATGAAGGCGGCGATTGACGGCTCGGGGCGGCGATAGCGGGCGTAGCCCGCGCCGATCACCCCGTAATCCGCATCGCCCGCGCTGCCATCGGCGTGTCTGGCGTTCACGACGCCTCCCTTTACTCCGCGGCGACGGCGATCCGTTGCTCGCGCGGGGTGATCCGTAGCACCAGCATGGACGCCATCAAACAGGCCGCGCCGCTGGCGACGAAGGCCAGCAGGTAGCTGCCGGAGAAGCTGCGGACCGCGCCGGCACCGAAGGCGGCGATGGCGCCGCCGACCTGGTGGGAGGCGAAAATCCAGGACACGATCACCGGGGCGTCCCGGCGGCCGAAGACCTCATTCGTCAAAGCGAACGTGGCCGGGCCGGTGGCGACCCAGTCCAGCCCGTAGAACACCGCGAACACCCCTAGGCTCACGCCGTCGAAGGACGTGAAAGGTATCACGACCAGCGACAGGCCGCGGAGACCGTAATACCAGAACAGCAGCACGCGCGGGCTGTAGCGATCGCACAACCATCCCGAACAGGCAGAGCCGACAAGGCTGAAGGCCCCGATAACGGCGAGGATGGACGCACCCTGCACGGTGGGGATGCCGAAATCGGCGCAGTAGGCGATCAGATGCGTATTGATCAGGCCGTTGGTCGACAGGCCGCAAATGCTGAACGTGCCGCACAAGAGCCAGAAATCCATCGATTTCGATGCCCGCCGCAGCGCGCCGAACGCGACGCCGAACATGTTGCCGCCGGGGGAGCGTGCCAGCGGTTCGATCGTCGTGGCGCCGAAGGCGGGAATACCGACGGCGGCGGGCGATTCCGGCAGCAGCAGCCACACGATCGGCAGCACGACGGCGATCGCGGCGGTGACGCCGACCGACACGCCGCGCCAGCCGTAGCGATCGGCGAGCATCGCCAGGATGGGCAGGAAAATGAGCTGCCCGGCGGCGTTGGCGGCGAACAGCAGGCCGGTGGCGAAGCCGTTGCGGCGGGCGAACCAGCGGTTGGCGACCGCGCCGGCCAGACCGACGGCACCGGCCCCCGCCCCGATGCCCACCATCAGGCCCCACGTCAGATAGAACTGCCAGGGCGCGGTCATGAAGCTCGACAGACCGGTCGCCAGCATCAGAATGAACAGGCAGCCCAGCATGGTCCGTTTCAGGCCGATCGCCTGCATCAGGCCGGTGACGAACGGCGCACAGGCGCCCATCAGCATGATGTTGACGGAAATCGCGCCGGAAATAGTGCTGACATCCCAGCCGAAGGCCTTTTGCAACGGCAGGATCATCACCCCCGGTGCGGCGCGCACCCCCACGCCGGCAAGCATGCCAATGAACACGACGGCCAGCACGACCCAGGCGTAATGGAACCGGTCGGAGGACATTTTCGCCAATCGGGGCGCGAGCATGCAGCAATCCCTATCGTCTGACCGCGAGATTAGAGGATGAATCCGCCGACCGTCATCCGCGCCCGCCGCATGGCTGGCCCGCCCGGACGTTCCATGCCAACATTCCCGGCAACCGAAAAGGAAGCCCGACATGTCCGAGAATACCGCCGAATTCAAATTCCTCACCGGCGTGAAAATCGTCGATTTCACCCAGTTCGAAGCCGGCCCCTCCTGCACCGAGGCGCTCGCCTGGCTCGGCGCCGATGTCGTGAAAATCGAAAACCCCGGTCTGGGCGATCCCGGACGGCGGCTGCGCAAGGGCCAGCCGGACAACGATCCTTACTATTTCCACGTGTTCAACGCGAACAAGCGGTCCATCACCGTCAACCTGAAGAATCCCAAAGGCCTGGCCCTGGTGAAGGACCTCCTGCGCAAGGCCGACGTCTGCATCGAGAATTTCGCGCCGGGCGCGATCGAGCGGCTGGGCCTCGCGTACGACGTGGTGAAGGAGGTCAACCCCGGAATCATCTACGCACAGGTGAAAGGCTTCGGGGAAGGCAGCCCGTACGAGAAAAACCTCGCCTTCGATATGATCGCCCAGGCGGCCGGCGGCACGTTCAGCGTCACCGGGGAAAAGGACGGGCCGCCAACGCGCCCCGGATTCTCGCTGGGCGACACCGGCACCGGGATGCTGATGGCGATCACCATCCTGGGCGCGCTGTACAAGCGCCGCGAAACCGGGGAGGGGCACAAGCTCCAGGTCGCCATGCAGGACGCGATCATGCACTACATGCGCATCAATTTCGCCACCCAAGGCCTGACCGGCCGCGCCGCCGAACGCGGCGGGTCGAAAGTGCCGGGGGTGAACAATGCACCGATGGGTCTCTACCCCTGCGCACCCGGCGGGCCAAACGATTACGTGTTTATCATGACCAGCCGCGCCAACCCCGACCATTGGGACCGCCTGCTGAAACTGGTCGGCCGCGAGGACCTCATCGGCGATGCCCGCTACGCCACCCCCACCGATCGCGTCGCTCGGGAAGATGAGGTCGACGCGGTGATCGCGGCATGGACCAAGACGCGGACGAAGCATGAGGCGATGACGGCGGTGGGAGAGGCCGGCATCCCCGCGGGCGCGGTGCTGGACACGATGGAACTGCAGAACGATATCACGTTCGAAGCGCGCGGCATCATGCAGACCATGGTCCATCCGGTGCACAAGCCGTTCAAAATGCCGGCCTGGCCGGTGCGGGTGGACGGCAAGCCGGCGCGGATCAAGCACTCCCCGGTGCTGGGCGCCAACACCGCCGAGGTGCTGGGCGAATGGCTGGGAATGGACGCCGCAGCCGTCGCGGCGTTGCAGAACGACGGCGCGGTGTAGAGCGTGATCGCCAAAGGTGGAACCACACGGCGGCGTGAATCACGCGACCAGACAAAAACTCACAGAG
>CAIRCM010000185.1 GCA_903877125.1 uncultured Acetobacteraceae bacterium | reverse complement strand
TCCAGATGGGCCTGATCCACATCCTCGCGGCCATGATGGGCGCGGGCGTGTTCGAGAAATATCCGAACCTGCGCGTGTCCTTCGGCGAATCCGGCATCGGCTGGATCCCCTACGCGCTCGACCGGATGGATTTCGAGTTCGAAGACCGCTTCCGCGACCTGATGAAGCTGAAGCCGTCCGAATACTGGCAGCGCCAGTGCAAGGCGACGTTCCAATACGACGTCATCGGGCCGAAGCTCTTGAACACCAACAACCTGATGACGGAAGATACCCTGATGTGGGGGTCCGACTACCCGCACACCGACGGCATCTGGCCTGAATCGACCAAGTACATCGACGAGCAGTTCGCTGGCCTGAGCGCTGAACAGATTCGCAAGATCACCTGCGACAACGCCGCCAAATTCTACAACCTGACGAACTGATTTTTCGTCCGTAACCGCCGCCGCGCGAGGGCACTGGTCCCCGCGCGGCGGTTCGATTCCAGGGGTACGATGCGCATTGACGGGCAATGCGACCGCGGCGCGATCAACCGGCGCGCCGCGTTCAAGCCGAAGATGCAGATATGGTGCGACTCCGCGCTGTCCCCGTTACCGATCCAATTCGAACACCGGCAGGGTCAGCTCGTCCGTCACCGCGTCGTAAGTCACTTTTACCGGTAGCCCAACCCGCAGATCGGCCTGCCCAATCCCCCGAGCCTGTGCGTTCATCCGCACGCCCTCGGCCAGATCGACAGTCAACAGAATATACGGCAGATCGCCCTTGAAGCCCGGATGGAACGCGTAATGCGTGATCGTCCAGCTATGCACGGTCCCGCGTCCCGATGCTTCGGTCCAGGTCGCGTTCATCGAGTAACACGCGTCGCAAACCGGCCGGGGATAATGCCGCACTTTCCCGCAATCGGCGCAGGTCTGAAGGCAAAGCCGGTGTTCCCGAAGTCCTGTCCAATAAGGCTGCGTGTCCGGCGTAGGGGAGGGGACAAGCTTGTCGTACACGCCTAGGCCCTCCGCATGATCGCGAGGGCGCCATCGCCCATGTCGCCATAGCCGGTCACCAGACCGATCTCGGCATCGGCGACCTGCGCCGCGGCCTCGCCCCGCAACTGGCGCGTCAGTTCGACGATGTGGTTCATCCCCGCCATATGCGCCTGGGACAGCAGCCCGCCATGGGTGTTGACCGGCAGGCGCCCCTTCAACCCGAGCGCGCCGTTTTCGATGAAGCCGCCACCCTCGCCCTTCTTGCAGAAGCCGAGATCCTCAAGCTGGCACATCACGATATAGGTGAAGCAATCATAGACTTCCGCCACATCGATATCGCCGGGCGTGATGCCCGCCATCGCGAAAGCCTTGGGCGCGGCCTTGGCGAGTCCGAGTGTTGTCAGGTCGGGCCGCTGGGTGATGGCGGATGGCGAGTCCGGGTGCCCCTCCGCGACGCCCATCACCATGATCGGCCGCTTCGCAAGGTCCTTGGCGACATCCGGCGCGCTGATCACCACCGCCGCCCCGCCATCGCTTTCCAGCGAGCAGTCCAAAAGCCGCAGCGGGTCCGAAATCATCCGGCTCGCCTGGTGGTCGTCGATGGTGATCGGCGTCCGCATCGTTGCGTTGGATTGCAGGGATGCGTGGTATCGGGTCGTGACCGCGATCTCGGCAAGTTGGCGGGACGTGGTGCCGTAAAGCTCCATATGCCGCCGCGCCATCGGGGCATAAAGCTGCGCCGGCGCAATCGCCCCCAGCGGCATTTCGAACTCGCCGATCGTGCGGAACTGCGGCATCTGCTGCACCCGGGTGCCGATGCGTCCGCCGGAGTAGCCGGTGCGGCCCAGGGACAGCAGCACGTGCTTGCAGATGCCGGCGTCGATCACCGCCATCGCGCACTGAATCGCAGCGACCGAGGACGCCCCGCCCATTGGCGTGGTGGCTGAGAACCGCAGGTCCTTGATGCCGAAATTGGTGACGAAATCCTCCGCCACCGCGCCGTGCCCATAGGGGATCAGCCCATCGATGTCGGTGGGCTTCAACCCGGCGTCGCGGATCGCAGCCAGCGAGGCTTCCAACTGAAACGACAACGCCGTGCGGTCGGTGCCGCGCAGATACTGCGTTTCACCCACGCCGGTGACGGCGGCCTTTTCGCGCAATGACATGGACAGGGTTCCTCCTGCCCATCAGTGTCGGTTACCCGAAGTCGGTCGTCAATTCGGCCCGCACATTCTCGGGCACCACGGCCATGTGGCCGTAGTTGCGATGATCGAACCCGATCACCACCCCCGCGTCCGGCTTGGAGAACGCGGCGATCTGTTCCGGCGTGAACGGGAAGTGGACAAATTGAACCGACGACGCCTTGCCGTCTTCCCGCGTGCGGTCCTGATCCGCTTCCGCAACGCAGCGGATGGTTTCATTGCCGATTTTCAGGAACGCCGTGTTCTCGATCGCGCCGAGGCCGTCGAGCACGCGGGCACGGCGGATCGGGTCGTCGATTTCGATCATGAACGTGGCGGTGAGTTCGGACCCATTCGGAATCAGCGGATTATACGCCTCCAATTCCCCAGGCACCTGCTCGGCGCCACCCTTTTCGATGTAGACCATTTCCTGGACCTGGTGCCACATCGTATCGTAGGATTCGAAGTAGAAGGTCACGTAAGGGCCGACCTCGACCCGCCTGTTGCGCTTCTTCGCGGTGATATCGCGCCGCAGTTGCGCCCGGTTCTTCGCGTATTCCGCGGCCGGAAGAATATCGGCCGGCGTGATGATGCGTTTAGCCATGGAGTGAACTCCCTCAAAACAAAGCCGTCATGGTTCAGCTTGGGTCAGAACCCGTAAGCCCGTGCCAGCAACTGGATCGGATGCGTCACCAGCTCCGGCTTTGGCCCATCCTGCCCCAGCGCCTCGATACCCTGAACGATGTGCACACCGGCCAAAGGACATTCCGACATGACGAAACCCGCGCCATTCTTCTGCGCCTGATTTGCCACCGGTTTTCCGACCTTCATCGCCACGGGGAACCACTCTTCCTTGAATCCCCACGACCCGCCATGCCCCGAGCAGCGCTCGATCACCTTGACTGAAGCGTCCGGGATCAGACGGAGCATCTCGGCCCCCTTCTGCCCCATGTTCTGCGCCCGCGCATGACACGCCATATGCAATGACAGCGTGCCTGGAACGGTCTGCATACCCGGCGCCAGTCCTTCCTTCTTCGCGATATCGACGACATATTCGCTGATATCGAAGGTTGCCCGAGCGAGCAGCGCGACATCGGGATCGTCCGGCAGGATCAATGGCCATTCTGATTTCAACATCAATCCGCAGGACGGGACCAGCGCGATGATGTCGTAACCCTTCTCGATCCACGGCCGCATTTCCGCCGATACTTTGCGGGCGTTGGCCGCGACATCCTTGATGCGGCCCTGCTCCAGCAAGGGCATGCCGCAGCAACTGGGATAAACGACCGTCGTTTCCACCCCGTTGCGCGCCAATACTTGCCGCGCGGCCACACCGACATGCGGTTCGTTGAAGTTGACGAAGCACGTCGCGTACAGCACCGCCTTGCGCCCATGGGCTGGCGCGTCTTTATTCACGACGGGAAGGTCGTTGTCCTTGGTAAAGGCATGGCTGGCGTATTTCGGCAGCTCGGCATCCTTGTGCAGGCCCGCCAGCGACCGCAGCACCCGCCCGGCGGTCGCATTGCCCCGCTTCGTCGTCCAATTCGCCAACGGAGAAACCAGCGTCGCCAGCGCGCCGTTCCGGTCCGTCTCGGCCAGTTGCTTGTCGGCGAACGGGATTTGCCCCTGCCGCTCCTCCATCGCCCGATACCGCAGCATCAGATGCGGGAAATCGAGGTTGAAGGCGTGCGGCGGCACATAAGGACATTTCGTCATGTAACACATGTCGCACAAGGTGCAGGCGTCCACGACGCTCTTGAAATCCTTGCTGTCGACGGTGTCGAGTTCCTCCGACGGCGCGGCGTCGACCAGATCGAACAGACGCGGGAAGGAATCGCACAGATTGAAGCAACGGCGGCAACCGTGGCAAATGTCGAAAACCCGGCGCAACTCCTTCTCGATTTCCTCGGGGTCGTAGAACGACTCATCCTGCCAGGGAATCGGATGGCGGGTCGGCGCCTCCAGGCTGCCTTCTCTCATGAAAATGACCCTTGATTTATGCTTGATCAGTCATAACTGGTACGTCATGGTCGGCCGCTGCCGACCATGACGCCAGATCACTTCCCAAAGAGGAAGGTTTAGCCCAGCTCGTTCAGAGCCTTCTGGAACCGGCCAGCGTGCGAACGCTCGGCCTTCGCCAGGGTCTCGAACCAGCCGGCGATCTCGTCGAAGCCTTCTTCGCGCGCCGTGCGGGCCATGCCCGGGTACATGTCGGTGTACTCGTGCGTTTCGCCAGCAACCGAAGCCGCCAGGTTGTTGCTGGTGGAGCCGATCGGCAGGCCGGTGGCCGGGTCGCCGGATTCTTCCAGGTATTCCAGATGCCCGTGCGCGTGGCCGGTTTCACCTTCGGCCGTGGAACGGAACACAGCGGCGACGTCGTTGTAGCCCTCAACGTCCGCCTTCTGAGCGAAATAGAGGTAGCGGCGGTTAGCCTGCGATTCGCCGGCGAACGCGGCCTTCAGATTGTCTTCGGTCTTGCTTCCCTTGAGCGCGGCCATGAGACGGGTTCCTTTCAGCTTTCAGGACGATGGATCGGGAAGGCGCGTTACCCGGACGAACTGCCCGCGGCCCCGCCTTGCCTCCCAACGCCAGTAACCTAGACCGATTGCCCGTTAAATTGAAGTTGCCCGGATCATGAATTTTTTCGATCACTTCGAGTGGCCCGACCGATCACCCAGCCACAGGCACCCAGCGCCGCCCGCATATGGGACGGCGGTTCCGCGACCGCCGCCAGCGGCGGGTCCACCGGCAACCGGATCGCGCGGGACAGCAGATGCAACGAACCGGCACCTGAGCCGTAAACCGGGTCGCCCAGGATCGGCCAACCCAACGCCGCGCAATGCACCCGGATCTGGTGGGTGCGGCCGGTATGGGGCCGGAGTTCGAGCCACGCCAGGCCGTCCGCGCGCCCCAGCACCAGCCAATCGGTCACCGCCGCCTGGCCGGCCGGATCGGTGGCCATCCGCCATCCCATGCGCGAATCCCGTCGTGCCAACGGCAGATCGACGGTCCCGCCATCCTCGTGCGGGGTGCCCGAGACAACCGCCCAATACACCTTCTCGGCCCGTCCTTCCGCGAATGCCGCCTGCGCCGCGATCAGCGCCGCCTTGCGCAGCGCGATGACCAGACACCCGGCCGTGTCGGCATCCAGCCGATGCGCCAACCACGGCCCATCCTTCCGTCGCGACAAACCGCCAAACCAATCCTCCACGCTCGGCCCGCCCCGAGGCCCCGGATGGACCGGCAAACCGGCGGGCTTGTCCAACACGACATAGCGCTGGTCGCGGAACAGGATCGGGGGATCAGTCGGGATCGCGGCCATGCACCGACGCATACCCGCTTCCGAACGCCGCGTCGCGCGCCTGGAACGCGGTTTTTACGCCGTGTTCCCGCATCGTCGCCTTGAACGCCATCGCCTTGGGCGCGAGGTGCCCGCGCGCGTCGATTTCCGCCCCGATTCGTTGCAGAGTCCGAGCACCCATCAGTTCGAGGCCGAGGTTGACCATCCGCTTGTTGGCCGACAGCAGATGAGGATCGACCAAGCCCATGCGGTCGGCGAGGCGCATCGTCTCGGTTTCCAGTTCCGCGGCGGGATACGATTTCAGGGCCAATCCAATTTCGGCACAGTCCCGACCCGACAACGAATCGCCGGTCAGCAGCAGCCGCTTCGCCCATTGCGGCCCGCAGTGATACAGCCACATCGACCCCGGCGGTGTACCGAGATCGCGGACCGGGGGGAACCCGATCCGCGCATCGTCGGCAACAAGAATGATGTCGCAGAACCAGGCGAGTTCGGTGCCGATCCCGATGCAGGTCCCATGCACCTGGGCAATGACCGGCTTGTGCATGTCGAAAATCTGAATGCGCATCCGCTGGCCCTGTTCCAGCTGCCAGATGTCGTCGTCGATCTCCTGCCGGCCGCGATAGTCGGGGCCGCGGCCGGACGAGAACTCGTTCAGATCCGCCCCGGCGCAAAAATGCGGGCCGGCGCCGCGCAGCACGACACAATGCACGGGATTGTATTCGTCCGCTTCCAGCAGCGCCGCGTTCAACTCCCGCAACAACTTGCCCGACAACGCATTGCGCCGCTCCGGCCGGTTGAGGGTGATGACGGCGGTGGTGCCGCGCACCTCGTAGGTGATGAGTTCGAAGTCCATTGTTTCCTCCGGGGACGGCTGCGTGCGATACTCTCCAGACATGCTACGCGGCGCGATGGTGGGGTTCAATCGGCTGCGGCAGGTGTGTGGCCTTCCATTGGATGTGTCGGTTTCCCTCTTGAAATACTCATGTAAAACTCCTATATTACTCCTGTATAGAGCGGATAGAAGGCGATGAAGCGCCCTTTGGACGAATGGGCGTTCAGCGGATTGGAATTGGCCGATACGTAAATCGTCCGAACGGAGACATCGGTCGCCGAGGGCGCAGGTACGGAACCGCCTGAAGATCCGCGGCCGACGCCCCATGGGGCTGGGCCACCCGTGGCGACTGGTAGAAGGAGCGTAAAATCATGCCAACAGCCCTAAGGACGCCGTCCTCCGCGCCGGAGGCGACCGACGCCAAGACACGGGTCCAGCTCGATCTCGCTCCCGCGCAGCTTGAGCGTCTCAATTGGCTCATGGAAGCGTGCGCGCTGGATACAAGGAAGGAGCTGTTTAACACAGCGCTGTCCCTTCTCGAATGGGCCGTCATCCAGACGCGAAATGGACGTGGTATCGCGTCTATCGATCGTTCGGCCAAACATATCGAGGAGTTGGTGATGCCAGCCTTGTCCGACGCGGCCCGGAACGCCGCACGGGTCAAGTCCCTGGCTGCTTGATCAACGACGTGGATAACAACCCCCACCATGTCGGGCAGGGGCGTCATTCACATGTGCCTGCCCGAATGAGGGTGCCATGAGCGAAACTGCGACACGCGAGCGCGCGCCATGGGCTACGCGCGAATGGGTGACAGGCACACGGGCCGATAGAAGGCTTCCAGTCCGCCAATCGCATACGCCGCCCGGCCCAAGCCGCCGCAAGGCCGACGGTGACGTCCCTGTACACGACGAAATTCTGTCTCGGGCGACCATGGTATTGGGCTCTCGCGAAGCGGCCAAGCGATGGCTGCAGCGTCCGGCCATAGGTCTGGGCAACCGGCGTCCGATCGATTTGCTTGCCGCTCCGGATCAGGCGGCGCTGGTCGACGATCTGCTTACCCGAATCGAGTACGGGGTCTACACGTGACACCATTGCCGCCGCCTTTGGGTTCCGGTGGTCTTGTCGCGTGGCGTCTCGACCTCACGAAGTTCAAAAGGACCTGGGATAGCGGCAAGGGTGCCCGGCTGTCAGGCGGACGCTGGAACAACAAGGGTACGCCAGTCGTTTATTGCTCCCTCGATCCCGCGACGGCGATCCTGGAGGTCGCAGCCCATGTCGGCTTCTCCGGGCTGGATACCGCACCGAGGGTTCTGACGTCCTTGGCGATTACAGACATCGCCAGGGTCAAAGTCGTGTTGCCTGCGGACGTTCCCAACCCCCATTGGTTATTGCCTGGCACGCCCGGGGCTGGACAGAAGGACTTTGGGGACTCGCTGCTGGCCAGCCACGCGTTCGTCGTTATTCCCAGCACAATCTCTGCTCGTAGCTGGAATTTGATTTTCAACCCCTCGACTGCGCGAGGCCAATACAAGCGGCGTTCGCAAGAGCCATTCGCGCTCGACACAAGATTGCATCCTCCCGGGCCGTGAAGATGACGCGCTGCGGTGCAGCTTGCCGGACTGTCTCCCCTCGGATTATGCCGCTTGCAGCCGGATGGCCGGGTCCGGCGCGCGGAACACGAACGCGATGGCCGCCGCGCCCAGGCCGATCGCGCTGGCGCCGATGTAGAGCCAGCCATAGCTGCCCAAATGGTCGAAGATGTATCCGCCTGCCCAGGGCCCGATCGCCATGCCGATGGTCGACACCATTGCCACCGCCCCGAACATCGAACCCATGATGCGGGCGCCGAAATACTCCCGCACCAGGATGGCATACAGCGGCATGACACCGCCGTAGGACAGGCCGAAGACCATCGCGACGGCGTAGAATGCCGCGGGCGTGCGGACGAAATCATAGACCAGGATCGACGTGGCCTGAAGCAGCAGTCCCCCGACCAGCGTCGGTTTCGCACCCAACCGGTCCGCGGTCAGGCCGAACACGATTCGTCCGACCAGCGACGCCACGCCGGCGGTGCCAAGGACGGTCGCCGCCGTCATCGCCGGCACGCCGCAGTCGATCGCGTAGCTGATCATATGGAAGATCGGGCCGGAATGGGCGGTGCAACAGGCGAAGAAGGTGCCTGCCACCGCGGCGAACTGCGGCGTGCGCAGCGCCTGCGCGACGGTGAAGCCCCGGTCGTCTGCCGCGCGACCGGAAGAAGTCAGCACCGGTTCGACCGGGGCGTTGCGCACCAGGAGCGAGGTCGGCAACACCACCGCGAGGGCCAGCAGCCCCAGGTCGAACATCGCCGTGCGCCAGTCCGAAACCGCGATGATGGCGCGCGCGGTGGGCGCGATCACCATCGATCCCAGCCCCATGCCCGAGGTGATCAGCGCAACCGCCAGGCTGCGATGCTTGGTGAACCAGCGCGAGGCGATCGCGGTGAGCGGCGCGAAGAAACTGCCGGCCGCGAGCCCGCCAAGAACGCCCCAGAGCAGTTGAAACTGCCAGACCTGCGTGACCTGGCTCGCCCCCATCAGGCCGGCGCCCAGCAGCACACCGCCGCACAGCAGTACCACACGGGTGCCAAACCGATCGGATATCGCCCCCCAGAAGAAGGAGCCAACGCCCATGGACAGAAAGGTCAGCACGACCGCGAACGATACGTCGGTACGGGACCAGCCCATCGCGGTTGTGATCGGCAGGAGGAAGACACCGAGCGACATGGCGGTGCCAAGGCCGATGCAGGTGATGACGAAGCCGGCGGCCACGACGATCCAGCCGTAGAAGATTTTCATGTCTTGCGTTCCTCCGCCGGGGGCCGGCCGGGGGAAGATTACAGCATTTCAGACGAAGGGCGGAGTCCGTTCGGTGCGACGGGTCTGGCTGGGCCCACCGATGCTCGGCCAGCGTGCGGTCGGTTTGGGGGGGGAGAAGTTTGTCAAATTCCAGAGAGGGAAAGTCGATAGCCGGTTCCAGCTTACGCGTGCACCATGGCGTCGCGTCCTATTCCAGCAGGCACAAGACGGATATCGACCTTTCGGCCAATCGCTGCCGCGTAGCGGGTCCCAGCGCTTGTCGCGGAGATACTTGACGTGCGGACGCCCGACCTGTTCCAGCCCCAATGTTGCCACCCCCCAAGCCCCATCGTAGCCTTCCACCCAACAAAGCCCGAGGAAGCCCCCATGAAGATCGCCCGCATCGAGACCTTCCTGTTCGACCCCGGCACGGCCAAAAATCTGCTGTTCTGCCGCGTCGAAACCGAATCCGGCCTCCACGGCTGGGGCGAGGCCTACATCACCCCCGGCAAGGAGCTGATCACCGAGAAGCTCCTGCAAGCCATGGCCAAATACGTGATCGGCCGCGACGTCTTCAACATCCGCCACACCGCGCAGGTCCTGTTCGAGGACTTCGCGATGCGGCGCACCTCCCTCGACCTGCTGAGTGCCTGGAGCGCGATCGAAATCGCCTCCTGGGACATCGTCGCCAAACACGCCAAACTGCCGCTGTATAACCTGCTGGGCGGCGCCTCCCGCGAACGGGTGAAGGTCTATGCCAACGGCTGGTCGAGCGGCACGGAGTCGATCGAGCAAAACCTCGAACGCGCCCTCAAGGTCAAGGAAATGGGCTACACCGCCCTGAAATGGGACCCGTTCCCCGGCCCCTGGCGCAGCTTCATCCATCGCGAGGACGAAGATCACGTCGTCCATTACGTCAAACGCATGCGCGAGACCCTCGGTCCGGACTTCGGTCTGCTGGTCGAGTGCCACCGCCGTCTCTCCCCCATGCACGCGATCCGCATCGGCCACCGTCTGCGCGAATACGACATCGGCTGGTACGAGGAACCCTGCCTCGCCGACAATATCGAGCTGGTCGCTGAGGTCCGCCGAGCGCTGCCCGGCATCCCGATCGTCACCGGCGAAGCGATCTACTCCAAAGAATCTTTCGCCCAATGCCTCACCGCTCGGGCCGCCGATATCCTCAACCCCGACATCTGCAACTGCGGCGGAATCTCGGCCATGCTGGACATCGCCGCGATGGCACAGCCCCACGCGGTCGCGATTTCGCCGCACAACTACAATTCCACCCTCGTCGGTCTCGCCGCCACCGTGGCGTTCTCGGCCATGATCCCGAATTTCTGGATCGCCGAGTGCTTCATCAACCTCAAGCCCGCTTGCGACGAGATCGCCATCGCGCCCTTGGTCGTGCAGGACAGTTTCGTCGACCTGCCCACCGTCCCCGGTCATGGTATCGACATCGACGTTGCCAAGCTGAAATCGAAGCCCTACCGAGACATGGGCAGCAAGGCCGGCAGCAAGCTGCGCAGCTACACCGAGGAATTCCCGCGCAAGCACTACACCGTCGCCGCGACACGGACCGGCTTTTGAAACACCGCACCGCCCTCATCGCCGCCGCCGTATGCCTCAGTGCGACCGCCGTCGCCGCGCATTACGGCACAAGCACGCATGCGGGAGGTACGAGACCGGTGTGGCACGAGGCGAAATGGACCCCGCCGATCGATAACTGGGGGACCGGGATGGCGTTTGTCTGCGACAACGACGGCTGCCCCGGCGGGGTCCGCATGTATGCCCGCACCAAGGTTGGATTCTGCAACTGCTACACCGGCGTTGCCAACGACGATGAGATCGACCGCATCGGCGACGTCGATCTGCATGCCGAGACCTACACCGCGGAAGCGCCCGGCGTGGTCACCGCCATCGGCGATCTGAAGGGCCGCAAGCGGGTCTTTCGGATCGACAACCGCTTCGTCGGAACCACCCATGTCCTGTCGATCGTGGTCGCCAGCGACTGCAAGGCGGTGGTGGCGACCCTCGTGTCGAACAATCCAATCAGCGAGGCCGAGGAAGCGGCCGCGGTCGCGGTCTTGCGGGACAAACCGTTCCAGCAATGGGCGGCCAATAATTGAACGGGGGGAAACGTCCATGAAAATCGGAATCCTGGCAGCCGCGCTGCTGCTGTTCGCAACCCTGGCCCAAGCCCAGGTGCGCTCAGACACGCCGAAAATCGGCGACCCGCCGGAGGCGCAGAACATGCGCCTCGTGGGCTACGACGATCTTCAGGCCCGATCCGCCTACCAGCCCACCATCCATCGTCAGGGCAATCGCTATATCGCCTACATCGGGCACCACGGCGGCACCAACAGGGTCGCCGCGCCGGTCAATCCGATGACCGGCAAGGCCGAGTTCAACGGCACGTCCATCGTCGACGTCACCGATCCCGTCCACCCGAAATACCTCGCCCATATTCCCGGCGCCGAAGGTCTGTTCGAGGACGGCGGCGCACAGATGGTGCGCGTCTGCGACGGTGCCGCCTTCTACAAGGCCGATCCCAAAGCCGTCTTCATGCTCCGTCCCTTCGGCAACGAGGCGCACGAGGTATGGAACGTCACCGACCCCGCGAACCCCGTGTTGCTCACCCGCCTGACCGGCCTGAAAGGCACGCACAAGAGCTGGTGGGAATGCGAGACCGGCATCGCTTACCTGGTATCGGGCGCCGAGGGCTGGCGGGTGCCGCGCATGACCCAGGTCTACGATATGTCCGATCCGGTGCACCCGAAATTCATCCGTAATTTCGGCCTCCCCGGCCAGCAGCCCGGCGCGACCGGCTCGGTGCCGACGATGCTGCACGGCATGATCTCCACCGGCCCCGCGGGCAATCGCATCTACTTCGGCTATGGGACCAACGGCGGCGGCATCGTGCAGATCGTCGATCGCGACAAGCTGATCCACGGCCCCGCCGAACCAACCCCCGAAAATCTGCTGTATCCGCAGGTCGGTCGCCTCGATCTCTCGCCGCTGATCGGCGCCCACACCACCTATCCGATGATCGGCGTCCCCGTGCCGGGCTTCCTCCACGACAAGATCGGCGCCAAGCGCGACTTCATCATGATCGTGAACGAGCAGATTCTGAACGAGTGCCAGGAAGCCCGCCAGATGGTGTGGTTCGCCGACTTCACGGTGGAAGCCAAAGGCATGGTCGTGTCCAACTTCACCGCGCCCGAACTCGGCGGGAATTTCTGCGAGCGGGGAGGGCGGTTCGGCTCCCATTCTTCGAACGAAAGCATGGAACCGGTCTTCCGCAACAAGTTGGCGTTCATCTCCTACTTCAACGCCGGCGTGCGCGCCTTGGACATCCGCAACCCCTACCAACCGCGGGAGGTCGGGTATTTCATCCCCTCCATCACCAAGGACACCGACGAACGCTGCATCAAGGTCGACGGCAAGGACCGCTGCAAGGTCGCGATCCAGACCAACAACGTCGAGACCGACGACCGCGGCTACATCTACATCGTCGATCGAGCCAACACCGGGATGCACATCCTGGAAGTAACGGGCGAGCCCCGCACCATCGCCGGTCTCAAGTAAGGATTTTCAGCAATGCGCAACGCATCACTCGACATTCAACCTATCGCCGGCGCCTTGGGCGCGGAAATCGGCGGTGTGGACCTGTCCCAGGACCTGCCGGACGGCACCATCGCCGACATCCGGCAGGCGCTGCTCGACCACTGCGTCATCTTCTTCCGCGACCAGACCCTCGATGTCGACCAGCACAAGCGCTTCGTCCGCCGCTTCGGCGAGATCTTCGTCCATCCCAACTTCAAAGGGACCCAGGCCGATCCCGAGGTCGTGAATGTCGTCCGTAACCCGGGCGATGCCCGCATCGTCGGCGAGCACTGGCACCACGACACCACCATGGTCGCCGAACCGCCGATGGGTGCGGTGTTCTATGCCATCGACGTCCCGCCTTATGGCGGCGATACGCTGTTCGCGAACCAATACCGCGCCTACGAAACGCTGTCCGACGGGATGAAAACGCTGCTCGAAGGCCTGCGTGTGGTGCACACCGACCGCAACCTCGCCGGACCGCGCGCGGCGGTCAGCAAAAGCCGCAGCACGGCGGTGCGGGAGGATGCGGACTGGCGGGAAACCATCAACCTTCACCCCGCTGTCATCACCCATCCGGAAACCGGCCGGAAGGCATTGTTCCTCAACCAGTCGCATTGCGTCGCCTTCGAACACATGACCGAGGACGAAAGCCGGCCGCTGCTTCACTATCTGCTCGATCACGGCCATCGGGCAGAGTTCACCTGTCGGTTCCGTTACACACCAGGTTCCATTGCGTTCTGGGACAACCGCTGCGTCAAACACATGGCCGTCAACGATGCCGGGCCGTACCGCCGGGTTGCCCGGCGCATCCAGATCCAGGGCGGACGGCCGGTGTAGTTGCATCGATTCGATTATTTTCGAACAGGCCCTAAGCGTGCGACGGGTTCGGCCCGCCGGCCGGGCCCTCCGCGACCTCCGCCGGCGCCCGCCGATGGTTGGCCGCGATCAGCATGTAGACCGCCGGGACCACAAACAGCGTGAACAGCGTGCCGATCGAAAGCCCCGAGGCAATCACCAGCCCCATGTCGAAACGCGATACCGCGCCCGCACCGCTCGCCACGATCAACGGCACCACGCCGAACACCATCGCCGCCGTGGTCATCAGGATCGGCCGCAGTCGGATCGATGAGGCCTCCTGGATCGCCTCGCGTTTGGATTTTCCTTCCACTTGCAGCGCGTTGGCGAACTCGACGATCAGAATGCCGTGCTTGCTGATCAGCCCCATCAGCGTCACCAGCCCGACTTCGGTGTAGATGTTCAGGCTCGCGCCACCAAGGCCGAGCCCGACAAAGAACAGCGCGCCGGCAATCGACATTGGCACGGAAACGAGGATGATCAGCGGATCGCGGAAGCTTTCGAACAATGCGGCGAGCGAGAGGTAGATGATGATCAGCGCGAATCCGAAGGTCACGACGAAGCCGCCGGATTCCTGAATATACTGCCGGGTCAGTCCGCCGTAATCGACCGTGTAGCCGGGCGGGAGATCCCGTTTCGCGAGGTCGTTCAGATAAGCCACCGCCGTGCCCAGGGACACACCAGGCGTCATCACCCCCTGGATCATGGCATCGTTGAGCTGCTGGAAGTGGTTCAGCGCTTCCGGCTCCGTCGTCGTCTTGATCGTCGCGATCGTCGACAGCGGCACTGGCGTGCCAGTCCCGGTGCGGATGTAATAGTCGAGCAACTGGTCGGTGTTCAGGCGGAACCGCTGCTGCACCTGCGGGATGACCCGGTACGACCGTCCCGCGAGGCCGAAATAGTTCACGTAACCGCCGCCCAACATCGAGCCGAGCGCACCGCCGATGTCGCTCATTTTCAGGCCAAGGAGGGCGGCTTTTTCACGATCGATCTCGACCGTGCTTTTCGGGTTGTCGTAGCGAAGGTCGGTGTTGAGGAAGATGAACAGTCCGCTTGCCTGCGCGTCCTGAAGGAATTTCTGCGCGACATCGTTGATGTTAAGGAATGGGTCGGTACTGCCGATGATGAACTGAATCGGCAACCCCTGGCTGCCGGGCAACGGCGGCGGCTGGAACGCGACAACCTGGGCGCCCGCGATGCCGTTCAGCGCGTTTTGTGCGGCCGGCTGCAGTGTCGCGGTCGTGCGGGTCCGAGCGTCCCACGGCTTCAGGACCATGCCCCCGATATCGACGCCGGGTACATCGAGCTGGAAGACATGATCCGTCTCGGGAAAGCTGGCGAACGTGCTGTAGAGTTGCCGGTCGTAAACAGTTCGCTGTTGCGACGTGGAATTGGCCGGCGTGTTGGCCACGGCGATGATCACCCCCTGATCTTCCTGCGGTGCCAGTTCGCTCGTCGCCGCGCCATACAGGAAATAGATCGATCCAAGGATGATGGTCGCGAAGACAGCGGTCACCGGCAAATAGTTCAGGCTGCCCGCCAGCCATCGATCGTAACGCCGGTGCAGGCGCTCGAACGATCCGTCGATGACCCGAACCAGCCGCCGCTCCCAGGGGCGGATGTCATCGCTGCGGCGCAGGATGTGCGACGCCATCATCGGTGACAGCGTCAGCGCGACAACCGCGGACACCGTGACGGCGCCGACAAGGGTGAAGGCGAATTCGGTGAACAGCGCGCCGGTCAGTCCGCCTTGAAAGCCGATGGGCACATAGACCGCGATCAGAACCACCGTCATCGCGATGATCGGCCCGCCAAGCTCGCGCGCGGCTTGCACCGCCGCGGGCACCGGACGCATCCCATCCGCGAGATGCCGGTTGACGTTCTCCACGACAATGATCGCGTCGTCGACCACCAGGCCGATCGCCAGCACCAGTGCCAGCAGTGTCAGCAGATTGATCGAGAACCCAAACAGCAGCATCAGCGTGAAAGTGCCAACCAGCGACAGCGGGATCGCGATCACCGGGATCAGCACCGAACGCGGTGAGCCCAGAAAGAGGAACACCACCAGCGTGACGATGCCGATCGCCTCGATCAGTGTGCGGACAACCTCGTTGATCGCCGAACTCACGAAGGCCGTGGAGTCATAGACGATTTCCCCGTTCAATCCGGCCGGAAACTGCGCCTGGATGTCGGGGAAGGCAGCGCGCACGCCCTTGATCACGTCCAGCAGATTGGCCGTGGGCGCGACCTGGATGCCGATATAGACGGCCTGCTTGCCGTCGAACCAGACGGTCGTGTCGTAGTCGTCGAAGCCCAGCGTGACGTTGGCGACGTCACGCAAACGCACGATCGCGTTGTTGGATTGCTTCAACACCAGATCGCGAAACGAATCGAGGGAGTGCAGATCGGTCGAGGCGGTCAGATTGACCTGCACCATCTGCCCCCGCGTGCTGCCGAGGCCAGCGATGTAGTTGTTGGCCGCCAGGGCCTGCGACACATCGGTCGCGGTCAGGTTGTAAGCGGCGAGCTTTTCCGGATTCAGCCAGGCGCGCAGAGCGAAATTTTTGCCGCCCAGCAGCTCCGCGGTCTGCACCCCGGGCACCGCCTGCAATTTCGGCTGCACCGCGCGCACGATATAGTCGGTGATCTGATTGGGCTGCAGAACGGCGCTGTTGAAACCGATATACATCGCATCGATCGACTGCCCGACCTTCACCGTCAATGACGGCTGCTGCGTGCCGTTCGGCAACTGGTTCAGGACCGACTGGATTTTCGTCTGTATCTCGGTCAGCGCGGTATCGGCATCGTAGTTCAGGCGCAGATTGACCGTGATCGTGCTGACCCCCGACGTGCTGGTGGAGGTCATGTAGTCGATCCCGTTGGCCTGGGCGATCGCGTTCTCCAGCGGGGTGGTGATGAACCCGGCCACGACGTCGGGATCGGCACCGTAATAGAGGGTGGTGACGGTCACGATCGCGTTCTGGGTGCGCGGATATTGCAACACCTGCAACGTGCCCAGCGCGCGCAGCCCCAGCACCAGGATCAGCAGACTGACCACCGACGCGAGCACCGGCCGGCGAATGAAAATGTCGGTGAAATTCACGGTGAGTCCGCCTCAATGATCTAGGGGAACGGGGGCCGGGTCGTTCAACGGTTGTATCTTGTTGTCGACCTTGATCGGGGAGCCGTTGTGCAGCTTCATCTGGCCGGAGGTGACCACGATGTCGCCTGCCTTGATGCCGGTGAGCACCGCGACCTGATCCCCGCGCGTGGCGCCGGTCGTCATGAAGGTCTGCCGAACCTGCTGCTGGCCGTTTTGTTCGGTTACCAGAAAGACCGTGCTGCCATACGGATTATACGTGATCGCCGTTTGCGGCAGCGTCACGAACTGCTCGGGTTGGCCAACATCGATCTCGACAGTCGCATACATGCCGGGCAGAAGCCGACGGTCGGGGTTGGCCAGCGACGCCCGCACCATCACGTTGCGCGATGTCGCGTCGACCCGCGGATCGATGGCGACGAGTTTACCGGGGATCGGCTTGTCGGGCCAGGTGTCGACCCGCACGTCGATGGACTGGCCCAATTTGATCCGGTCCAAAGCCTGCTGCGGCAAATAAAAATCCATGTAGATCGGGTCCAGCGCCTGCAAGGTCACCACGGCCGAGCCGGGATTGAGGAACTGGCCGATATCGACCTGTCGGATACCCAGGTGACCGGCGAAAGGTGCCCGCAGAACCTTCTTGTCCACGATCGCCTGCTGCTGCGCGACCGAGGCAAGCGCGCTCTTGAGGTTGAACTGATCGGTATCGACCGTGGCCTGGCTGATCGCGTTGACCTTGAACTGTTTGACGTCGCGATCGTAGTTGATCTGCGCCAGTTCCGCCGTCGCCTTCAGCGCGTTCAGCCGGGCGATGTCGTCGTCCTGGCGAAGCCTGAGCAGGATCTTGCCGGCGGGCACATCGTCCCCCGACTGGAAGTCGATCATGTCGACGATACCCGCGACCTCCAGCGACAGGTCGGCGCCGCTGACCGCGCGCAGGCCGCCGACGGCTTTGATACGGGTCTGCCAGCTCTGCGTCGTGGCCGTTGTGGTGGATACGGTCTGCGGCGGATTGGCCAGTGCGGCCATCACCTGTTTGATGATGCCGGCCTTGAAAATCTGGAACCCGAAGAAGCCGCCGAGCACCAGTCCGACGGCAACCAGCATGATGAGCATACGTTTGATCATGGGATGCAGCCTTTCTTAGTGAGTATCCGCGACGTCGGTCCGATGCCACCACCCGCCGCCCAACGCCTGGTAAAGCGCGGCGGTATCGGCGTAGCGGGTGGCTTCGGCCTGAACGAGGCCGATGCGCGACTGTTGCCAGGTGCGTTGTGCATTCAGCAGCGTCTGGTAATCGATCGCCCCCGCCTGGAATTGCGAACGCGACAGATTGAGGCTTTGCAGCGCCGTCCGTTCGGCCGCCACCTGCGTCGCCAGGGCATCGGCGTCGGATTGCAAAGCACGTAACGTGTCGGCGACGTTCTGGCAGGCCTTCACGACCGTGCTGCGATATTGCGCCGCGGCCTGTTCGAACGCCGCCACCGCGGCGCGCTTCTTGTGCAGCAGCGTCTCGGCATTGAACAAAGGTTGCGTGACGCCGCCGGCGAGCGTCCAGATACCCGATGCCGGCGAAAACACGTTCGTGAAGCCGGTCGCTTCCGTACCGAGGCTCGCGGTGATGTTCAACTGCGGCAATTGGTTGGCGATGGCGACGCCGACATTGGCGGAAGCGGCATGGAGGGTTGCTTCGGCCGCGCGGACGTCTGGACGTTGCGCGACCAGTTGCGACGGCACCGAAAGCGGCAGCTCGACCGGCAATGTGAGGTGCGCGAGGTCGAAGACCTCGCTGGCCTCATGCATCGGCAATTCCCCGGTCAATGCTGTCAGTTGGTTTCGCATTTGCGCGAGTTGCTTTTGCAACGGCGGCAACGTCGCCTTGGTCTGCTGCAGTTGGGTCTGCTGGCTCAGGAAATCGGCTTGGGAGGCCGCACCGACATTCAGCCGCGACTGCACCAGCGCGAGCGCCTTCTGCTGGTCGGCGATAATGTCCTGCGTCGCGGCGATCTGGCCCCGCAGGGACGCATCCTGGATCGCCGCCACCACGACATTCGATGTCAGCGTCAGATAAGCGGCCTCCAGTTGGAACCGCTGGTACTCGGCCTGAGCGGCCGTCGCTTCGATCTGCCGCTGTGCACCGCCGAAGACGTCCAGGGGGTAGGAAATATTCAGCGTGGGCGTCACGAGGCTGAGTGTCTGATGCAGCCCCGGCTGCCCGAACGCCGCACCGGACACCAATTCCCGTTCGGCCTGCAGCGTGGCGCCGCCCGTGGGCATCAGGCCACCATAGCTGGCGGCCAGATTTTCCCGGGCTTGTCGCAGCGCGGCCTGCGCCGCCTCAAGATCGGGGTTTTGCGCCAGGGCACGCCGCACCAGACGATCCAGCGGCTCCGACCGGAACAGCGTCCACCAGTCGCCGGGAATATCGCGGTTGGGGTCGAAGTGCTGCGCGGCGCCCCCGCGCACGGAGACGCCGGCGGTCTGTGAAACCGGGGCGGGAGAGTAACGCGTGTCAGCCGGCGCGGTGGGGGATTGGAAATTCGGCCCGACCTCGCAGCCCGCGACGATCATGACCGAGGTCAACAGCAGCGTGCGGGCGGAATGCGCCAGGGGGGTCATGCGATAGTGCTCCGTTCGTGGAGGAAAAGGGCCTCGATCTGGTCGCCGATCGTGGTCTGGATTATGCGCACGCGATCGGGACCGATCGTGGTCCAGCCGAGAAAGCCGGCCACGCCCCAGCCGCAGAACACCTTGGCCAAGCCGATTGTGGTCATCACCCGCAGCAGGACCCGCTCGTCGTCGGCCTCCAGGCCTGTCAGGCGAGCGATCAGAAGGCGGCACGGCACGCATACCGAACGGATCATGCAGGCCTGTAATGCCTCGAACGCGGCATCGGGTTCGGCTTCCATGCGTGCGAAAAATTTCTGACGGACCTGCCGCCCCGGCGCGGCGTCATCGAGCATGAGGCCGACAACGCCCTCCATGATCTCGCGCAACATGGCCACGAGGCGGGCGCGCGGCGGATTGGCCGCTTCCAGTTCCGCCAGAATATGGGCGGCGAGGGGGCCGATACGCGCTTCCATCAGGTGGATGATTTCTTCCACGACGGTGCGGTAAAGGCCTTCCTTGCTGCCGAAATAATACTGAATAGCCGGCAGGTTGACCCCGGCGCGTTCGGCGAGATCGCGGGTCGACGCTCGGTCGAACCCGTCGCGCGCGAAAAGCTCCAGCGCTGCATCGAGGATGCGGCGTCTCGCGTCTTCGCCCCGCGGTTGGGTCGTGGGACGGTGGCGGGTGGGCGGGTCAGCCAAGGTCGCGCTTTCCAAGGTTTGCGCGGGGGGACATGGGGGCGCGATGGAACAGTGTCAATCGATTGATACAGTTTTTTTGGAGGGACCGGTTTGCATCGCCAGGGCGGCTTTGGCAACGCGCAAAAATGACCGCTCCAAGTCGCGGCGGTCCCGTTACATCGTCATGGCCCGGACGAGCCGACCCCTATCGATTTGGGAGTGGTCGGCCGACTCGTTTAATTTTGGGCGTTGCCTAAGGCAGCGTCGGCAAATAAGTGCGCCAGCAAGCCGACAAAGCTGCCGATCAAAACAAGGACTTGGGGCCTGTTCG
>CAIRCM010000184.1 GCA_903877125.1 uncultured Acetobacteraceae bacterium | reverse complement strand
GTGCCGCATCTGCGCGCTGGCGTGGGGGCCGTTGCCACGCAGAGCATGACCAACCGCTATCTCGGCCCCGCCATTCTCGATGCCATGGCGCGTGGCGTGGCGCCTGATCTGGCCATTGCGGGTGCGCTCGCCATGGATGAGGGCCGGGCTTTGCGCCAGGTTCACGCCATTGACCGCCATGGTCGCACTGCTGCCTGGACGGGAGAGCGCTGCGTGGAATGGTGCGGCCATGTCACCGGCGCGGGGTGGTCGGTTGCCGGCAATATGCTCTCGGGCGAGGCGGTGGTGGCCGATACGGTGGCCGCCTTTGCCAATGGCGGCGCGCTGGCGCTGCCTGAGCGCATGCTGGCGGCGCTGGATGCTGGCGAGGCGGCGGGTGGGGACCGGCGTGGCCGCCAATCGGCGGCGCTGCGCCTGATCACCACCGAGGATTTTTCCGATATCGACCTGCGGGTGGATGATCATCAGGCGCCACTGACGGAACTGGCTCGGCTGCTGTCACTGTGGCGGACCCATCGTGCGGCGCGCCTGCATGAGCAACCCAGCCGGGCCAATCCCGCCGGCTTGCATGACCTCGATGTGGTGGAAGCCCGGTTCCGCGCGATGGGCCTGCCGGTCAGGCCGCGCTGAGGGGGGAGCCCTTACCGGGCATAGTCCGGCTCCTCACGGTCCAGCACGCGGCGCCAGGCATCGAGGTGCAGGCGGGCGTCCAGCTTGTCGCCCCACGGCCCGTTCCAGCGGCGGCGCATGTTTTCGGGGAGGGTGCGCAGCTTCTGGCCGGTGGCGACCGCGGTCATCTGGTACATCGCGGTGCGCTCGGCGATGAAGAGTTCGTCGAAGGCGTCGTGCACGGTCGGGCCGACGACGGTTACGCCGTGGCCACCCATGACCAGTGTCGATTTATCGCCAAGGGCGGCGGCGAGGCGGTCGCCCTCTTCGGTGCTGTCGGCGGGGGCGACGGCGTCGAGGTCGTAGGCGACGCGGTCGTTCAGCAGGAGGTTATTGTGGTGGGCGAGGATCAGCGAGGGGTCTTCGAGCAGCGACAAAGCGGTGAGATAGCGCGGGTGGACGTGCAGGACGCAGGTCGCGGCGGGGTTTTGCAGGTGGATGCGGGCGTGGATGAAGAACGCGACTTTGCGTAACTCGCCGGTGCCGCGGAGGACGTTGCCTTCGAGGTCGCAGACGATCAGGGACCGCGCGGTCAATTCCTGGAACAGATAGCCGCGGGGATTGATCAGGAAGGTGGGTTTGTCGCCGGGCAACATGAGGGAATTATGGTTGCCGATCTGCTCGTTCCAGCCATGCCGCGCGGCGATGCGGAAGACGGCGGCCATGTCGCAACGGAGGCGCCATTCGGCTTCCTCGGCTTCGGTTGAGGACAGCGTTTCCAGCAATGCGACCATGCGACGACCTCCGTTACCTCAGGGTGAAGGCATAGATCGGTTTCAGGCCGGCTGCGAGGGGGGCACGTTGGTGTCGATCTGTTCGACCTCCACGCCCACGGTCATACCCAGGAAGTCGTCGGTCGCGCCGATGAAGCTGCCGGTCACCGGCATGGCGAAATGGATATCCCGAGCGACCGCGACGGGGATGAGGTTGGCACCGCCGACGAGGCGGTTGGTGGGGTCGAAGGTGATCCAGCCGGCGCCGGGGATGTAGACCTCGGCCCAGGCATGGGTGGTGCCGGGGATCGCGATCTGCTGGGTGGGGTTGTTGATGTAGCCGGACACGATCCGCGCGCCGAAGCCCAACCCTCGGGCCGCTTCGGCGAACAGCACGGCGTAATCGCGACATGTGCCGGTGCCCCGGCCCAGGGTTTCGAGCGGGGTTTGGGTGCCTTCATCTTCCCGCACCTGATAAGCCGTGGCGGCCGACACGCCATTGCTGAGGTCCTTGAGCAGCGACAGCGTGTCGGTCAGCGGTCCGCGCACGAATCCCCTGGCCCAGGCGACGAGACGATTGTCGGGGTCGGGGTATTGCCGGACGGTCAGGGCGCCGAGGTCGGTCCAGATGTCGTCCCTGTAGGGGAACGGATAATTGATGGCGGCGGCCGCGATATCAAACACCGGCCATGCGGGTGCGAAGAGTTCCATGGTGGCCCGGGATTCGATCGTCAGCGTGTCGGCGGGGCTTTGGAACACGGCGGTGGCGACGGCGTTGCCCAGCACATCGGTCGCCCAGGTGACTTTGGCCTCGGGCTCGATTTTCAGGGCGAAGGCGACAAGCCGCAGGTCACGGTTCTCCCGGGGCCGGAGCATCAGGCGATGCGAACCGAGCGCCACGGGATTGGCATAGCGAGAGGTCGTGGCGTGACGGATGGCGATCGTGGTCACCAAACACTCCGGTGCTGTTCCACGCCGACATGGGGATCGCGATGCCGAACGGCGAGGGGAAGATCAGTTATGGATCGCGCCGGATTTCACGCTGGCGATTGCGTTTTCGAGGACCCGGACGATGGAGTCGTCGGGCATTGTCCGTGCGAGCAGAGAGACCGCGCCGCCAAGGAAGGCCGAGGCGATGGCGATCGGGGGGACGTTCTGACCGGTCATGTATTCGATCGCCTTGTCCACGACGGAGCCGGCGAGGCTGAGTTCGGGCGGGGCTTCTTCGGGGTTCGGGTTCATTCGACTGCTTCCTCTTCCTGTTCGGCGGCCTGCATGGCCCACATTCTGGCGTAGACGCCATCGCGCGCCAGCAGCGCGGCGTGGCGGCCGCGTTCGGCGATCTTGCCGTCGGACAGCACGATGATCTCATCGGCGTCAACGACGGTGGACAGGCGGTGAGCGATCATCAGCGTCGTACGGTCGCGAGCGACGGCGCGCAGTGCCGTCTGAATGTCCTGCTCGGTTCTGGTGTCCAACGCGCTGGTGGCTTCATCGAGGATGAGGATTCGGGGGTTCTTGAGGATGGTGCGGGCGATGGCGACACGCTGCTTTTCGCCGCCGGACAGCTTCAGGCCACGCTCGCCGACGCGGGTGTCGTAGCCTTCGGGCAGGCGGAGGACGAAATCGTGGACCTGGGCGGCGCGGGCGGCGGCCTCGATTTCCGGCTGGGAGGCGCCGGGACGACCGTATGCGATGTTGTAGCGGATCGTGTCATTGAACAGCACGGTGTCCTGGGGCACCACACCGATGGCGCTGCGCAGACTGTCCTGGGTCACGTTCCGGACGTCCTGGCCATCGAACAGCACCGCACCGCCGGTCACGTCGTAGAAGCGGAACAGTAGGCGGGAGATGGTGGATTTGCCGGCGCCGGTGGGGCCGACGATCGCGAGGCTGTGGCCGGCGGGGACGGTGAAGTCGACGCCTTTCAGGATCTCGCGGGTCGGCTGATAGCCGAAATGGACGTTCTCGAACCGGACCTCCCCGGCGTCGCCGTGGGCGGGCAGGGCGACGGCGTCGGGCTTGTCGAGGATTTCGCGTTCGACCCGCAGCAAGGCGAACATCTGCTCCATGTCCACCAGGCCCTGCTTGATGGTCATGTAGACCATGCCGAGGAAGTTCAGCGGCTGGTAGAGCTGGATGAGGTAGGTGTTGACCAGGACGAAGCGGCCGATGGTCATGCGGCCATCATACATGTCGTAGGACGCCATCAGCATGATCAGCGTCAGGCCGATGGCGATGATCGCGGCCTGGCCGAGGTTGAGCATGTTGAGCGACACCTGCACGCGGACGGCGGCGCGTTCGTAGCGTTCGAGCGCGTGGTCGTAGCGCTGGGCCTCATGGGTTTCGTTGTTGAAGTATTTGACGGTTTCGTAGTTGAGCAATGAGTCGAGCGCCTTGGTGGAGGCGTCGTTGTCGGTATCGTTCATGGTGCGGCGGTAGCGGCCGCGGCGGCCGGCGAGCAGTGTGGTGTAGGCGACATAGGCCAGCACCGCGACGCAGGTGACGACGGCATAGCGCCAGTCGAACATGCGCCAGATGATGGCGGTGACCATCACCAACTCCAACGCGGTGGGCACGACGTTGAAGACCGCGAGCCGAAGCACCGATTGCATGCCTTGGACGCCCCGGTCGATGACGCGGGACATGCCGCCGGTCTGGCGGTCGAGGTGGAAGCGCAGGCTGACCGCATGGAGGTGGCGGAAGGTGCGCAGGGCCAGAAGGCGGACGGCGCGTTGTTGCACGGAGGCGAACAAGGCGTCGCGGAGTTCGCCGAACCCGGCGCCGCCGATTCGGGCGAGGCCGTATGCGATCAGCAGTGCCACCGGGACGGCGAGCATCGCTCGTCCGTCCTTGGGGGCCAGCGTGTCGACGATGTTGCCGTAGACGATGGGGACGTAGACGGTGACAACCTTGGACAGCAGCATGAACAGCAGCGCGATGACGACGCGCACCCGCGCGCCGGGGTTGTCCTTGGGCCAGAGGTAGGGAGCGAGGGAGAGGACGGTGCGCATGTTGCCGTTGCTGCCGCGCTGCTCCTTGGGGAGTGACGCCGGGGTCTCGGCCGTTCGGAGGTTGCCGCCGTGATGTGGTCGCATGGGTGCTGATGTGGCACTTTGCGGGGGCAATGGAAAGGCAATGGGCGATGGCAATGGAAGCTGGATTCATGCGCCATGCGCGCGCCTGCAATACCGCGACCCTTCCGGGGGATCGGGTGTCGTTTCTTCTGGCCGGCACGCCGGTGGGATGGGTGCGGCGGGACATGGCGGCGGCGCTCGCGGATTTTCCGGGGATTGAGAGCGGGGGCGCTGGGGTCGATCTGGTCACGCCCCCTGCCCTGCCCGGCATTGCCGAGGCGCTTGCCAAGCGCGGCCTGTTCCGTTGGCGACGGGAAGCATTCGATGTTCGGGCGGCGGACGGGCGGGTGCTGGGCACGATCGATCGGGGGGCGATTCCGGCGTTCGGGATCGAGGCCACGGGGGTGCATGTGAATGGCCTGGTGCGGCGGGCGGATGGGCTCCATGTCTGGGTGGCGCGGCGGGCGATGAACAAGCTGCTCGATCCCGGCAAGCTGGATCATGTCGTCGCGGGCGGGGTGCCGGCGGGACTGTCGCCGTTCGAATGTCTGATCAAGGAGGCGGCGGAGGAAGCGGCGATTCCGGCCGAGCTTGCCGCCGAGGCGCGGCATGTCGGGGAAATCCGGTACGCGATGGAGCGGCCGGAGGGGCTGCGGCGGGACCATCTGCATTGTTACGATTTGGCGCTGCCGGAGGGTTTTACGCCTCGGGCAGCGGATGGGGAGGTTGAATCGTTCGAGCTTTGGCCGATCGCACGGGCATTCGCGACGGTGCGGGACACCGACGATTTCAAGTTCAACGTGAACCTGGTGCTGATCGATCTGCTTCAGCGGTTGGGGATGTTGGGCTCGGGATGAGCGGTTTGTTTACCCCGCAACCCGCGTGAACTTCTGAAACCGCCCCAATTGGCCGGGATGGGGTGTATCGGGGAAAACGGCTGCCCAATCGGTGGCCGCGACCTCCCCCACGTACATATCGCCCGATGAATCCAGCGCGATGCTGTGCGGCGAAACAAACTCGGCGGGTTGCAGACCCGGACCCTTCTTTGGATCGATGCGCCCGAGCAGTTCGCCGGTTTGGGCGAAGACGCTGACGCGTGGGCCGAGGTTGGGGGTGAGGCGGTTGACGTTGAGGTAGGACATCAGTTCGCCAACGATGCAGTCCGGCCCGTGGCGGCTGGTGATCGCCAGGGCGCTGGGGCGGTGCATGTTGACGATCTGGGTTTCGCATTTCCCGTTGCCGTCAAATATCTGCACGCGGTCGTTTTCGCGGTCGGCGACGTAGACCCAGCCGTCGGCGTCGCAGCAGACATTGTGCGGGAGGTTGAATTCACCGGGACCGGTGCCGGGTTCGCCCCAGCTCATGATCCATTTGCCGTCGGGGGAGAATTTGTGAATCGCGGCGTTGCCGTATCCGTCGGAGACATAGATGTCGCCATTGGGCGCCAGGGCACAGTGGGTGCAGCGGCAGAAAGGCTTGTTGCTCATGAAGGGAGACGGTTTTTTCGGCTCGCCGATCTGGAGCAGCAGTTTGCCGTCGAGGGTGAATTTGCGGACGGTGTGGTCGCCGTTGTCGGTGAGGTAGATGGCGTCGTCGGGTCCGATGAAGGCGCCGTGGGCGTTTTCGAAGACGCCGTGGCCCCAGGAGGTGAGAAATTCACCGGATTTGTTCAGGACGACGACGGGATGGGCACCGCGGTTGAAGAGGTAGACCCGGTCCTGGCGGTCGACGGCGATTCCGGCGACGTCGCCGAGCTGGATTTCGTCAGGCAGGCGCGCCCAGTCTGGTTGGGCGGCGAATTTGTAGCCGGCGTTGGCGGAGGAATTGACCACGTGTTCTGCCCTTCGGTGTATTTTTCGGTCATGCCAGGATTAGGCACCCAGGGTATTCGCGATCCCGGGGGAAAACCAGAGACGGCGCGGCATCGTCATTCCGGCAATGAGGGTTCGACGGTGAAGTCGGTGGGTTCGATGCGCGGGGCCAGATTGAGTCGGTGACGCAGGCTGGAAATCGCCTCGTACACGACGCGGCGCACCCGGTTGATGCCGCCCAGCGGCCGATGCGCGTCCACGCAATGCCATGGGGTGAACGACAGGTTCTCGCAAAACGCATTCTGCTGCGGCGTGCTGAAGACCTGTCTGGGGATCGTCACTCTCGCCACCGGAATGAACGGCGATGCGGTTTCGTCCCAGGCGATCGTCGCATCCTCGATCGGCATCGTCGCGGGGTTGGTGCGCAACTGCACCATGAAGTCGAAGGCGAAATCGCCGGCCGCGAGCTGGGCTGCCATGTTGACCCGCATCATGTTGGGATTGCCGCGCGCGGTGAAGCTGGAGAGCGGCGGGCAGGGCCGGGCGGAGAATTTGCAGGCGATGTCGCCGAAGGAGATCGGAACCATCGTCCAGTACCGCAGGTTCAGCGGGTTGCTGACACGCTTCAAACCGATGGCGAGCGCCACCCGAAGCTCATGGAAGCGGAAGTTGAACGGGTTGAAACCGGGGAAGAAGAATTTCAGTATATTCGACGCGGTCTGCAAAACCACATAATCGGCGGCGTTGCGCACGAAGAATGCGGGGTTGTCGATCATGAGGAAGTCCTGGGTGGTCGAGGGGCTGTCCTCGACCCCCATCAACTTGATCGCCATGCCACGGCCGTCCGGGGTCGAATCCTTGGTTGGCGTGCCCGATCCGTTGGAAAAGCGGACCCAGGCCGGAAACACCCGGGGCCTGGCGAATACCCCGACCCGCAGGTTGGCGGGAAGATTGTCCAGCACCTCGAAATGGGCGCGCACGCAGCCGTGCGCCTTGGCGTGGGCGTCCCGTCGGGCGGGGGGGTTGCTGACCGCGGCGGCCCGCACCTGAGTTTCGATCTTTTGGGTGATGACTTCGATCGCGGCAGGCTCCCCGGGCGGGATGACTTCACCCAAGCGGGGCGCGAGATCGCGGGAGCCGGCGGTGTCGAGATCGGACATCTGTGGCGGTTTCCTTCAGAATTTCGGCTCGCTCGTCCCGGAACGGTCGGCGGTGGGACATCCGGGCGGTTTCAGCGCTTGCGGCGACACAGGTGCGGGGAACGGGCGAGGGATCGGTCAATGTGATCGCGGACCAACTTACCCGCCAGCGCGTAACAAAGCCAAGGGGCCGGCGAAGCGGGGTGCGGCGGGGTTTCGACCGGGACTACAGGTTGCGTGCGAGTTCGCGGAGGCTTTCGCGGATGACGCTGTCGATCGCGGCTTCGTCGCCGAGACGCTCCGTGGCGCGGCCGATTGCCGCTTGGGCTTCCGGGCGGCGGTAACCGAGGTTGATCAGGGCGGACAGGGCGTCGTCGGCGACGCTGGCCGGACGGGTCGACTGGGGGACGGCGAAGCCTGGGGAGGACGGCATCGCGCCGGCTTTGTCGCGCAGTTCGGTCAGCAGCCGGACGGCAAGGCGCGGGCCGACGCCGGGGGCTCGGGTCAGGCCGGCCTTGTCGCCGGCGGCGATGGCGCCGATCAGGTCGCGGGGGGACAGGGCGGACAGGACCGACAGCGCAACCTTCGCGCCGACGCCCTGAACCGTCGTCAACAGGCGGAACCAGTCGCGTTCGGCGGAATCGGCGAAACCGTAGAGGGTGATCGCGTCCTCCCGCACATGGGTTTCGATCAGGAGTTTCGTCAGTTCGGGCGCGGGTTGGAGGGCAGCGAGGGTGCGGGACGAGGCCTGCACGAGGTAGCCGACGCCGTTGACGTCGAGGATACAGCTTCCGTCCTGCAGCGCTTCGACGCGGCCGGTGAGTTGGGCGATCATGCCGCCGGCCTCGCCCAGGCGAGCCGGGAGGAGCGGTGGTGGGCGTGGCAGATCGCGACGGCGAGGGCGTCGGCGGCGTCTGCGCGTTTCAGCGTGGCGGCGGGGAGCAGGCGCCGGACCATCATCGAGACCTGCGTCTTGTCGGCGCCGCCGGTGCCGACGACGGCCATTTTCACGGTTTTGGCGGCGTATTCGGCCACCGTCACGCCCAGCAGGGCCGGGGCGAGCAAGGCGACGCCGCGGGCGTAGCCCAGTTTCAACGTGGCCGAACCGTTGCGGTTGACATAGGTTTCCTCGACCGCGGCTTCATCGGGGCGGTATTGGACCATCAGGGCGGCCAGGGCGTCGTGCAGGGCCTTGAGGCGCAGGGGGACCGATTCGGTGCCGTCGGTGGCGATGACGCCATCGGCCACATGGGTCAGGCGGTTGCCGGCGGCGTCGATCACGCCCCAGCCGGTGAAGCGCAGGCCAGGATCGATGCCGAGGACGCGGACGACCCGGTTATCCATGCCGGTAGCCGATCCGACGGGCGGGCGCGACCGGATGGCGGCCGGCGACACGTTCCAGCATCAGGTCGATATCGGCGGTCATTTCGGCTTTCAGGGCGGAGTCGAAGAACACCTGCTCCAGCACGTCCTGCTGGGCGTGGCTGCCGCCGAGCCGGTACATCTCCCCGAGTATTGGGCGCATGGCCGTGACGGCGCGGGTGTGGCGGCCTTGGCCGTGGGCGAGCACGGCCTCGCAGACCGGCAGCGCGATCTGGCCGACAAGCCGGGCGTTGATGCCGGGTTCGGTGCGCGAATAGTCACGCATGCCTTGCAGGAGGCGTTGGGCCGCCACGTCCCGGCCGGTCGCGGCGAGGGCCATCATGAAGTGCGGCAAGGTGAACGCGGATACGCAGTCGCCGACGCGCTGTTCGGCGATATCGGCCAGTTCGTTCCAGCGGTCGCCGATATCGACGCCGTGGCGGGTCAGGCGGAACAACATGGAAGCGGCGTTCTGCACGTCGATATAGACGTCCGGCTGCGCGAGGGTCAGGGGCGAGGCATGGTCGCGGTAGCCGGTGTCGTAGAGGGCCAGGACCTTGGGGAAGTCGCGGTGCTCCAGATGGAACATCGCCTGATGCCACCAGAGGTGATGCTTGAGGTTGTTCTTGCCGTCCCAGTTTGGTTGCAGGGATTCGACCCAGGCGATCCCCTCCCCTCGCCTGCCCTGCATTTCCATGACGTGGGCGACGGCGTGGGCGGACCAGAGGTCGGTGGGGTCGCGGCGGATGGCGTCGCGGCCGGCGGCCTCGGCTTCGGTGTAGTAGCCGCATTCCTCATGCGCGAAGGCGCGGCAGCCGAGGATGGCGTTGTAGCCGGGTTCGGCCTCCGACCAATGGGCTTCGACGGCACGGACGGAGGCGAGCATGGCTTCGGGGCGGCCGAGCCAGAAATTGACGAAGTGGGCGAGGCGGAAGGCGAGAATGTCGTGCGGGTGGTTGCCGAGGATCTGGTTCCAGATCTCGATGGCGCGATCGGGGTGGCCGTTCGACCAGGTGTCGAGGGCGGCGGCGTGGCTGTGTTCCCGGGGCGTGCCGGCGACGACTTTCTGCCAGGTATCGGCGGCGGCCTGGCGGGCGGCGGGGACCAGCGCCTGCTTGAAGCCGAGCATCGCGAAGTAGCCCTTGAGGCAGTGCAGCATGGGGCACTCGGGGTCGAGCACGGTGAGTGCGGCCATGCGGGCTGGGATGTCGGCGGCGTAGTTGAGATAGCCGTCGATGACGCGGTCGTAGGCCGCCGCGGCTTCGGCTGAAGCCGCGGTGATCGTCAGGCCGCGCGCATCCTTGAACATGGCCGGTTAGACCATGCCGCGTTCTTCAAGCACTTCGCGCAGGACTCGGGCGGCGGTCATGGAGGCGGGCCAGCCGGCGTAGAAGGCGAGATGGGTGATGACTTCGGCGATTTCGTCCCTGGTCAGGCCGTTGTCGAGGCCGCGGGCGATGTGGCCTTTGAGCTGTTCGGGGCGGTAGGTGGCGACGAGGGTTGCGATCACGAACAGGCTGCGATCGCGTTTGGACATATTGGGGCGTTCCCAGATGTCGCCGTAGATCACATCCTCGGACAGTTCGATCATGCGGGGCACGACGGCGCGCACGGCCTCGCGGCTGGGATTGGGTTTCACGGCCATTGGGATTCCTCCTGGTTCGATTCCGCGACAGCTTATCGCGGGTTCGCTCTGACGGTAAGCGGTGGGTGCGCTTTGCTCCAGGCGGTTAGAACGGTATTTCGACCTCCAGGCGCCAGCGAAGGGCGCCTTGCGGGCTGGCGGGCGTGGTGCCGAAGAGCCAGCCGAGTTCGTATTTCAGCTTGCCGCCATGGCCGAGGCCAAGCTGGCTCAGCGGCAGCGAGCCGACCCCGACGGGGCCGATGAGCAACTGCTGCTTCGACAGGCGCGGGACGCTGCCCAGCACGCCGGTATCGCCATAGATTTCGATGGCCGGGGATAAGGGTTGCCAGACGTTCCAGCGGGTTTGCCATGCGTAACTGAAATCCAGGCCCTGGGTGGTTTGGTTGGGGCCGAGTTGGCGGGTGAAGAACAGGTTCACGGTGGTGGTGGTGCGGCCGATGTCCTTGGCGATGACGGGGCCGAAGGTGATCTGGTTGGAAGTGGCGTATTGTCCGCGGGTCAGCGACTGGCCGTACTCGACGTAGAATCCGAGATCGGCGAAATATTGGCCGGGTTCGGTCAGTTGGAACATGTTTTCGCTGACGAAGGCTGTCAGCAGGGTCGGCCGGCCGGCCCCCGGGTCGCGTTCGAACGCCAGCTCTATCTCGCTGTGCCACCAGCTTGTCAGGCCGGTGCCGATTTCGAGCGTGTAGCTCCGCGCGCCGTTCGCGTCCGGGCGGCGGTCGAAGACGGCTGAGCCGTTGTGTTCGATTTCCAGCTCGCCGAGGTCGATTTCGGTGGGTGAGACGACACGAAAATCGGCGCGGGCCACCGTCGGCGCCAGCAGAGCGAGCGCCGCGAGAACGATCGAATGGTATTTCATTTTGCTATCAATACCCCTTGGGCGGTATCGTGATGGAAGTCGCCGAAGAACTTGTATTCTCCGGGATTGAGCGGCCCGAGGAACACGGTAACGGTCTGGCCGGGGGCGACGAGTTTTTCCCGATTCAGTTCGGCGCTTTCGAACTCGTCGGCGGTGTCGTCGTTGTTTTTCACCAGGATGCGGAATTTCTGGTTTGCCGGCACGATGAGACGATCCGGCACGAAGCGGTGATTGCGAAACTCAAGCTGGATCACATCTTCGGCTCGGGCTTGCCGGATGCCGGCGAGGAAGACGCAGAGCGCGGCGACCATCGCCACCTGGGCTCGCTTGGGGCGGCCGATCGCGCGGGACAGCAGGATGAGGACCGACAGCGTGCCCACCCAGGCGGCGACCTGAATGCCCGATGGGCGCGCGGAATAGCCGATCAGGGCGTGGAGGGCTTTGCCGAGTATGCCGTGGTCGTCGAGGATGAAACTGGTGTCCCACAATTGCTCGCCCCAGCCGGGCAGCAGATCGACCGAATGCAGCACGGCGGCCGCCTGCCCGGCCATGCCGGCGGCGAGCAGCGCGATCAGGCCGTTGGTGACGGTGAACAGGCGATGGACCGGGATCGCCAACAGGCCGCGATACATGAGCCAGGACAGCAGTCCGGCGAGCAGCAGGCCGGCGACGCCTCCCAGGGCCAAGGACACGACCCCGGTGTGGGACCCGATGACGATGCCGTAGAGGAAGAGCACGACCTCGGCCCCTTCGCGCATCACGGCGATGGCGACGACGAAGCCGAGCGCGGCGAGGGATTTCTGGCCGAGTTTCACCTGTTGGCCGATTTGGCGGAATTCGGCGGCCATTTGGCGACCGTGATGCGACATCCAGGCGACGTGCCAGGTCAACATCGCGACGGCGAACATGAGGATAACGGCGGTGAAGGCTTCCTGGCCGGTGCCTTCGAACGCGTTCGACAGGGCGCCGGCGAAAGCGGCGACGAGGCAGGCACCGACGATTCCGGCGCCGATACCGGCTGCGATCCAACGGCCCCGGGTTGGTACCCCGGCAGAGGCGGCCAGGACGATTCCAACGATCAGGCCGGCTTCCATTGCCTCCCGGAAGACGACGATCAAACTGACGAACATTGAGTAGGCTCTCCGACCGTGCAATTGCGAGTTACTCGCAACTGGGTCGTATGTAGAGCCTGTCTGATGCACTGGCAATAGGGACGGGCGGGGGTCGGTTCGGTGCGGCTTGGGGGGCTGGTATGCCGTTTCCGATTGTACCCTGGTCTCGCCACGGCGTATGGCGGGGCCGCGCTATCGCGGTCCCGTTCGGTTCGGCTCAGGCGGTCACGGTGTCCGGCGGGGGACCCGTTGTGTCGGTCGTCTCGCCTTCGATCATTTCGGCGGTTGGGCCCCAGTCGCAGTAGAAATTCCAGCCGGGTGCGATGCCGGTGAGAACCTCCCGCCGGGCGGCGTTGACGCGGTTGAAGGTGCGTTTGATGGACGGGACCATCGGGGCGCCGTGGATGACGATGAGGAATTTCACCTCCTGCCACAGCGGATGCGCCATGCCGATGCCGAGGTCGGCACAGATATCGGCGAGCACGGCGCCGATCGTGCGGTGGCGGAGCATCGCGGCGATTTCGGCGTCGGTGGGCATGCGGGCGAGTAAGGCGGCGTTGTCCTCGGCTTCCGTCAGCTTGGGTTTGCGTGGCGGCCGGGCGCGGTTTTTGCGGGTGGGGAGCGCGTACAGGAGGCGCGGATTGTCGATCCGTTTGGCATTGGCCTCGACATGTGCCTGCAGCGCGAGGGCGAGTTTGATGCCGCGCATGACGCGGTTGAGGATCACGGCGAGGTTGAAGGTGCCGAAGGCGAAGCCGGTGTCCTGGACTTCGTGGGGCGTGAGGTCGGCGCGGATGGTGGCGAGGCAGTCTCGGCCGGCGTCGATGAGGAGGGCGATGACGTGGAGGAGGACCTGGGAGGCGGACGGTTTCCCGGTGAACCCAGCGGGGGCATTTTCGGCCGGGTTGGTGGGGGTGGCGTCCATGGAACGTATCATGAACGTTTGGGTGCGCTATGTCAAG
>CAIRCM010000183.1 GCA_903877125.1 uncultured Acetobacteraceae bacterium | reverse complement strand
GCGCCTCGCTCTTGCGGGAACCAGCGAGCGCTTCGAGGGCCTTACGCTCCTCCACGCTCAGGACGATCACGGTCGCCAGGGGAATCGCTTTCATACCCCCTACGAATCATGACTCAGGTTCCAGCGATAGTGGGTACTAGCGCACCCAGGGAAACCGACGGAACATCGGCACCGGCGGCGCCGAAACCAACTGCGCCAAGGTGCGATACCCAGCCTCCGATGGATGCAGCTTGTCGCTGCCGACAAAGGGGCCGGTGTCGATCGTCCGGTCCCCGAACCGGTGGGCGATCGCCATTATGGCGTTGCGAACATCCGTATGCCCGTAAGGCAACAGCCAGATCACCGATCGCGCGGACACCGCCGACCGCACCCGGGCAAGATTTTCCAAAGTGTTGGTCCCGGCGCCGTCGTTGACGCCCAGGCTGATCACCACCCGATCCGCGAAATGGGGCGAGCGGTGCTCGATCGCATAGCGGGTGGAGGTGATCCCAACCTCGGCCTCCACACGGCAGTTCGGCATCTGCTGGCCGACGCCGACGGCCAGGCTGTCTCCCAACGATAGGCAGAACACGATGAAACCTCCCGTTCCGGAAGGCCCATCATCTAACCGCGAAAGGTAAAGAAAGTCTTAACGGGACCCGGAAAATTTCACGGCTTCCGCGTCCCGAACGCGCTGGTGCAGCCATTGATAGGGGCGGTCCAGCTCGGTCCGGCTGCCGAAATCCTGCACCCTCGGCGCCAGCTCCCGCAGCGTGTCGTTGTTCCCGTTGGACCCGGTCGTATCCAACCAGCCCGCCAGCGCCGTGGTCCCAAGGCAGGCGCCGACAACCCCGCCAAGCATATAGAGGCCGGTGAGGCCGATCGGTGTTACGCCTTTGGCCAACCCAACCTCCTAAAACTGAAAATAGATGAACGGGGCGACGCCATCGGGCCCCAAGGCGTCGATCAGCGCGATGCCGGTGCCGGCCAAAACAGCCCAGGACCAATTCGGCCATGATCCGGCCGCGGCGGCGACGCGGCCGGCCATCTGACGCGGGACGGCATTCAACAGCAGGCCCAAAGCGACCAATCCCAACGTGAACGGGGCAATCTGCAACGTGGCATCCGATGCCGGCATCTCCGTCAAATACACTACCACCGTTTCGAAGCTCGCCGCTCGGAACAGCACCCAGCTGAGGCAGACGACATGGAAGACCACGATCAGCCGCACGCATTTTCCCGAACCGGAGTCAGCCCATCGCCCGATCGGCGAATCCGACCGGCGCCGCAGCCACCGTTCGGCGACCAGGCCGATGCCATGCAGCGCCCCCCAGGCGACGAATTTCCAGGCCGCGCCGTGCCAGATGCCGCCCAGCAGCATGGTGATCATCAGATTGCGGGCGGTGAACCAGGACCCGCCCCGGCTGCCGCCCAACGGCTTGTAGAGATAGTCGCGCAGCCAGGAAGACAGCGAAATGTGCCACCGGCGCCAGAACTCCTGTAGGCTGAGGGCGCGATAAGGCTGGTCGAAATTCAGCGGAAACCGATAACCCAGCAGCGCCGCGAGCCCGATGGCAATGTCCGTATAGGCGGAGAAATCGCAATAGATCTGCACCGCGTAGCCGTACGCCGCGAGCAGCCGGTCCAGCAGGAAATAGCGGCCGGGATCGAAGAAGACGGGATCGACCAGGTCGGTGGCGATATAATTGGCCAGCACGACCTTCTTGAACAGGCCGCCCAGGATCAGCAGAACAGGCTCCGCCAATGGGACCCTTCGCGGAATGGGCTGCGTGAGTTGCGGTAGAAAGAAGGACGACCGGACGATGGGACCGGCGACGAGCTGCGGGAAGAACGACAGGCAAAGCACGATGTCGTCCAACCGCCGGCACACGCCGACATCGCCGCGATAGACGTCCACCAGGTACGAAATGCCATGGAACGTGAAGAAGGAAATCCCAACCGGTAGAATAACCTCCATCAGCGGGATGTGGGTGCCCGCGTGCAGGGCATCCAACGCCGCGTTCACCCCACCGGTGAGGAAGTCGTAATATTTGAAGAACGCCAACAACAGCAAATGCGCGGCGACGGTGCATCCCACCGTCAGACGCTTCCCCCGGTCGGACGGCATCGCCGCGACGCCCAGCCCGCCAAGGTAGGTCAGGACCGAACTGCCCGCGAGCAGGAAGCAGAACCGCCAATTCCACTGGGCGTAGAAGTAGTAGCTCGCGACCACGAGCAGAAGATTGCGGGCGCGGTGGTGACTGACCAAAGGCGCGGCCAGCACCACCACCACGAAAAAGAACAGCAGAAAATCGAGGGTGGGAAACAGCATCAGGAACCAGGTCGCAGCGATTTGTATTTCGCATAGCCATCCATCAGCATCCGGAACAGCGCATCCGCGGTTGCCTGGTAGCCGGGCTGCATCAGGTGGACGTGATCGCGCGCGGCCATCGGGGGGCTCATCGCCGCCCAACGCCCGATGCTGCACGCACCGCCCATCGCCGCCTGCCAATCCCAGAACACCAGATGCTCCCGCGCGGCGATCTGGCGCTGCACATCGCGCACCAGATCCACGCGCGGCGGATCCGCCCAGCCCGGATCGCCGCAGCGCGTTTGGCCAGCGAAGTGCCGCGACGTGGCTTTCTGGCTATCCGGTGGCCCAAGAATGACGATCGCGGCCGACGGCGCGCCGGTGCGGAGCAGGTTCAGCGCTTGTTCGTACCGGTCACGGTAGGACGCGGCTTCGGTCCCCGGCCCATAGCCTTCGTTCGTGCCGAAGGCGATGAGGATCGCGGTCGGTTTCAGCCGCGCCAGTTCCTGGCGGACAAGCGACGGGTCCATCGCCAGCAGCAAATCCACCGTCGCACCGATCGTGCCCAGGTTGGATACGGTGACGCCAGGGCGATCCTGGTCGGCGGACCAGGACAGCATGTCCACCGGCCCGTCGCCAGCCGCATTGACCGTGACCTTGCCGCCGCCCGCCCCTTTGGGGAGCGTGACCCATTGCGGGCCGATCGTCGCCGCGTTGGTGGACACACGCGTCCGCCATCCGCCGGCCCCCGTAATATCCACCGAACCGCCGCCGGGCTGCGCGAGGAATTCCAGCGTCACGTTGGTTTCATCCAACGGGGTCGCCGAATACAGCGCCATCTCGGCCGGGCCATCGGTATGCTGGCGGAATCCGGTAATGCCGACCGGTCCCGGCGCCCGACCGGCGCGGTAGACCGTCCAGTCGGGCGAGTCCGCCGCCACACGATCCGGCCGGTAGTACTTGTATGGCACGCCCGGAGGCAGCACCCCACGCCCGTCGTCCCCGAACCGGTATTGGAACTGCTGGCGCAAACGGCTGCTGAAGCTGTCGTTCGCCGTATGGCTGTCGCCGATCTGGAGGATGACCACCGGCGCCGAACGGGTGCCGGTCTCCAGCCCGTACAGCCCCTTGTAGAGCGGCAGCAACGGGCTGGCCGGCCCCAGCACAGCGATGGCCTGGGCGTCGGGGATGTCCAGCGGCCGACCGCAGGAGGACAGAATCAAGCAGAGAATCAGCGCGAGCGGCGCTATGCTCGCCCACGGTCTTGGTGCTGTTCGGAGCACGGGTTCACAAGACGGCATGTACCTTCGATTGCTCCTCAAGCGTGACAGGTGTAGGATAGCATTGGTTTTTTCCTCTGTCATTGGATGGTCGTGCGTGAACATTGCGCGTCGTAACGCGTTGCTGGCCGCAGCTGCGTGTACCGTTTTCGGGCTGCCTCGGGCCAGGGCGGCCGACGCTTTCTACCGCGTGCTCGTCGTCGGCGATTCCCAGGCCCAGGGCCTCGCGGGCGGTCTGCAGCGGCAGTTGCTCCGGGACCGGACATGGCGGGTGATCGACCGCTCGCGGATTTCCACCGGCCTCTATTCCGCCGTGAAATTCGATTGGCCGGGATCGATCGCCTCCATCGCCAACAGCGAACAGGGCGCCGTCGCCGTCGTGATGTTCGGCGCCAACGACCGCCCGAACATCCGATCCAAAGGCGTGATCGATCAGGCTCGGGCCGACGCATGGGCCGCACCTTACTGCGCGCATATCCGCGCCGTCGTGGATGCGTTGAAGAAGACCTGCGCCGGCGTGGTCTGGGTCGGGCACCCCATCGTCCGCGACCCCGTCTTCGCCGAGGACATGGCCTTCCTGAACAACCTGTACATGACCGAATCCCAGGCCGCCGGCGCCCAGTGGCTCCCCACTTGGTCCATGTTCGCCGACAAGGACGGCCATTTCGATGCCCACGGCCCCGCTCTCGACGGCCATATCGAACGCCTGCGCGCCGACGATGGCGTGCATCTCACCGCGGCGGGCTACGACGTTCTGGCCAACGCGCTTTTGCCCCTGCTGCGCACCGACCTCGGCGCCCCCTCACAATCCCCAACCTGAGGACACAGCGATTGATCCCTTGCCTGATACTCGGTGACAGTCTGGCGGTCGGCGTGGGCCAAGCCCGCCCCGAATGCACAACAGACGCCGAGGTCGGGATCAATACGTCCCGGTATCTCCAGGTGTTCCACCATCCAAATCAGGCACGCACCGTGGTGATCAGCCTGGGGGTCAACGACTCGCTGGATATCGAAACCGAGCACAATCTGCGCCAGTTGCGGCGCGGATTGCAGGCCGAGGTGGTGTACTGGCTGTTGCCGGGCATCCATCCGACCGCACGCACCGCGGTGCACGCGATCGCAACGGAGTTTCGCGATCGGGTAATCGATGTCGCCCCTTTGACCGGCGCCGACCACATCCATCCGGATCGCACGGGGTATGCGAAGCTGGCCTCGCTCACCCGGCGGGGGGAGGGCGGGTATGCGCCGCGCCGGACAGCCTATGCGGACATTCCGCCGCCGTCCGCGGTCTATCGCGATTTCGCTGTTCGTCAGGTGCCGGGCGTCAATGTCTGGCGTGGGCCAGATAACCTGAATGGGTTGCCCGTGCCGCCGATGCCGCCGAAAGTGCACCGCTGACCTCCCGCGACAAGGTCGGGTATCGGCCTTCGGCCAGCGCATCCAAGCTCGGGGCCGGCAGGCGCAGGGCCACGGCATAGCTCCACGAGGCCGCCAGCGCGTCGAACAGGAATGCGCGCAGCACCGGGCTCGGCACCGCTTCCAGGAACATGATGGGGTCGCCGCCGTCATGCACGGAACCCACCCACCGCTTCATCGCGCCCTGGCCTTGGCCATAGGCGGACAGCAGGCGCAACAGATCGCCGTGAATATTCGGATCGTTCGCCAAAACGAGAATATAACGCTGTCCTACCGACAGATTGACGCCCGGTTCCGCCAGTCGCCCAACCTGATTGGCGGCCAAGGCACCAATACCGCGCGCCGTCGAAGGCATGATCTGCATCAAACCGAGCGCGCCCAGACTCGAAACGGCTTCGTTGTGGAAGTTCGATTCGTGCTGCACGATGCCGTATACGATGGTTGGGTCGATAACGAACCCACCATCCGGCTGCAATCGAGGGGCTTGCCGGTGGCCCGCGATATTGGTTACGTGATTGTATCCTGTGCGCAATTCCTCGGCCAGTTTCGGCATCCCTGCCGCATCCGCGACCGTTACGAGAACCCGCTCCAGTTCAGGCTCCGTCTGCATATCCAGCGAGAGCGCGCGCAATTCGCGTTCGGCGCGGGTTTTGTCGCCAATTTGCAGCAGACCAAACGCCCGGCGCGAACGCGGTATCGCGAGAAGCCGCTCGAAATCCGCGACGCCCAAGGTCCGATCCGAAACACTTGCGACATCGACTGTGTGGATCAGTCCCAATTTTCGCCGAGCGATACGGCCGTAAAACGTATCCTGTGCCAGCGCCGCGCGGCGTAGCCACAGCCAGGTGTCGCTTGGCGTGCCGTTTCTTTCGGCGATGTGAGCCATCCAGAATGCCGCGGCCGCCCGGGCCGACGGAAGTTTCGCGGATTCGTAGGATACGGTCAGGAACAATTCGCCTGTTGCGGCATCGTTCTGTCGCCACGCGGCCAGACCCGCCGCCAGCAAATCGTCGGGTGTCCGGGTTTTATCCCGCGACATCACAACCGATTGACCAACGGCAATGGCGGCGGCATCTTTGTTTTCTGTGAACAGACGTCTGATCGCGCCCGGCGCGGCAACGCCTTGTGCCGCCTTGCCAGTCACCTGACGGCGCATGATCGTTGTCTCGCCCCGCACCAGCGCTGTCGATGCCAGGATGCGGTTGAGCCGTGCTTCTATCGCATCGCTATCGGATTGTTCCCCAAAGCGACGCAACCAATCGCGCAATTCGCCCGGCGACGGATGCTGATTTGGATTGAGGTAACGCGAGGCCAATATCGGCCCAACCATCCAATCGGCACCAAGACGCGCGATTTCCTGATCGGCCTCGGCGGTCGAGCCGTTGGCCTGCAGGTCCAGAATGTGGCGAATCAGGACCACGTCGCTGGGCGACAATGGCCTGGGAAAATCGACCCGATCGCTGCCCGGCAAGACCAAATGGGGAAATGCCATGGCTGTTTCATCGATCGTGTCCGCTGGTTGCTGCGCATAGGCAATATTAATCGTCCCCGATGCCGTTATCGCGGCACAGAGTGCGAAAATACCAGTGTGCAGAAGCCAGCGATCAACGTGCTGTCTCATTCGCATCCAGCCTATTTAAGTGCTTTCGCCCCAAATTGCAAGTTTTTCAGTTTTCACATTGACTCGATCAACCGGTTAACGACAATTGGGGCAAATTCATGGCGGGAACGATACCGGGAAAATCATCCCAGTGTATGTAGTCGATGCGGATTGATGATAGGATATCCATAACGAAACGGAAACGTAAATGTCGGAAAATTTTTGTAGCGATTACAGTTAGCAGCCATTCATATTGTGTTTTTACTGAGATCGCGCCGACATCGCGCCAAGCCGCACAGCAAAATCGCAAATCATGCTTCCCGCCCGCCGATAACCCTGGCATGGTCGAAAAGTGCCCCGACTTCAGCGCCTTATCCTCACGGATTTCCGTAACTATGCATCCCTGACATGGCGGCCATCCGCCGCCATCAGTGTCTTCGCAGGCCCAAATGGCGCCGGAAAAACCAATTTATTGGAAGCCGTCTCAGTTTTGGTCCCCGGTCGAGGCCTCCGAGGCGCGCGTAACGCAGACCTGCCCCGCATCGGGGGACCCGGAGGATGGGCCGTCGCCGGACGATTCGAAACCGCCGACGGCCACCACGATATCGGCACCGGCAGCGCCCCCGAAGGACCGCCCGATCGCCGAATCTTCCGCCTCGACGGCGCCGCACCACGCAGCCAGGCCGAAATCGCCGCCCGCATCGCCGCCGTCTGGCTCACCCCGCAGATGGACCGCCTGTTCCTCGAAGGCCTCACAGGCCGCCGGCGCTTCCTCGACCGCCTGGTCTGGACCCTCGAACCCGGCCACGCCCGGGAAATGGCCGCCCACGACACCGCAATGGGCAACCGTAACCGAATCCTGGCCGAGGGCCGCCAAGACCGGGCATGGCTCGCCGGGCTCGAAGATGCCATGGCCCGGCACGCCATCGCCGCCACCGCCGCCCGAGCCGCCCTCGTCGCTCGGTTGAACAATGTCCTCGCCGCGGGAATCGCCGGCGCATTCCCCGCCGCCCGCATCGCATTGGCGTGCCCCATCGCCGAACGCCTCGCGAACGGGTCCGCTTTGATGGCCGAGGACTGGCTGCGCGCCGCACTGGAAGCCAACCGCCCCCGCGATGCCGCCGCCCGCTCAGCCCTGCTGGGTGCGCACCGCACCGACATGGTGCTCACCGAC
Organism: uncultured Acetobacteraceae bacterium; assembly: GCA_903877125.1. Lineage (GTDB taxonomy): Bacteria > Pseudomonadota > Alphaproteobacteria > Acetobacterales > Acetobacteraceae > Rhodopila. The sequence goes on along the minus strand of CAIRCM010000183.1, from coordinate 3,121 downwards.
GCCGCGTCCGGCACGCCCGCCGCACTCGCCAGCACCGGTGAACAAAAGGCGCTGCTGGTCGGCACGATCCTCGCACACGCCGCGCTGATCGCGGAAACCCGCGGCTTTCCCCCGCTTCTGCTGCTGGATGAGCCAGCCGTCCACCTCGACCCAGACCGGCGCGCCGCGCTGTTCGGCGCCCTGATCGCCCTGGGTGCGCAAACGCTGATCACCGGCACGGACACCGAGATTTTCGCCCCGCTGGCCGGCCACGCCGAAATGTTCAGAACCGGCGGAGGGGCGCTGTACCCTCTGTCCTAACAGCCGGGCGAATGCTACACTCCCGCGTATCCCATTCAATCACGGAGTACCCCTTCGGCATGTCCGAAAACGCCGACGCGACCCCCGATTCCGATCCGGACGCCTACGACGCCGCGTCGATCTCCGTCCTGAAGGGGTTGGATGCCGTGCGCCGCCGGCCGGGTATGTATATCGGCGATACCGACGACGGCTCCGGCCTGCATCACATGGCCTTCGAAATCATCGACAACGCCGTCGATGAGGTCCAGGCCGGCTACGCCACCAAATGCTCGCTCACCCTCAACGGCGATGGCAGCGTCACCGTTCGCGACGACGGGCGCGGCATCCCCACCGATATCCATCCGGAGGAAGGGATCTCCGCCGCCGAAGTCGTGCTGACCAAACTGCACGCCGGCGGCAAATTCAACCAGAACTCCTACAAGGTCTCCGGCGGCTTGCACGGCGTCGGCGCGGCGGTCGTCAACGCCCTGTCGGAATGGATGGAGGTCCGGATCTGGCGCAACGGACTGGAACACAAAATCCGCTTCCAGCACGGCGACGCCGATGCGCCGCTGGCGATCGTCGGCCCGTCCGATCAGCCAAATGGCACCGAGGTCACGTTCAAACCAAGCACCGGAACCTTCACGAAAACCGAGTTCGATTTCAGCCTGCTGGAACGGCGCCTGCGGGAACTGGCGTTCCTCAACTCCGGCATGGCCATCACGCTGCGCGACGAACGCCACGTCCCCGCGCTCGAAAGCGTCATGCGGTATGAAGGCGGCCTCGTCGCCTTCGTCGAATACCTCGATCGCGCGAAAAGCGCGGTCTTCAGCCCCCCGATAAGCCTGAAAACCCCAGCCGAACAGGAAGGTATCCGGGTGGAGTTCGGCCTGTCGTGGAACGACAGCTTCCACGAGACGATGCTGTGCTTCACCAACAACATCCCCCAGCGCGACGGCGGCACCCATCTGGCCGGATTCCGCCAGGCCCTCACCCGCGTGGTGACCAAATACGCCGAAGGCATGGGGAAAAAGGACGGCCTGGCACTGGTCGGTGAGGACATGCGCGAAGGCATGACCGCCGTGCTGTCCGTCAAAGTGCCGGACCCGAAGTTCAGCTCCCAAACCAAAGACAAACTGGTCAGCTCCGAGGTCCAGCCGGTCGTCCAGGCCGCCGTCGCCGACGCCGTGTCCCACTGGTTCGAAACCCACCCCCGCGAAGCCAAATCCATCATCCAAAAGGTCATGGACGCCGCCGCCGCCCGCGAAGCCGCCCGCAAGGCCCGCGAGCTGACCCGCCGCAAGGGCGTGCTGGATATCTCAACCCTCCCCGGCAAACTCGCCGACTGCCAGGAACGCGATCCCGCCAAGTGCGAGATGTTCATCGTCGAGGGCGATAGCGCCGGCGGATCCGCCAAGCAGGGCCGCGACCGCAAATTCCAGGCCATCCTGCCCCTGAAAGGCAAAATCCTGAACGTCGAGCGCGCCCGGTTCGACCGCATGCTCGGCTCCCAGGAAATCGGCACCCTGATCACCGCGCTCGGCACCGGAATCGGACAAGGACCAGTGGAACAGGGCGGATTCTCAATCGAGAAACTGCGCTACCACCGAATCATCATCATGACCGACGCGGACGTGGACGGGTCGCATATCCGCACCCTCCTGCTCACCTTCTTCTTCCGCCAGATGCGCGAACTCATCGAACGCGGGCACCTCTATATCGCCCAACCGCCGCTGTACCGCGCCAAACGCGGCAACGACGAACGCTATCTCAAGGACGACTCCGCGATGGAGGCGTACCTGCTGGACAAGGCGCTGGCCGGCGCACGCCTGACCTACGCCGACGGGCAGGTGCTGGAATCCGATGAACTCAGCTCGGAAATACGCCTCCTGCGGGAGGCCGCGCTCAATCTCCGCCGCCTCTCCGCCGTCATCCCGACCTTCCTGCTGGAACAGGCCGCCATCGCCGGCGTCCTGACCTCCGATTCGATCCGGGCCACCGAACGGGCCCCGGATTTGGCGAACCGGTTGAACGCGGTGTCGCTGCCGACCGAACGCGGCTGGCTGGTCAATGCCGACAACGGGCTGATCATCTCCCGCACCGTCCGCGGGGTCGTGGAGAAATACACGCTGGAACCCGCGGCCATGCGCAGCGCCGAAGCCCGCTGGCTGGCCGACCGAGCCGAAACCTTCGCTCGGCGCTTCGCCGAACCGGCAAAGCTGAAACTGGATTCGCGGGAACCGACCGTCGCCGGGCCAGCCACCGCCTACGACAGCATCCTGGCGCACGGGCGGCGCGGCCTGTCGTTCCAACGCTTCAAAGGGCTGGGGGAGATGAACCCCGACCAGCTCTGGCAAACAACGCTGGACCCGTCGGTCCGCTCGCTCCTGCAGGTGAAGGTGGCAGACTCCGAGGACGCAGCCCAGGTCTTCAGCACCCTGATGGGCGACGTCGTGGAACCGCGGCGCGACTTTATCGTGGGGAACGCGCTGAAGGTGGCGAACCTGGACGTTTAGCGGCACGCGGGCCTCAGCCGAAACATCTGGGAACCTTCACGCCGGTCGACAGATCGCATTTTTCACCACCAAAAATCACCGAGGATGCACGAAGATTCATCGTCCGGCACAGGGCCTTCGTGCATGCTTTGTGGGCCTTGGTGTTCTTGGTGGTGAAAAATGCGGTCTTCCGATCCGGTTTGTCGCCAGGGCGTAAGAGGATTGTAAGCAAGCTCGGCAAGATGTAATACGAGTCCGTATAAGCTTTGACGTACCAGCCGACCGAATCACGTCATGCCGGCGAATGCCGGTATCCACGCCTTGCGAGGCTGGGACTTCCGAAAGGC
>CAIRCM010000182.1 GCA_903877125.1 uncultured Acetobacteraceae bacterium | reverse complement strand
CGCCTTTCCGCGCAGGATTCGTCCAAAACTCGCCACGATGTGACAACATCGTGTCTTCGCTTTGTCCTTTCCTGCACGAAAATTCGCTCAGCAGCCCTCAACGACCAGTTTTTCAGCAGCCTGCTAGAGTCCGATAGGGTCAAGTTGACCCTATCGGACTCTATAGATATTTGTTTGATCGCGTGATTCACGCCGCCGTGTGGTTCCACCTCTGGCGATCACGCTCTAGCCTCTCGGCAACAGACCCGAGGAACCCGCCCACATGACCACCCTCCCCGCCCTTTGCCTCATCGCCGTCCCCGGCCGCCGCCGTCGCACGCTGGAACTTGCCAAAGAGATCGAAAGCCGCGGCTACGCCGGCATCTACTCCCCCAGCCCCTTCGGCAACATGTCGTTGTGCGAAGCGCTGTCCTGGCAAACCGACAAAATCCCCTTCGGCACCGCCATCGCGCCGATCTACCAGCGCACCATCCTCGATTTCGCGCAGAGTGCCGCTGTCATGCACGAGGTCTCCGGCGGGCGCTTCCGCCTGGGCATCGGCGTCGCTCACCACCCCTCCCACATCCGCATGGGCGTCACGCCCGGCAAGCCGCTCGGCGATATCCGTTCCTTCGTGGAACGGTTCCGTGCGCAGGAGGGGCTGGGCGCCCTTCCCCCAATCATCATCGCCGCGCTGCGCAAGAAGATGGTGGCGCTGGCTGGCGAAATCGCCGAGGGCGTGGTGTTCGCCAACGCTTCCCTGTCCCACATGGGCACGTCGCTGGCCGCATTGCCTGACGCCAAGCGCAACGACCCACATTTCTTCATCGGCAACATGATCCCGACCTGCATCAGCGACGACACCGAAGCCGCCAAGGCAGTGAACCGTCGGACGCTGACGAATTACGGCTTCCTGCCGAACTACCGCAACTACTGGAAGGAAGCCGGCTACGAGGCCGAAATGGCCGCGATCGAAAAAGCCATCGCCGAGGGCCGCAACGCGGATGTGCCAGCGTGTTTCAGCGACAAATGGCTGGACGACAATTCGCTGTTCGGCCCCGCCGGCAAAATCCGGGAAAAGGTCCAGGCATGGCGCGATGCCGGTGTCCGGGACCTGATCATCGTTCCCTCATCGGCGGCGGGCAACCAGATGAAGGCGCTGGAGGAGGTCTTCGAAACCTTTGGCTAGCAGGCTGCCAGAGCACGATCGGGTCAAGTCGACCCAATCGTGCTCTATAAATCTTTGTTTGATCGCGTGATTCACGCCGCCGTGCGATTCCACCTCTGGCGATCACGCGCTAACCGGCCAGATGCTCCTGCTCCATCCATTCGGCGCTCTGCATCTCGTCCAGGCGGGATGCGGTGCGTTCGAACATTTTCGCGTTCTCCCCGCGCTGGTATAGCTGATCCGGATAAGCATCGGCCGACGCGATCAGTTTCACCCGTTGCTCGTACAGATTGTCCACCAGCACGATGAACCGCCGCGCCTGATCGAAATTTTCCGGCGACAGGCGCGGGATGCCGTCCAACAGCAGCGTATGAAACCGACGCGCGATCGCGAGGTAATCGCCGGCCCCCAGCGCCGTGTTGCACAGCGTATTGAAATCGAACCGCGCGATACCGTTCGCCGCGAGCGGGACGGTCACCGGACGCCCCATCACGGTCAAGGTGACCGGGCCGGGGTTGGCACCGTGAGTCAGATCCTCGAACGCCCGATCCAGCGCGCGATCGGCGAACCGGTCCGCCGGGACATGCCAGGTGCGCATGCCCATCAGCCGCTCCCGGCGGAAGTCCCGTCCGGCGTCCATCTCGAACAGTTCCATCCGGTCCTTGATCAGCGCGATGAACGGCAGGAACGCATCCCGCCCCGGCTGGCCCTTGAACAGATTGTCCGGCGCCACGTTGGACGTCGCGACCACCACCACGCCCCGGTCGAACAACGCCTGAAACAACCGGCCCAGGATCAGCGCATCGGCGATGTCGTTGACCTGAAACTCGTCGAAGCAGAGCAGCGCGGCCTCGGCCGCGATCGTATCGGCCAACGGCGGGATCGGGTCGGCTGCATGCGCGTTCGCCTTCCGCCAAGCGTGCACCCGAGCATGTGAGTCCTGCATGAACCGGTGGAAGTGGATGCGCTGTTTGCGGGTCACCTGCGCGGTGTCGAAGAACATATCCATCAGCATGGATTTGCCGCGCCCGACCTCCCCCACCATGTAAAGTCCGCGCGGCGGCGGTGCCGGTGTCTTGCGCCCAAGGAGGCGCGCGAAACGGCCCGGCGCTGCAAGTGGCTTGGGATCGTAGCCAACCAAATCCGACCACAGCCGCTGCAACCGTTCGGCGGCGGCAGCCTGCGAAGGGTCGGACGCCAGCTCGCCCGCGGCAAGCATCGCGCGATACGCCGGCAGGGGTCCCGACGACGGGGGTATGGGAGAAACGTGAGTGTCCATGGCAAGATCGCGGCAGATAGCGCGTCGCGCCGCCGCCGCCTAGAGCAGGATAGGGTCAAGTTGACCCTATCCTGGTCTATAGATCTTTGTTTGATCGGGTGATTCACGCCGCCGTGTGGTTCCACCTCTGGCGATCACGGTCTAGATTGGACGACAACAAAAGGATCGCCCGTGCCTGGACTCCCCGCAGCCCTGCTGCCCGACGTCATCGCCGTTGCCCTTGAGGCCGGCGACATGCTGGCCGCCGAGTTCGTGCGCCCGGACGGCCCCCGTTTCAGCGATCACGTCACCTCCCCCATCGACACCGAGATGGAAATCTTCATCCGCGAGCAGCTCGTAGCCCTCCTCCCCGCCCGCTTCGTCGGCGAGGAACAGGGCGCCTTCGCCGCCGCCGCCAACGGTTTCTGCTGGGTCGTCGACCCGCACGACGGCACCCGCGCGTATCTGGAGGGCAAGCGCGGCAGCGCCGTTTCCATCGCCCTCCTGCGCGACGGCCACCCCGTGCTCGGCGTCGTCTACGCCCCGCTCAGCCCTGACCGGGGCCGGGACATGATCGCCTGGGCCGAGGGCACGCCGGGCATCAGCCGCAACGGCGTGCTGGTTCCCGTCGATCTGCGTCACCGGGAACTGACGGCGGACGACGTCGTGTTCCTCAACCACGGCGCCTGGCAGCGGCCGGCCTGGCATACCGCCGCCGTCGCGCCGGGCCGGTTCATGCCGCTGCCCTCGATCGCCTACCGTCTCGCCCGGGTCGCGGTGGGGGACGGGCTGGCGACCATCACCCTGCGCCCGGTCAACGCCCACGATGTCGCCGCCGGGCATGCGCTGCTGCTGGCCGCCGGGGGCATCCTGACCGCCGAGGACGGCGTCCCCGTCACCTACGACGCCGAGGGCCAAAGCCGCCCCTTTGCCTGTTTCGGCGGCGCCCCGCATGTGGTCGAGACCCTCCGCACCCGCCAGTGGCGCGGCAGCACCGAGGCTCGGCGCGAACCCCGCGTCACGCTGAACTGGCCCCGAGCGACGCCGGAACCGATGGTCGACCGGGCCGTGGCCTGCCTGCTGGGCGCGGCGGTGCGCGGATCGTTCGAACCGGCTTTGGCCCTGGCCCGTGCCTTGGTGGGCCAGGGCGACTACGATGCGGAGGCGGTGCGTGCGGAATATGCGCGCTGGCAGGCATCCAATCCGGCGGAGCCGAGCAACGATCCCCGCCCCCGCGCGATGGTTATCGGCGTCTGGGCCGGCAACGCCGAAAAGGCCGCCCTCGCTGCTCGGCAGGACGCCGCGCTGACCGGGGCGGATGCGGTCACGCAGAACGGCTGTGCCGAAATCGCAGCATCGGTCGCTTCGGCGGTGTGGGACGGCACCCCGAAGATCCGTGGCCGCGGATCGGTTCCCGCCGGGGAAGCGATGCGGGTGCTGACACATCGCCCGGCCGGTCGGCCGGACGAATATTGGGCGGATGATTTGTGCGATGTCGCCGAAGCCTTGCTGTCCGGCACCCGAGCGCACATGTAGGCAGGCGATGACCGAACTCGATTACACACGTCTGGCCGCCACGCCGGTTGCCACCGACCCGTTCCCGCATATCGTGGTGCCCGACTTCGTCCCGCCCGCCCGGCTGGCCGAGGTCGTGGCCGCGCTGCCGCCACTGGAAAAGCGGGGGTCGTTCCCGCCGGACTCCATCCGCATGGGTGCCGCTGCCCGGCAGTTGATGACCGAGATGGAAGGCCCGCGCCTGCGCGATGCGATCGCGGGGAAGTTCGGGCTGGATTTGGCGGACGCGCCGACCATGGTCACGCTACGCGGCCGGACCGAGGCGAAGGACGGGCGCATCCACACCGACTCCACAGCCAAACGGGTGACCGTGCTGCTGTATCTGAACCCGGAGACCGAGGCATGGGCACGCCGCGATGGCTGTCTGCGCCTGCTGCGCGGGCCGAACGATCTGGACGATTACGTGGTCGAGGTTCCGCCGGTGAACGGAACGCTGCTGGTGTTTCCGAACGGGCCGGCGACCTGGCATGGGCACCGGCAGTATGTGGGGAAGCGTTACGCGGTTCAGTTGAATTACATGACGTCCGACGCCAAGGCGCGGTCGGAACTGCGGCGGCATCGGATTTCCGCGTTTGTGAAGAAGTTGACGATGGCGGCGTGACCCGGGGAGAACAGCCCATGATACGGCAAGAACAGAACGATCTGCTGACGCTGACCGGCCCCGGTTCGGCCATGGGCAACATGTTCCGCCGTTACTGAATTCCCGCGTTGCTCGCCGAGGAACTCGCCAAACCCGATGGCCCGCCGGTGCGGGTGCGGTTACTGTCCGAAAAACTGATCGCCTTCCGCGACACCGAGGGTCGCCTCGGCCTGATCGACGAGTTCTGTGCCCAGCGCCGTGTTTCGTTGTGGTTCGGGCGGAACGAGGCATGCGGCCTGCGCTGCGCCTATCACGGTTGGAAATACGACGTGACGGGGCAATGCACCGACCTGCCGTCTGAACCGGAGAGCAACGGATTCCGGCGGGAGACGCGGGTGAAATCCTACCCGTTGATCAGGCAGGGCGGCGTGCTCTGGACCTACATGGGGCCGCCCTAGCACCGGCCGGGTTTGCCGGCGTTCGAGTTCTCGCTGGTGCCGCCGGAGAGCACCTACACATCCAAGCGCCTGCAATACTGCAACTGGTTGCAGGCGATGGAGGGCGGGATCGACTCCAGCCACGTTTCGTGGCTGCACCGCGACGCGCTGCGGACCGATCCGTTGATGGTTGGGTCTCGCGGAAACGCATAGAACATGGGCGATGCGATGCCTCGGTTCGAGGTCGCCGATCACCCGGCCGGCCTGTTCATCGGTGCTCGGCGCAATGCTGACGGGGGAAACCATTACTGGCGCATCACGCCGTGGTGCATGCCGTCGTTCACCATGATCCCGCCGCGCGGGGGGCATCCGGTGCATGGGCATTTCTGGATCCCGATCGACGACGGGAATTGCTGGGCCTGGAGTTTCGATTACCACCCCACGCGGCCTTTGACCGCGGCGGAGCGGGACGCGATGCGCGCCGGCAAGGGCATTCACACCCGCACCATCCCCGGCACCTACATCCCCGAGGCCAATCGAGACAATGACTACATGATGGACCGCGCGGGACAAAAAGCCGGGCGGACCTACAGCGGGGTGGAGGGCATCGCGATGCAGGATGCCTCGTTACAGGAAAGCATGGGGCCGATCGTCGATCGTTCCCATGAGCGTCTGGTATCCACCGACAACGGTATCATCATGGCTCGCCAGCTTCTGCTGCGTGCGGCGATCGCGCTGGCGGAGCAGGGCACCGCGCCGCCGGGCGTGGCACCCAAGACGCATGGCGTGCGGTCGGCCGCGCTTGTGTTGCCGCCGGATGTGCGATTCGCCGAGGCGGCGGCGGAGGCATTGGCGGTTCGGCCGAGGGTGCCGCCGGTTTCTGTTTGATTGTGTGCGGTTTCCAGCCGGGTTCTACGGACGGACGCCGTGGAAAATATCTGACGGTAACCGAGTCACCGCCAAGCACGGCTCAGCAGGACGTCCAGCGCGAACATGACGCGGTCGCCGTCATCGACCAGCGATGCCACCGCCGACCCGAGCGCGCTGCGCGGCATGTTTGTGATCTGTAGCGGGTCCAGGACGACGTCCTGCCCCTCCACGACGAAGCGAGGCCCAACGTCGCTGTCCGGCGCGCCGAATGCCCTGGCGGCCACCAGCGGCACCACGACCCGGCGCGCCGACGCTCGAAATCGGTTCGATTGCACCGTCACGACAAAGGGGATAACGGCCTTGTTCCGACCGGGGTTGCGATGGACGCTTAACTGGTCCGGCATCAGAGATCGTGGAATTCATCAGCGAGCGAGCCATATTTCGCGACGAGCGCATCGCTCGCGGCGATGTGCACGGCGATCTGGCGCTCCCGTTCGGCGTCCTTCGAGTCCGCATCTCTAACGAAGTCGGCCAGCAGGGTTTCCACGGTTTCCGACAGATTCGATGTCAGGCCGAGCGCCTGGCGAACAAGATCCTCGTTCAGGCTCATGTTCACGGGCCGCTTCGTCGCCGTCCGGTCGTATCCCATGCGTGCCTCCAGTCATGCCCATGATATGCGCGTTGGCGCAGCCGCTCAAGGTCGCATGGTCCGGTTGTCGGTTACACACGATCCGGCCGCGGGCGTGGCCGAGATGACCCGCGTCGTCCGTCCAGGTGGGACGGTCGCCGCGTATCTTTGGTATTCATTTGGCGACGAAGTGCCTACCTCGCCGATCGCGGCCGTATTGCGAGAGTTTGGGATCGAATTCCCGCTTCCTCCCAGCGCGGATGCGTCGCGCCCGGACGTGTTGCGCGCTTTGTGGACGAACGCCGGGCTGGAGGCGATCGAGACACGCGAGATCGTGGTTCGTCGCACATTTGCCAGCTTTGAAGACTGCTGGCGCTCATGCGCATCTTTTCCCGCCGCGGGACCGGCGATTGCCGCGATGGCACCCTCCAGCGTCGAAAAACTCAAAGCCCGATTGGCCGAGCGCCTGCCAGCGGACGCTTCTGGACAGGTCACATATCAGGCGCGCGCCAATGCGATAAAGGGCCGCGTGCCCAGGTCTGTCTGACCGCGAAATCACGAGACAGCTCGCGGTGGCTCTTGCAAGCACGCCGCCGGTATCCGGGCGTGCTGAGGATGACCACCGCCAATGGCGAAAATCAAAGCGGCTTCCGGCCACTGGCGATGTGAAACTGTGTCGGTGCGGCGAAACCGTGAGGCGTCATCCACTGGCCTAGAACCGTGCGGACCTCGGCCCAGGCGGCATCCTGAGTGGATTGGGGCTGGTCGGCAATGATCCCGCGCACCGCGCCGAAAGCCTCCTGTATCATGGCCACGGCGTCGTCGACCGAGGGGAGTCCATAGATCGCGTCCAACGTCGTGATGGTCACCCCGGTCAGGCCGGCGCCGATGAACAACCCGGACAGCACTGCCGCGTCGGCCAGGGCGAAGAAGCCGGGGCCAGAGGCTGGCGGCGGTTTGTTGGCATGGCGACGCAGGATTGACGGCACGGCGACGTAGAACGGGTTGGCAGCAGGTGAGGACATGACCAACCCGCTCAGGCGACCGCCAGGCCGCAGCACGTCTCGCGCGGCTGCGACGACGGCATCCGGGTTCGGCATCAGCATCAGGCCCAGGCGACAGATCGCGGCATCGAACGGCGCCTGATCGCGCGGCAGGTTCTCCGCCGCGCAGGCATATGTCGCGATATTCGCGAGATCGGCGGCGCGGGCCTGTTCGGCTACGAACTCCAGCATCGTCGGGGAGATATCGGTCGCCAGGACGTAGCCCGCGGGTCCCACCCGCCGGGCCGCCGCGAGTGCCTGGTCACCCGCGCCAGTGGCGATGTCGACCACGCGCCCCCCCTCGGCCACGCCGGCGCGATCCAGCAGCACCTGGGTGGCCTCCGCAAGCATGCGATTATGGACGGGTTCCCACTTTACCCAGCCCGGGGCGGCGCTGTTCCACTGCCGCAGTGCCTCGTCGTTTTCCATCGGGACGCCTCCATTGGTCCGATGCGCCCCAGGTCGACTGCTGGGCGCCGTCAGTGTCAGGATAGTGGGGCTTCGTTTGAAACGACAATGTTGGGGTTCCCTTATCCGACACAGACGCGGCTCATCACCGCGATCATGACAGAAACATCAGCGCCAAGTGCACCTGCGGAGCGCCCTCAAGCTGGTTGGGGCGACGTTTTGGGGAGCGGTATCTGACCCTTTCGTTCTGCCCGGGACGATGCTGCACCGCGGGGGCTTGTGCCAATCCAGGAAACGCCATCCATGCGTCCTGGCCTCAAGCGCGGCGCTATCCTATCGTCTGCATCCCGATGCGCTGGAGGATGCGATGAGCGAGACCCACGATCTGTTCGACATCATGCGCTCGACCCGCTCGATGCGCCGATTGAAGCCCGATCCCATCCCCGACGACCTGCTGCGCCGGGTGTTGGAAGCGGGCAGCTTCGCCGCCAACGGCGGCAACATGCAGTCCTGGCGGTTTCTGGTGGTGCGCGATCCCGCGATCAAGGCCGCCGCGGGGCAATGGTATCGCAAGGCATGGCACGAAATCGTCGGGCCGCGCTACCGCTCCGGCGGCCCAGCGCCCGGTACGACGCCGGAGGCGTTCGGCCGGATGTTGAACGCCGCGGAATACCTCGCCGACCATTTCCATGAGGCGCCGGTTTGGATCGTTCCCTGCGGCCCGGCGCCGCGAAATTCCGGTTCGTCGATTTTTCCCGCCGTGCAAAACATGCTGCTGGCGTGTCGCGCGCTGGGGCTGGGTGCCACGCTGACGACGCTTTATCTGGGTTTTGAGAAGGAGACGGAAGCCGCGCTGGGTCTGCCCGAGGGTGTGCACTCCTACGCGATCATTCCGGTTGGATTCCCGATGGGAAAGTTTGGTCCGGTTCGGCGTGCGCCGTTGGAGAACGTGGTTTACGCCGACAAATGGGGGCAGGCGTTTTAGGGCCGACTGTCAGGCTGATACCGTCTCAACACAACCGGTGGTGACTCGGAGAGAAATCGCCGCCATGTCGGGTCCGAACCAACCCCAACCTTTGTTACGCTTTCCGCCCCAAGCAGCTCACCGTCCGCACAGGATACTGCGCCGCGTTCCGGTCCCCGGACAGGAACGTTGCACCTTCCGTCATAGCCTGAGCGATCAGAAGGTGATCGAACGGATCGCGGTGGTGCGTCGGCAAGCCCGCAACCGTCACAAGGTGCGCCATGCCGACAGGCAGCATGGTGAACCCCTTGCGCTGGACAGCGTCCATGACTTCCTCAATGTCGGCCAGCCACCGAAGCAAGGCATGGGTGTCGAGGAGGCATTCACCCCTCCCCCCCCTCCATCGCCGCCAGCACATCGGCGGGGAGATGGTCGAAATCGGGCGCGATCCGGATATTGCCGCGCAGGGCACCCGGGCGCCGGGCCGGTCGTTCCGCCTGGCGCAGGAACCCGGTCAGGTTTCCCCGGAATTCGCGCACGCCGACACGCTGCGGCGAGTCGTCGGTGGGTGTTTCGACCATGCTAGCCCCCATGCGAACTCAATATGAGTACACAATTTTCCGCGGGCCGACAAGCATGGCCCTGCTCGATCGCCCATCACGGTTCGTTCCGGCGATCCACCTGGCACTTTCCCCTGATTTGGACATCCAAAGGTTTCTCACCGAGGGCCACCGAGGCTCGGTGCGCCGGAAAACGCACTCGGTGTTCTCCGTGGCTTTATCGTCCTCAGCGCCCTCTGTGAGAAACCGTCGGACGATCGAACCGCACGAACCCCACCAGCGAGGCCCCGCCTCCCCAAATCAAACCCGCTCGCTAATCCGTATCGCCATCCGACACCCCGCCTTGATCACTCCGGACAACAACCGATACCCCGGCGTCTCCTCCGCCCCGTTTGCCAGCCCGATATCCCGGTGCTCCCGCTCGTCCGCCCGAAACGCCTCCAGCGTCTCGCGCAGCGGGTTCGCGGGCAAAGCCTCGATCTGCGCGGTGTAATGGGCGTCGATCGTCTCCTCCACGGCCACGGTGCACGCCATCGCCGCCTTCGGCCCCAGCGCCGCCGTCACCGCCCCCAGCGCGAACCCCGCGAGGTGCCACAGCGGCAGCAGCGCCGTCGGCCGCACCCGTTCGTCCGCCACCAGCGCGTTGAACGTGTCCAGATGCACCTGCTCCTGCGCCTGCATATGCCGCAGCACCGCGCCCTTATCGCTCCGCCCCAGCACCGCCAGTTGGCCGGCGTAAATGCGGGCCGCGCCATACTCGCCGGCATGATCCACCCGGATCATCCGATGCAACGGTGCCGGCGGATCGCCGGGAAGCCGGGGACGAGTCATCGCGTATCGCTCCTTCCACGCAAACCCAAACCAACGAACCCCGCCAGCACCAGCGCGCACAACACATTCAACTGCGCCATCGATACCGGCAGAAACGGGATCAAATAGGTCGGATCATCGCAAGGTTTCGCCGGCAGAAACGGCATCGCCTTCAACCGGTCCGCGATCGACCCGCCCGAGAACACCGGCGCCGCGCATTCCGGCAAAGGGCTTTTCCACCATTTCAACTCGACGCCCACATGCACGAGGGCCACCGCCGCCCCCGCCAAAAACACCAGCGCCAACAACGCAAGAGCCGGCTTGCCCCAGGTCCGAGGCACCACGGTCACCACAAGCCCCACGGCGATCGCCACCCGATAAGGCCAACGCTCCCACAGACACAGCGCGCAGGGCACCAGCCCGCCCCACCATTCGCTGGCGAAGGCCACACCCAGGGCGGCGGCGGCACAGCCCGCGCCGATGAGGCCCATCAGGCGGGGCGACGGTGTTTCCAGCAGCATCCCAACTCCAAGTTGCCAGCACGTTCGCCCCAACATAGGTTGCCCGCGTCATAAACCCGAGGGGGAAAATCATGCAGCGCATCGTTTGGGGCCGGAAGACATCCAGCAACGTCATGAAAGCGCTCTGGGGTCTGGGCGAGCTTGGCCTCGATTTCGAGCGCATCGACGTTGGCGGCGCCTTCGGCAAGACCGACACGCCGGACTACCGCGGCATGAACCCCACGGGCCTGGTCCCAACCCTGCAGGAGGGCGATTTCACCCTGTGGGAGAGCAACGTCATCCTGCGCTACCTCTTCGCCCAATACGCGCCGACCAGCCCGCTCTGGCCCACCGACCCGAAGACCCGGGCCAACATCGACCGCTGGATGGATGCTCAGCAGACCGTGCTGAACCGCCCCATGAGCCAGGTGTTCTGGGGTCTGGTCCGCACCCCGGCGGATAAGCGGGATCTGATCGCCGTGGCCGCGGCGATCGAGGACACCACCCGGGCGTGGAAGATGATCGACGCCAACCTGAGGCGCCACCGCTACATCGCCGGGCCGGAATTTACGCTGTGCGACATCCCATGGGGCGTGCATGCGCATCGCTGGTTCAACATGGATTACCTCGGACTGACCCGGCCGGAGATGCCCGCGCTGCGGTCCTGGTACGACCGGCTGTGCCACCGGCCGGCCTACCGACGGGCGGTGGTGGCGACGCCCATTGCCTAACGGGCGCTGGCCAGAACAATACTTTTCATGCGATGAGGTCGAAAGCGCAGAGACAGCCAGGGTGCGCCGCACCCGGGTGGCGATTTTCGGCAACCGTTCGAAAGATAACGTGTGAGCATCCCACAACGCGCTGTCATAGTCTCGGTGCCGGTGCGACTGGCTTTGCCGGCAGCCGTGGATAAGCGCCGGATCGTCTGGCCATACGCAATCACCGTTGGCGCCTATCACCTGGTGGCATTGCTCGCGTTATTGCCGTGGTATTTCAGTTGGACCGGGGTCGTGCTTGCCGTCCTCGGCCTTTACGTTTTCGGCAGCCTCGGAATTAATCTTTGCTATCACCGGATGTTGACGCATCGCGGACTGGTCTGCCCGAAATGGCTGGAACATGCGTTCGCGGTGCTGGCGGTATGCTCCATGCAGGACACGCCGGCACGCTGGGTGGCGGTGCACCGCCGCCACCACGAGCATTCCGACCGGCAGGACGATCCGCACAGCCCGCTGGTCAACTTCTTCTGGGGCCATGTCGGGTGGATGCTGGCCGAGAACCGCGATCTGGTCCGCCTCGGGATCTACGACCGCTATGCTAAGGACATCCTGCGCGACCCGTTCTACCGAAACATGGAGCGCACGCCGCTATACCCGGCGATCCTGTTGGGCTCGTGGCTGGTGTTTTTCCTGGGCGGCTTCGCGGCGGCTTTGCTGGCGGGTGGCAACCTGTCGGATAGTTTGCAATTTGGCGCCAGTCTGCTGATCTGGGGCGTGTTTGTGCGCACCGTTGTGGTTTGGCACATCACCTGGTCGGTGAATTCGGTGGCGCATCTTTGGGGTTATCGCAACTACGAAACCGGCGAGCAGAGCCGTAACAACTGGATTGTCGCGCTGATCTCCAACGGCGAGGGTTGGCATAACAACCACCATGCGGATTCCCGCTCCGCCCGGCATGGCCATCGCTGGTGGGAGGTTGACGTGGTCTACCTGACGATCCGCCTCCTGGAGATGGCGGGGTTAGCGCGCAATGTTTGCCAGCCGGATGCACGCGCGGTGGCCGGGTTATCGGGGAAGAAACGGGCTCCATAGCGACGCTGCCCGCCGACACCAGCCTGGCCAGTCGCTGATTGACGGCATCGGCGAGCGGACCGACCGATGGGAACACCGATATGGTATTGGCTTACGGTTAAGCCGATTATTCGGCGGCAACAACGGATTGTTGTTCGGCCGCCATGTGCCACAGGCCGTCGGCATCAACGTCGATCGCGGGTTCGCCATTCGGACGTGAAGGGACCGGCCACTCGATCGCCGTTCCATGGTCGGTAACCCGCGCCCGCGCGAACAGGCGTTCGTCCCGTAACGCCTTCCATACCGGAGCATTACCAATGTCGCCGGAAAAATCCGCGACAGATTGGTCGCCGGAGGTCCAATGAACCAGCAGGCGATACCCGGACCTCGGTTCGATCGAAGCGATGCGATGCAACGTCATGACAACGGGATCTCTTCCAATGGCAGTCCGGCGCGAGCCAACATCCAGTTACGGGCCAAGGCATCTCGATGAAACCGCGCCCAATGACGCACTATTAGCATATCCGTCGGCCGAATTGAACCTTCGATTACACAAAGGTCGGCGATACGGATCGACGCTTCCAGCCCGGCGTGCTGAACATGAAAATGCGGCACGCCATGCTCTTTGTAATACAAGAGCACGCGAATTTCGCCGGAGAGACGCGCTACAGTGGGCATGACCAAACGAGTTTGGCACGCAATGGTTAACCAATCGTGAACGCGAGGCCTTTTTTCTGAATCTCTGGCCCCTACCCCTCCGGGGCCGCCTGAATATCCACCATCAGTTCATTCCCCAACTGCTCCAGCCCCGCCCGCATTGCCTCAACCGCCGCTTCGCTCGGTGCGCGGACGTAGGCGGTGGCGCGGAACAGGGTGCCGCCGCTGAACGACCCGCTGGACGCGCCAGTCGTCAGTTCCTCGATATTGACGCCATTGGCCGCCAAAACCTGTGTGATGTCGCGCACGATTCCCGGACGATCGTTGCCGACCACATCGACCACCAGTAACGGCTCCGAGGCGACGGCCGGCGGTTCCACCGCGCCGATCTGGACCTGAACGCGCAGGCCCTGGCTTTCCAGCGCCTGAAGATCGTCCAGCAGCGACTCCGGCGCCTCCACCAGCACGATGCCAGCGAACTGGCCTGCCAGCCGAGCCATACGGCTGTCCAGCCAGCTTCCATTGCGGGCGGCGACGGCTTCGGACAGCGCGCGGACCAAACCGGGGCGATCCGGCCCGACAACCGTCAAAATCAGCGAAGCCATGATGAATGTCCTTTTGAACCAGGGCAACGATATATCGGGTCCGGCTGGTTCCGGCCACCCGGCGCATTCCCGCTATTCGCGAACGTTATTGCAAAATGAGGCGCGGCATGGTTGTTACGCGCGCCTTGGAGGGTACGTTTTCTAATGTCAAACTTTGTTTCCGGCCGCCACTTTCTTCAGACTCCCGGGCCGACCAATCTGCCCGAGCGAGTCCTGCGCGCCATGAACCGGCACGCGATCAACCACCGGGGTCCGGAATTTGGCGCCCTGGGCCTGGAAATCGTGCGCAAGATGCGCATGGTGTTCCAAACGTCATCAGCGACCATTGGGATTTTCCCGGCCTCCGGCACCGGAGCGTGGGAATCCGCGCTGACCAATACGTTGGCCCCCGGTGACCGCATCCTGATCAGCCGCACCGGCCAGTTCTCCCATTTGTGGGAGCAGATGGCGACGCGATTCGGGCTGGACGTCGTGGCGTTGGAAACCGATTGGCGCCGTGGTGCCGATGCCGCCGCGATCCAATTGGCGCTGGAGCAAGACACCGAACACAAGATCAAAGCTGTGTGCGCGGTACAATGCGAAACCTCGACCGCCTGCATGACGGACATCGCGGCCGTGCGGGACGCGATGAACGCCGCGAAGCACCCTGCCCTGCTGATGGTCGATGCGATTTCGTCGCTTGGATGTGCCGACTACAAGCATGACGACTGGGGCGTCGATGTGACGATCGCCGGGTCGCAGAAGGGCTTGATGGTTCCCCCCGGCCTGTCCTTCACCGCCATCAGCGATAAGGCTCTGGCCGTTGCTCGGGCTGGCGGCGGCCGTCGCAGCTATTGGGATTGGGAGCCGCTGGTTGCCTCGAACAAGACCGGCTTCTTTCCGTACACCCCGGCGATGAACCTGCT
>CAIRCM010000181.1 GCA_903877125.1 uncultured Acetobacteraceae bacterium | reverse complement strand
CGCGCCCCCCATGCGGCAACCACACGCCTTGTGTTCTATCGTCAAAAACATCTCCTGGCGATCGAAGGGCTGACCCCACCCGAGATCGGCCACCTGCTCGAACTGGCCGACAGCTATGTGCTGCTCAACCGGTCCGGCAAAACCCAGCGCGACCTCCTCCGGGGCCGCACGCTGATCAACCTGTTTTTCGAGGACTCCACCCGCACCCGAACCAGCTTCGAGTTGGCCGGCAAGCGGCTGGGCGCCGACGTGATCAACATGTCGGTTTCCACGTCCAGCGTGAACAAGGGCGAAACCCTCCTCGACACCGCCGCCACCCTGAACGCGATGCAATGCGACCTCCTGGTCGTCCGCCACGACCAGTCCGGCGCCCCGCATCTGCTGGCGCGCAAGGTCGATGCCTCCGTCATCAATGCCGGCGACGGCACCCACGAACACCCAACCCAGGCGCTGCTCGACGCTCTCACCATCAAACGCCGCAAGGGCCGGATCGAGGGGCTGACGGTCGCCATCTGCGGCGACGTGCTGCACTCCCGCGTCGCCCGGTCCAACATCCATCTGCTCACCACCATCGGCAATCAGGTCCGCGTCGTCGGCCCGCCCACGCTGCTGCCGTCGGGGATCGCCGATCTCGGCGTGACGGTCTTCCACGACATGGCGGAAGGGCTGAAAGGCGCCGACATCGTGATGATGCTGCGCCTGCAGAAGGAACGCATGACCCGCAGCCTGGTTCCCAGTGCGCGCGAGTATTTCCGTTTCTGGGGGCTCGACGCCGACAAGCTCCGCCATGCCAAGGACGACGCGCTGATCATGCACCCCGGCCCGATGAACCGCGGCGTGGAGATCGACAGCGCCGTCGCCGACCATCCGACCCGTAGCGTGATCAAGGAACAGGTGGAAATGGGCGTCGCCGTCCGCATGGCGGTGCTCGACACCCTGTCCCGAGGCGATGGACGAAACGATGTCTGACGTCCTGTTCCAAAATATCCGGCTGATCGGGGAGGGGATCGACCAGCAGGGCGACCTCCTCGTCCGCAACGGCCGCATCGCCGATTTCGGCCCCGCCCTTGGCTGTCCCGATGGCGCCGAAATCGTGACCGAGGACGGTGCCGTCCTCTGCCCCGGTCTGGTCGACATGCGCGCCGCGCTGGGTGAGCCCGGGTTCGAATACCGCGAAACCATCGCCACCGCCGCCATCGCCGCCGCTGCCGGCGGAATAACCACTCTGGCCTGCCTTCCCGACACGATGCCGGCGATCGACGACCCCTCCCTCGTGCACATGATGTTGAAGAAGGGGGAGGACACCGGCAGCCTGACCATCCTGCCTTACGGCGCCGTCACCAAGGGTTGCCGAGGCGAGGAAATGGCCGAACTCGGCCTGCTCCGCGAAGCCGGCGCGGTCGCCTTCACCGACGGCGCCAAGGCCATCGCCTCCGCCCGCCTGATGCGCGTTGCTTTGTCCTACGCCCGCGGCTTCGGCGCCCGGATCGTGCAACACCCCGAAGACCCGTCGCTCGCTAACGGTGGCGCGGCGACCGAGGGCGAAATGGCCACCCGACTCGGCCTCCCCGGTATCCCTGCCGCGGCCGAGGCCATCCTGGTCGCCCGCGACATCCGTCTGGCCCAACTGACCGGCGGCGCCGTCCATTTCGCCCATGTCTCGACCGGCGAGGCGCTGGACCTGATCCGTAAGGCCAAGGACGCCGGTCTGAATGTCACCTGCGACACCGCCCCACCGTATTTCGACCTGAACGAGACGGCGATCGGCGAATACCGTACCTATCAGAAACTCTCCCCGCCGCTGCGCAAGGATGCAGACCGGCGCGCCGTCGTCGCCGCGCTGGCCGATGGCACGATCGACGCGGTCGCCTCCGATCACCAACCCCGCGACACCGACGACACAAGGCTGCCCTATGCGGTCTGCCCGCCCAGCGGGGCGGGGCTGGCGACGCTGCTGGGGGTGACGCTGGCGCAGGTACATAACGGCACGATTTCTTTGGGCCAGGCGATCGACCTCCTGACCGCCCGCCCGGCGCGGCTGCTGGGCGCCGAGGGCGGGTTTCTGGCGAAGGGCGCCCCCGCCGATCTGTGCCTGTTCCATCCGGAGCGTATCTGGCGGGTCGAGTCGGGCAAACTACCCGGAAAAGCCCAGAACACCCCCTTCGACGGCCGCCCGATCGAGGGCAAGGTGCTGGGAACCTGGAAAGCCGGGCGTCGGGTCTTCGGCTAGGCCCTTCGCGGCACGTCCGACCGCGCCCGCCATGACGACCCCGCCAATCCGGGGTACAACCCGCGCTTACCCTTCGGACGGCGCCCCCCCATGCTCCCCTTTGCCTTTGTCCTCCTCGGCTACATCTTCGGCTCCATCCCCTTCGGCCTCGTGCTGACCCAGGCCGCGGGTCTCGGCGATATCCGCTCGATCGGCTCCGGCAGCATCGGCGCGACCAACGTGTTGCGCACCGGCAGCAAAAAGCTGGCGGCCGCCACGGTGTTTCTGGACGGCGCCAAGGGTGCGGTGGCCGTGATGCTGGCGCATGGCGCGTTGACCGGCCTGGCCGGCCACTACGCCGGCCTGTGGGCGGGACTGGGAGCCATCCTCGGCCACATGTTCCCGATCTGGCTGAAATTCAAAGGCGGCAAGGGCGTGGCGACCGGTTTTGGCGTGCTGCTCGCCGTCGCTTGGCCGGTCGCGCTGCTCGCGGCCGCCATCTGGCTTGCCATGGCGGCGATATTCCGGATTTCCTCGCTCGCCGCTCTCGTCACCTGCGCCGCCGCGCCGCTTCTCGCGCTCTGGCTGTCCGATCGGCCGGTCGTTTACCTTTCCTTAACCATTGCCGTGCTTATCTGGCAGCGTCACCACGCCAACATCCGCCGGCTCCTCGCGGGCACCGAACCCCGCATCGGCCGGAGCGCGACGCCCAAGGCGTAGGCTGGCCCATCGGCACCCCGGCCGGTGGCGCATCAGGAAAGCCGAACCGTGCGAGCCGCCAGACGCAACATTCCAACCCAAGACACGACCGACCTGCTGCGCATCCTGCGCACCGACGGGGTCGGCCCCATCACCTTCCGCCGCCTGATGCAGCGCTACGCCACCCCTGCTGCTGTCCTGGACGCGCTTCCCGGCCTCACCAAGGCCGCCATCCCCACCCGATCCGATGTGGAACGGGAGATGGCGCGCGTTGCGAAGGCCGGCGGACGCCTGCTGTTCCTCGGCGAACCCGACTACCCGCCGCTGCTCGCGATGTTGGACGACGCGCCGCCCTGCCTCGCCGTCGCCGGGGATGTCGGCCTGCTCCGATCCAACTGCGTCGCCGTGGTCGGCGGTCGCAACGCCTCGGCCAATGGCCAGAAAATGGCGGAGACGATCGCGGCCGATCTCGCCCGATCCGTCGTGGTCGTGTCGGGTCTGGCGCGTGGGATCGACGCCGCCGCGCATAAGGGGGCGCTGTCCACCGGCAAGACGATCGCCGCCATCGCCGGTGGTCTCGACACCGTCTATCCCCCCGGTCACGAGGATTTGCAGCGCCGCATCGCCGAATCCGGCGCCGTCGTGACCGAGGCGCCACCGGGCACCGAACCCCAGGCCCGCCATTTTCCGCGCCGCAATCGCATCATCGCAGGGCTTTCGCTGGGTGTCGTGGTGGTCGAGGCGGCGCCCCGCTCGGGTAGCCTCATCACCGTGAGCATAGCGCAGGACGCTGGGCGGGAGATTTTCGCGGTGCCGGGATCGCCACTCGATCCGCGGTCCCGCGGAGCGAACGATCTGCTGCGTCAGGGCGCGATATTGACCGAAACCGCGTCCGACGTGTTTGCCAACTTGCCGATGCAGCCGCGTGGTTCGGCGCAATTCGCCCTTCCTGTTGTCAGCGGCGATACCCCCCCGGAATATCCCGAACCGAACCTGGTTTCGGACACGACACCGGGCGAATCCGTGCTCGCACTGCTGGGTCCCACTCCCACGGCGGTTGACGACCTGCTAAGGCGCTGCCAGTTCTCTGCGTCCGCTGTCATGGCAGCGCTGCTGGAACTGGAACTCGCGGGGCGCTTGGAAGCGCTGCCGGGGAACCGGATCATGCTGCGTCCGCCTGCCGAAGCGTAAGTTTACACACGGAATATCATGTCTGACGTTGTTGTCGTTGAGTCCCCCGCCAAGGCGAAGACCATCAACCGGTACCTCGGCGGCGGTTACACCGTGCTGGCCAGTTTCGGGCATGTGCGCGACCTCCCGCCCAAGGACGGCAGCGTCCGGCCGGACCAGGACTTCGCCATGGACTGGGAATCCGATGCCCGCGGCGAAAAACAGGTCGCCGCCATCGCCAAGGCGGTCAAAGGCGCCAAAACGCTCTACCTCGCCACCGATCCGGATCGGGAAGGGGAGGCGATCTCCTGGCACGTCCGGGCCATGCTGGAGGACAAGCACGTCCTCAAGGGCGTGACCGTCCACCGTATCACCTTCAACGAGATCACCCGCAACGCCATCCAATACGCCATCAAGCATCCGCGCGAACTCGATCAGCCGCTGATCGAGGCCTACATGGCGCGCCGCGCGCTGGACTATCTGGTCGGCTTCACCCTCTCGCCGGTGCTCTGGCGCAAACTGCCGGGCAGCCGCAGCGCGGGGCGTGTCCAATCGGTCGCACTGCGGCTGATCTGCGACCGCGAGGCCGAGATCGAAATCTTCCGGGCACGCGAATACTGGACCGTCGAGGCCACTTTCCTCACCCCCGCCGGCGCCCCATTCACCGCGCGGCTGACGCATTTCAACGGCAAGCGGCTCGACCAGTTCGATCTGGCCAATCAGGCCGCTGCGGCGCTGGCCAAAGCGGCGGTCGAAGCCGGCCAGTTCTCCGTGGGATCGGTCGAACGCCGCCGGGTGCGGCGCAATCCCCCCGCGCCGTTCACGACATCCACCCTCCAGCAGGAAGCGTCCCGTAAGCTGGGCTTCGGCGCCCAACAAACCATGCGGCTCGCGCAGCAACTGTACGAAGGCATCGACATCGACGGTGAGACGACCGGCCTGATCACCTATATGCGGACCGACGGCATCCAAATGGCCGGGGAGGCCGTGTCGGCGATCCGCGCTCATGTGCAGGGCACCTACGGCGCCAACTACATCCCCGCCGCGCCGCGCGAATACGTCAGTAAGGTCAAGAACGCCCAGGAAGCGCATGAGGCGATCCGCCCGACCGACGTCGCCAGGGTCCCCGACAGTGTCGTGCACGGCCTGTCAAGCGACCAAAGACGCCTGTACGAGCTGATTTGGAAGCGTGCCGTGGCCTCCCAGATGCAGTCCGCCGAACTCGATCAGGTCCAGGTCGACGTGGTCGACGGCAAGGGCCAGACCCTGCGCGCCAACGGGTCGATCGTCGCCTTCGACGGGTTCCTGAAGCTGTACCGCGAAGACACCGACGAAACCGAGGCCGGCGCCGCCGCCGAAGAGGACAACCGCATGTTGCCGCCGATGGCGGCCAAGGACCCGCTGAAACGCGGCGACGTCAACGCGCTGCAACACTTCACCCAGCCCCCGCCGCGCTATTCCGAGGCCAGTCTGGTCAAGAAAATGGAGGAACTCGGCATCGGGCGCCCCTCCACCTACGCCTCGATCCTCTCGGTGCTGCAGGACCGCAACTACGTGCGCCTCGACAAGCGGCGCTTTGTGCCGGAGGACCGTGGCCGGCTGGTCACCGCGTTCCTGGTCAGTTTTTTCGAGGATTACGTGGATACCGGTTTCACCGCCGGACTTGAGGAAAAACTCGACGAGATCTCGGCCGGTTCGTTGAACTGGCGGGGCGTGATGCGGGCGTTTTGGGACGCGTTCTCCAAGGCGGTCGAAAACACCCGCGAGCTGAAGATCACCGACGTGATCAACGCGCTGGACGAGGAACTCGGCCCGCACTTCTTCCCCGCCCGCGAGGACGGGTCCGACCCGCGCGTCTGCGCCGCCTGCGGCAGCGGACGGCTCGGCCTGAAACTCGGCCGCTACGGCAGCTTCATCGGCTGTTC
Organism: uncultured Acetobacteraceae bacterium; assembly: GCA_903877125.1. GTDB lineage: Bacteria > Pseudomonadota > Alphaproteobacteria > Acetobacterales > Acetobacteraceae > Rhodopila. The sequence continues at coordinate 19,478 of CAIRCM010000181.1, read as the reverse complement.
CAACTACCCCGCCTGTCAGTTCACCCGCCGCCTCGCGGTCGACAACGCCGAGGACGGCGCCGGCGACACGCTCAAGGACGGCATGCGCACCCTAGGCCACGACCCCGAAACGGGAGAGGAAATCACTGTTCGTCGCGGCCCCTACGGCCTCTATGTCCAACAGGGTGAGCAGACCGAGGACAAGAAGGTCCGCCCCAAGCGCACTTCCCTGCCGCGCGGCCTGGATGGCGATCAGATCACCCTCGAACAGGCGATCGGTCTGCTGTCGCTGCCCCGCCTGATCGGCATCCACCCTGAAACCGGCGAGAAAATCGAGGCCGGAATCGGCCGCTTCGGCCCCTACGTGAAAATGGGCGCGATCTTCGGTTCGCTCGACAAGGACGACGACGTCCTCGCCATCGGATTGAACCGAGCGGTCGATCTCGTGGCGAAGAAGATGGCGAGCGTGCGGACCCTCGGGGACCACCCGGCCGACAAGGCGATCGTCTCGGTCCGAAAGGGGCGCTTCGGCCCCTATGTGCAACACGGCCTGACGGTGGCCAACCTGCCGCGCGGCGTGGCGATGGAGGACATCACTCTCGCCGAAGCCGTGGCAATGCTGGCCGAGAAGGGCAAGCAACTGAAACCGCGCGGCAAAGCCGGACGCAAGGGTGCCCCAGCCAAAGCCAAAGCTCCCCGCAAAGCCGCCGCCAAGACCGAAGCCGCGGCTCGGCCCGAGGCGCCGGCGAAGCAAGCGGCGGCAAAAAAGGCACCGGCAAAGAAAAAAGCCGCTGCGAAGAAGAAAGCCGCGGCGAAAAGCCCGACTCGTAGAGCAGCGGAGTAGCGACTTCGCCTATACCGGCATGGGCGACCCGATCCGGCCGGCCTCTGTCAGTATGGGTATGCACATGGTGGATTGTGTTTCGTGCTCCCGCATCCAGCTTTGGCGTGGGGCGGGGAGCTGATGGCCAAGAAGATCCCACGTCGCGGCAAAGTCAAAGATCGCGACCGCGGTCATAAGTCGCCCCCCCGCCATCGGGCCGGCAAACTGCCGGAAACCGCCATCGTCCGCATCACCGGCACCGACTCCGACGGCGACGCGTTGGCACGTCCGGTGACCTGGGACCAAGATCAGGGCCCGCCGCCCATCATCCACATGCGCCCTGAACAGCCCGGACGCCCAGCCCTCGCGCCGGGCGAACGCGTGCTCGCCCGCCTGACCCCCGACGGTCCCGGCCACTACCTCGGCCGAACCATGAAGCGGATCTCGGAAACCCCCACCCGCATCCTCGGCGTTTTCAAACCCGGCCGCTACGAACACCGCATCGTCCCCACCGATCGCCGGTTCAAGGCCGAGTGGATCGTCCCACCCGGCGGCGAAAACGGCGCCAAGGAGGGGGAGATCGTGCTCGCCGAACCGCTGCCCGACCACCACCGCCTCGGCCTCAAACCCGCCCGTATCGTCGAGGTGCTCGGCCACATGGGCGACGCCCGCTCCGTCAGCCTCATCTGCATCCACACCCACGACATCCCCACGGAATTCCCCGCCGACGCGGTGCATGAAGCCGAAACCGCCGTCGCCGTCCCGCTCGGTGACCGCACCGACCTGCGCACCATTCCGCTGATCACCATCGATGGCGAGGACGCCCGCGATTTCGACGACGCCGTCTTCGCCGAACCTGACGGCGCCGGATACCGCCTGATCGTCGCCATCGCCGACGTCGCGCACTACGTCCCCACCGATAGCGCCCTCGACCGTTCCGCCCGTACCCGCGGCAATAGCGTCTACTTCCCTGACCGCGTCGTGCCGATGCTGCCCGAAGCGCTGTCGAACGGCTGGTGCTCCCTTCGCCCCGACGAGGACCGAGGATGCCTGTTCGTCGAAATGCACATCGGCGCCGATGGCCGCAAAACCCGCCACCGGTTCGGGCGCGGCCTGATGCGCAGCGCCGCCCGCATGACCTATGAGGCGGTCGAGGCCCAGCAGGACCGTTTCCCACACCTCTACGCCGCCTATCGTGCACTGATCGCCGAACGCACAAGGCGGGGCACGCTCGACCTCGATCTGCCCGAACGCAAAGTGGTCCTAAGCGAACAGGGCCAGGTTCTCGCGGTCGCGCCCCGCCCGCGTTTGGACAGTCACCGCCTGATCGAGGAATTCATGGTGCTGGCCAACGTCGCGGCGGCCGAGGAACTGGAACGCCTGCACCAGTCCTGCATGTACCGCGTGCACCCGCCGCCGACGGAAGAAAAACTGGCCAACCTTCGCACGTTCTTGTCCGCCCTGGGAATTTCCCTGCCGCCGGGCGATCAGGTGCATCCCCGCGACCTCGACCATGTTCTGCGCATGGTCGCCGATGCGCCGGAAGCGCCGATGATCAACGAGGTGATGTTACGCAGCCAATCGCAAGCGGCCTATAGCCCCGATAATATCGGACATTTCGGCCTCGCTTTGACCCGTTACGCCCATTTCACCAGCCCGATCCGGCGTTACGCCGATCTGCTGGTGCATCGTGCCCTGATCGCCGGATTGCGGCTGGGAACAGACGGTCTGCAACCCGCCGAGGTCGCCGCTTTCCCGGACACGGCGGAGCACATCACCGGCACCGAACGGCGTGCGCAGTTGGCCGAACGCGATGCGGTGGACCGGTACCTGGCGGCGTTCATGGCGGAAAAGGTGGGGGAGCGTTTCGAAGGACGCATTTCTGGTGTCACCCGATTCGGGCTATTCGTAACTATCAGTGACAGCGGCGCCAGCGGGATCGTGCCGATTTCAAGCCTACCCGACGATTTTTGGCAGCACGACGAAGGAGAGCAGACATTGACCGGCCGCCGGACCCGTCTGGTGTTCAAATTGGCGCAGGACGTCGAGGTACGCCTGAAAGAGGCGACCCCGGTGACCGGCGGGCTGGTGTTTCACATCATGCAGGGCACGCCGTCCGGTTCGCGTCCCCGGCGCAGATGATCCGAACCGCTCTCCTGCTCGGTTTGTTGTTCGTGGTCCCGTTCGGCGTTCACCCGGCGCACGCCCAGGCCGCCACGGGCTTCGATGCCCAGGCCGCGAGCGCCATCTACAACGCAGCGCTGTCCTTCCTCGCGCCGCGGATCGTCGATCCTGAACCGGTCTCGAAATTGACCCAATGGGGCCTGCAGAGCCTCACCGCGGTGGACCCGCAACTGACCGTCGCTGCCAAGGATGGCACGATCTCGCTGGTAAGCCGGAACAAGACTGTGTTCCGCGCCGATGTTCCAAAAGATGACACGGTCGCCGCGTGGGTGCCGGTCGCGATCGCGCTGACCAGCGCCGCGGCACAATCTTCCACCGCCGTGCAGCGCGCCGGAACCCCCGCCATCGTGCAGGCGTTCTTCGACGAGATGTGTAACCACCTCGATCCCTACACCCGCTATGTGGCGCCGGTCGAAGCCGGGGAAGATCGGGAGCAGCGGTCGGGCCGCGCCGGAATCGGCATCACGCTGATGCAAAAAGGCGCGGTGGTCGCGGTGGCCGATGTCGTCCGCGACGGACCGGCTGCCGCCGCCGGCATACGTCCAGGCGACACCATCGTTGCGATCGCCAACGAGCCGGTGCGCGGACTCGGCGCGTCGGCGGTGGAGTCGATGATTCTCGGGCCGGAGGACACCCAACTCTCACTCACTTGGCGCGGGCATGACGGCAAGCCGCACGAAGCCAGATTCAGTCGGACCATGGTACCGGCGGAGACGGTGTTCGCCGAGCGGTCCGATGGCGTGCTGACGATCCGGATCGCGGGGTTCAACGATACGACCGACGTGCACCTCGCCCAGCGCCTGCAGGACGGGCTGGCCGGCGACGATCCCCCCGATGGGATCGTGATCGACCTCCGCGGCAATCGCGGCGGCCTGCTGCGGCAGGCAGTGACCGTAGCCGACGAGTTCCTGCCCGAAGGACCGATTGTCTCAACCGTCGGAAGGGCGCCGGATTCCGACCATGTTTGGCGGTCCACGCCGGGCGAATTGGGGGAGGGACTGCCGCTGGTCGTGTTGGTCGATGGCCACACCGCCAGCGCGGCGGAAGTACTGGCCGCCGCGCTGGCAGATCGCGGGCGCGCGGTCGTCGTCGGCAGTGCGACGTTCGGAAAGGGGCTGGTGCAGACCATCGCGCCGATGCCCGACGGCGGGGAATTGCATGTCACCTGGAGCCGAATGCTCGCGCCCCTCGGATGGCCGCTCCAGGGGCTGGGCGTGATGCCGCAGGTCTGCACCAGCCTGGGGACCGGCGTGACCCGTCAGGCGTTGAATGCGCTGGCCGCCGGCAGCCAGCCGATGCTGTCGGTGATCGCTGCGAGCCGCGCTGCGCGCCCGCCTTTGTCGCCGGCGCGGGTCCAGGAAATTCGCAATGCCTGCCCGGCATCCGAGGGGCGGGCGGACGACATGACCGTCGCACGTCAGCTGATCGCCAATCCCGCCGCCTACGCGGCGGCTTTGATGCCGCCGATTCGCTAACACCGCGTTGGTCTCATCGGCTACCGAAGGCTGAATTTCTTCAATATTGCGTGATCCAAGAAAATTAGTCTAAATTTACATGACAAACATGTGACCGTTGGCTAAGCAATCGCCTCGAAACGGCTGTGCCGCTGAACCGGGTCGTCGTCCAAACGCGGGAACGCAGCCGCAGGATGGGCCTGCGACCTCCAAACCTCCCCGCCTCGCGGGTCCGAGTTTGGTGCCGCTGAATTATCATGGAGATTCAATGACTGTCCGCATCGGGAAACGCGCGCTCATGTCCGCAGCGCTGGGGTGGTTGTCCTTGCCGTCCTTGACCAGGGCCGCCGAAGTGACCCTCATCGCCGGCGCCGGTTCGAGCTTCATCGATCCAGTCGTCCGTCGCTGGCTGGAGCTTGTGCCGGCCTCTCTGGGTGTGCGGGCAAGTTACGACCCGATCGGCTCCGGTAATGGGCGCAACAAGGTCCTCGCTGGCGAAGTCGATTTTGGGGCATCCGACGAACCGATGTCGGCAGACAAGCTCGCAAACGGCAATCTGGTGCAATTTCCACTGGTTTTCGGTGGCATTGTCTGTGCCGTGAACATTCCGGGGATAGCCGATAATCAATTGACACTGACCGCACCGCTGCTCGGGGGTATCTATTCCGGCGTCATCAAAAAATGGAACGACCCGGCAATCGTCGCCGAGAATGCCGGCCTGACCCTGCCGGACCTCGACATTCACCCGATATCCGAAGGCACGCCCAATGGCCCCATGCCCGGCACGACATTCAATTTCACCCAGTACCTCTTGGCGACCAACCCCGATTGGCGCGCCAAATACGGCGACACCATAACCAAACGCTGGGCCGTGGGCTCGATGTCGGCGAATAACGCCTTCATGGTTGAAACCATCAAGGTTCTGCCCGGCAGCGTCGGCTACATGTCTTTCGCGGCCGCGGCTCAGGCGAAAGTTGCCCGAGCCAGATTACGTAACCGTGCAGGCCAAGCGGTCGAAGCCACGCCAGCGGCACTTGCCGCCGCGACAAGGCAGGCCGACTGGGAGCATTCGCCGAGCTTGGTGGTAAATTTGCTCGATCTTTCCGGCAACGAGTCCTGGCCGATCGTCGTTGCGACATACGCACTCGTGCCGAAAGAGCCGAAACATCCCGAAGCAACGCGGAATTTCATGCGATTCATCATGAACGAGCCCACCGCCGCGCCGTCGGCCTTCGCGGCCCAGATGCCGCCACCAGTGCGCGATGCCGCAATGGCTATGCTCGGCATATCCGGCAGTTGAGACACGGGGCGCCCCGCACGGCGGGAGCCATGCGATCAAACAAAACGTCCTCGACCAGGACGGTCACACCCTGGTCGGGACGTCATACCCCGTCGCCCGCCGGTAAAGCGCCTTCGTCTCCTCCGCCACCGCCACCGTATCCTCCTGCAAGTTCCGAGGCGTGATCGCGATAAACGCGATCTCCCAATCCTCGGGCACCGGCAGCCCCACCTTCGGAAGAAACGCATGCGGCGCCCCCGGCGCATTATGGAAATGCGCCCCGCCCGTCACCGGCGTCAGCACCGCTTCTCCATCTTCCCCGACCGAGAACGCGTCAGCCTCTCCCCGCACATACATCGCGAACTGGTCCGTTCGGCTGTACGGATGCCGGTGCAACTCGACACGAGGCAGAAACACCCCCGCCACATTCCGCCCATGCCGGTTCCGCCCACCCCGCCAGACCCCATTGCCGGTCAGGTCGATCGGCGTCTCCAACCGGAATTCCGGCCGCCCAAGCACCGCCCGCAAAGCCTCCCGAGGATCGTCGTGGTCCGCCCGGGCAGCATCGAACGCGGCATAAACGTCGCGCATCCAGGCGATCTCATCGTCCGCCAGTTCATGGTCGAGCAAAGGCAGGTCGTTCATCGCAAAATCCTCAACATACCGTCATGGCAAGGTCCGACCACGACAAAATCATCGAATGTTATAAAGCTTCGCCACGTTGTCATGCACGATCTTCGCCCGAACCGATGCCGACACCGTCGCCAGATTGCGATCCAGCACCGCCTTCGAATCCGGCCACAAACAATCCGGATGCGGATAGTCCGACCCCCACATGATGTTGTCTTCCCCGATCAGCGGAATGATTGGATCGAGGAATTTGTCCTGCTGATACGTCACATACCCCTGCCGCCGAAAATAATCGCTCGGTGCCATCTTAAAGCCGAGCGATGTCGCCCGGTCGAAATATTCCGTGTCCAGCCGGTCGAAGACATACGGCAGCCATGTCACTCCGGACTCGCCCAGCACGAACCGGAAATCCGGATACTTCTCGCACGCGCCAGACGCCAGCAGCGAAACCAATACCTCCATCGTATCGGTCTGGAACAAAGCCGAGCGGACCAGCCGCCACTGGGTGAAGTAATCCTTCTCCATCTGTGCATCGTTCGGCGCCCGAGGAGACTGCGACCCGGTCGAGTGAAAGGAAATCGGAAACCCGCATTCCGCCGCCGCTTCCCACAGCACATACCAATCATGGTGCCACAGCGGCACGACACTGTGCTTGAACGCCATATCGCCGCCGCGCAGCCCCATCCTGGCGCAGCGCCGCACCTCCGCCGCTGCCTCCTTCGGGTCATGGTTCGGCACGATCGCCAGTGGAAACACCCGGTTCGGATCCGCCTGCCGAGCGAAATCGGCGACCCAGTCGTTGTAAACCGTATCCGCCCAGCCCCGCATCGCCTTGTCCGCGATCATGTGGTTGATCATCAGGCAGCCATAGACGATTTCCGCCTTCACCCCGTCGCGGTCGAGGTCCGCGACCCGCATCGCCGGCGTGGTCGGTCGCGGCGTGGCCCCAGGGAAGTAGTTCCACTCGAACCCCGCCTCCTTCATCTCGTCGACATGGCGGAACGAGCCTTTCTGATACTTCGTGAACCCAGGCCCGACGCCGTTCCACATGCCCTTGTCGTCGCCATCGACGATCCAGTGCAGCCCGTCCTCGCGCAGTTCGGTACGCGGCGCGGTCGCCTTCCACTTCGCAGGCGCGGCGTCGGTCCAGAGGTTGGCCGGGCAATACGTCATGTCGATGTGATTGTCGGCGGAGATCAGCGCTTCAGCCATTGGACGCTCCTGTTGGTTTTGACCCGACGGTAAGCCCGCTTCAGCGTCCGTGGCAAGCCGCGCCATGACGGAGGAAGGAGGCATATGCCCCCTGACGAATCTTTGCCTGCGTTTACCTTTGGTTAACGTTTTCCCGGCACAATGCCGCCCATGCTGTTCCACGCGCAGCCCTTCATCTTGGGCTTCCTTCCGCTGTTCCTGACTGGCTTCGCGCTGGCCGGGCGCTGGCGCCTGCACTGGCTCATCGCGGCCAGCATCGGCTTCTACGGCTGGTGGAACCCCGCCCATGTGCCGCTGCTCGCCGGCTCCATCGTCGCGAATTACGCGATCGGCCGCCGCGTTCGCCGCTCCCGAAGCTGGTTCATCGTCGGCATCGCCGCGAACCTGTTGCTCCTGGCCTGGTTCAAATACGCCGATTTCCTCCTGCGCAGCCTCGCCCCTCACGCCACGCCGCTGGACATCGCTCTACCGCTGGCGATCAGCTTCTTCACCTTCCAGCAGGTCATGTTCCTGACCGAGTGCCGCGGCACCGACCAACCGGCACCGTCCTTTCTCCACTACGCCGCCTTCGTCGCCTTTTTCCCCCATCTCATCGCCGGCCCCCTGGTCCGGCCCAGGGACATTGTCCCCCAACTCGACGCCGCTCGCACCAACCAGGACAATATCGCCAACGGCCTCACACTCTTTCTGATCGGTCTTGCCAAAAAACTCGTGCTCGCCGACCTCTTTGGCGGTTTCGCCGACACCGGCTTCAACGCCGCCGCGCGGACCGAGGTTCTGACCCTCCTCGAAGCATGGGCCGCAACACTGTCATACGCGCTGCAAATCTACTTCGATTTTTCGGCATATTCCGACATGGCGACCGGCCTCGCCGCGATGGTCGGCGTGCGCTTTCCGCTCAATTTCGACAGTCCCTACAAGGCCACCGACATCGCCGATTTCTGGCGCCGTTGGCACATCACCCTCGGCACCTTCCTGCGCGACCACGTTTACATACCCCTCGGTGGCAACCGCCACCGGCCGGCCGCGAACCTGATGCTCACCATGCTGCTGGCCGGCCTTTGGCACGGCGCGTCATGGCGCTTCGTCCTTTGGGGCGGCCTCCACGGGACCATGCTGATCGGCCATCGCCTCTATCGCCAAATTGGCCCGCCGCTCCCCCCTTGCATCAGCCGAGCGATCACACTCCTTCTCGTCTGCCTCGCCTGGGTTCCGTTCAGAGCCGATGGAATGCCGGCGACCTGGGCCATGCTGAAGGGGCTTTTCGGTCTCAACGGCCTGGCGGTCCCGGCCATGATCGCCCATGCGTTCCCCACCTTGGATGCGATCGCCACCCCGGTGCCGTTGCTTCGTTTCCTCGGCGACGCCCGCACCCTTAGCCTGCCCGAAGTCGCCGCCTGCCTCCTGCTCGGCTGGACCATCGTCCTGGCTCTGCCCCACACCCAAACGCTGCCGGACCGGGCGCGCGGTTGGGCCATCGGCGCCAGCTTCGCTTTCAGCATGCGGGCGCTGTTCTTCGCCCCGCACGTCGCACCCTTCCTGTATTTCCAGTTCTGATGCGCCGGCTGCTGTCCGCCTGCATCGCTTCTCTGCTGCTCTACGTCGCGGTCTTCGACTTTCTGCTGGACCGTCCGCTCTCCCTCGGCCAACCGCGCACCCAACTGGATGCCGCAATCGCCCGCGGCAGGACCATCGACGGCCCGAAACTGGTCATCATCGCCGGCTCCAATGGCCCCTTTTCGCACCGCTGCGAAACCATCGAGCCGATCCTGACCATCCCCTGCGCCAACGCCGGCGTCGCGGTGGGCATCAGTCTCGACTACATGTTCGCCCGCTGGAAACCGCTGCTGCACCCGGGCGACATCGTCTACCTCCCGTTGGAGGAGGCGCAATACACGCTCCCCCCTGCCGCCAGCCACCTCGGCCCCGACGCCGCGATCATGGCGCGCCACGACTGGGTCACATTGTCGGAACTTCCGCCATCCCGCTGGATCGCGGCATTTTTCGCTTTCGACCCGCGCGCCGGAATCATGAGCCTGATCGAAACGGCCCTGGTCGCCACCGGCTTCCATGACCCGCGCGCCGAGGCCGAAGGCACCACCAACGTCTGGGGCGACCATGTCGGCCATACCGTCGCGCGGGCCGCGCCGAACGCCGCCATGCTGGCAATGGTCAGCCCGGTTCACGCGACCGCCGTCCAGGTGCGCACCCAGGCGGCCGGCCAACAATTACCGGCGTTTCTGGACTGGGCCGCGCGCCATCAGGTCCGAACCATCGGCGGCCTGCCGACGGGTTTCGCCGACTCGCCGATCCCCTCGGACACCCTCGCCGCGATCCGCGCCATGTTTGAAAGCCACGGCGCCCTGTTCCTGGACCCGCCGAACCACGCCCGTTATCCGCGTCATGCCTTCTTCGATACCGCCGATCACCTGAACGAGCCCGCCCAGATCGCACATTCCCGCATGATCGCCGAGGCGCTTCGCACGATCCTGGCTCCCGCTATTGCGGCGGCAGGATCTCCACCGCGCCCGTGATCGGGCATCGCTTCTGCTGCTTGACTTCGCAACGGCCGCGCGCGAGGTCCCGCGCCTCCTGATCCGTCTTGCCGCAGGCGACGTCGCAGATATTCCGCTCGCCGGACTTCCAGCAGGCAATACCGATGAAATTGGCGAGGTCCGAGGCGCAGCGGGACGTATTTTCCGCGGTCATCCGCACATCCGGCTGAGTTTCGAAACCACGCGCCATATCGCCGAAGACGCAGGATCTCAGGTCGCCCGTTCGCGTGATGCACGGCTCCAAGGCACGCGCGGCGACCCGCGCGGGTATGTTGGTGGGGCAGGCATAAAGGCCGTGGGCCGCCGATTCGTCCGGCGTCGGTTCAATCTGCTCGCGGGACACGAACGTGTCGTTGGTGACGGTATCCGTCACCAGATAGGCGATCACGCACTGCCGCGCCTTCGTCGTATCGGTGACCACCATGGGTACCGAGTCATCATTCATCTGTGTCGGCGCGGCCATGCTGCCCGGACTGGCCAGCAACGCGACGATGCATGCCACCAGCGCGCGCTTGCCGCTCATTGCTCCACCGCCTTCGGTTGCCACCGCACGGCCCTGAGCGCGCTGAGCGCGGTGGGGTCGGTCAGGTCGATAATCTCCATCGCGCCGGCGCGGTAATGTTCGGCAATGACGACCTCGGTCGCGAGCGAGACGAACCGTCCGAAAATTTCCAAAGCCGCGACCGCGGGATGCGGACAGGCGACGTCGGGGACGAGACGGTAGGACATGCGGAACAGTCCACGGGCCTGAAACAGAAAGACGATGTAGCTGTCGGCACCCACGCAAGCCTTTGCCTCCATGCGCAAACCGCGGGCTTCGTCGAAGCGTATCCAGAAATACCGGATATCGTCAAGGAATTCGGTGGCCGCGGGCAGAGCGGACCAGGAGATGCCCTGCGCCGGCACCGGCATATGCGCGTTCACTTCGCCCGGCCCCATGCCGAAAGATATCCCGGTGGTAATCGCAGTCAGGTCGCTGACGGTCTGACTGAGCAACGTCCGACCGTTCAGCATCTGATGATCCCAAACCGACGGCGGCGGTTTCAGGATCGGCAGATCCATCGGCTCATCCTGCGACCAAGCGGGCGCCGTAACCCCGAACCCGGCAAGCAGGACCAGAGCGGGAACAAAATGGCGGCGCCAGGATGGGGCCGTTGTGGCCGGCATCGGAGTCCTCGGATACGGATACCCCGATATAACGCCGAACGACTAAAACGCCAGGGGTGTCGCCTGCACCACCAGCGGCAGTGTCCGCACCATCTCCAGCACCGCTTCCGGCACGGGCTCGTCCACCGAGACGAGGCATATCGCGTCGCCGCCCTGTTCCGACCGGCCGAGGTGGAATGTCGCGATATTGATTCCCGCACCCGCCAGCGTCGCGCCGAAGCGGCCGATGAAGCCCGGCTTGTCCTGGTTGGTGACGTAGAGCATGTGCGGGGCGAAATCGGCCTCGACCTTGATGCCCTTGATCTCGACAATGCGCGGACGCGAACCGGCAAACAGCGTGCCGGCCACCGAACGGGTCAACGAGTCCGTCCGCACCGTCACCCGCACCAGCGTCAGATACTCGCTGGGGCGGTCATGCGCGACTTCCGCGACGTCGATCCCGTGATCGCGCGCGACGACCGCGGCATTGACCATATTCACGCCCATCATCATCGGCCGCAGCAGACCTGCGAGCGTTGCCGCGGTCAGCGGACGGGTGTTCAGGCCGGCGACCTGGCCCTCGTACTCCACCGACACCTGCCGGATCGTGCCGTCATTCGCATGCGTCAACTGCCCCGCGACCGCGCCCAACTGCCGGCAAAGTTCGAAATAAGGCTTCAGCCGAGGCGCTTCCTCGGCGGTAACCGAGGCCATGTTGATCGCGTTCGATACCGCGCCGGTCAGCAAAAAATCGCTCATCTGTTCCGCGACCTGCAAGGCGACATTCTCCTGCGCTTCTGCCGTCGCCGCCCCCAGATGCGGGGTGCAGACCACATTGTCCAACGCGAACAACGGCGAATCCGTTGCCGGCTCGGTTTCGAACACATCCAGCGCCGCGCCGGCGACATGGCCGGATTTCAGCGCCTCGGCCAGCGCCGCCTCGTCCACCAGCCCGCCGCGCGCGCAGTTGATGATCCGGACGCCCTTCTTGGTTTTCGCGATCGCCTCGCGGGAAATGATGTTCCGCGTTGCATCGATCAGCGGTGTGTGCAGCGTGATGAAGTCCGCTCGAGCAAGCAACGTGTCGAGATCGGCCTTCTCGACGCCAAGGTCGAGCGCCTTCTTGTCCGACAGATACGGATCGTACGCCACGACCTTCATCTTCAACGCCACCGCACGTTCGGCGACGATCGAGCCGATGTTGCCGCAGCCGATCAGACCCAGCGTCTTGGCCGTCAGCTCGACGCCCATGAAACGATTTTTCTCCCACTTGCCCGCCCGGGTCGAGGCCGAAGCCTCGGGGATTTGCCGCGCCAGCGCGAACATCATGGCGATCGCGTGTTCGGCCGTGGTGATCGTATTGCCGAACGGCGTGTTCATCACGATCACACCACGCGCGGTGGCAGATTTTACGTCGACATTGTCGACGCCGATGCCCGCACGTCCCACCACTTTCAGGTTCGGCGCGGCATCCAGCAGCTCCCGCGTCACCTTGGTCGCGGAACGCACCGCGAGCCCGTCATATTCCCCGATGATCGCCCGCAGATCGGCGGGCGACAGGCCGGGTTTGAATGTCGTTTCGATTCCGCTCTGACTAAAAATGTCGACGGCGGCGGGCGACAGCTTGTCGCTGATCAGAACTTTCGGCATGGTCTTGTCGGTCCTTTATTGGAACGAAACTGCGGTTGTCGCGTGCGCCCAGTCGAGCCAGGGCAGCAATGCGGCGATATCGGATGTCTCGACGGTCGCCCCGCCCCAGATGCGCAGGCCCGGCGGCGCATCGCGGTACGCGCCGATATCGTAGGCCACGCCGACTTTTTCCAGCACCGAGGCGATCTGCTTCGCCGCCTTCGCCTGATTTTCCGCGCTGAGCGCGACGAACCAGGGTGCAACGATTTTCAGGCAGATCGACGTGCAGGACCGCGTGGCAACGTCGCGTGCCAGGAATCCGGCCCACTCCGATTGCGCCACCCAATCGGCGACCGCCTTCAGATTGGCCTCGGAACGGGCGATCAACGCCGGCAGCCCCCCGATCCCCTCTGCCCATTTCAGCCCGTCGATCGCGTCTTCAGCGCACAGCATGGACGGTGTGTTGATGGTTTCGCCCTTGAACACGCCTTCCGAAACTTTGCCTTTCGACGTCAGCCGGAATACTTTCGGCAACGGCCATTTCGGCGTGTAAGTCTCCAGCCGTTCCACCGCCCGCGGGGACAGCGCCAGCATGCCGTGCGCTGCTTCCCCTCCCAGCACCTTCTGCCAGGACCAGGTCACGACATCCAGCTTGGACCATGGAAGTTCCATCGCGAACGCCGCCGACGTCGCATCGCAGATCGTCAGTCCCTGACGGTCGTCGGCGATCCAGTCGGCATCGGTCAGCCGCACGCCGGACGTGGTTCCGTTCCAAGGGAAAACGATATCGTGCGCCGGATCGGTCTTTCCAAGATCGGGCAACTCGCCATACCGGGCCGACAAAATCGTCGCATCGGCCAGTTTCAGATGCTTCACGATATCGGTGGCCCAGCCTTCGCCGAAACTTTCGAAGGTCAGGATATCCACGGGCCGCGCGCCCAGCAGCGACCACAGCGCCATTTCGACTGCGCCGGTATCCGAACCCGGCACGATTCCCAGCCGCCAATCGGTGGGCATGCCAAGTATGGATTTCGATCGCGTGATGATTTCGTTGAGCCGGGCTTTCGGTTCGGCGGCGCGATGGCTACGACCGAGGAAGGCACCCGACAGCGCTTCCAATGTGAACCCCGGTCGCTTGGCGCAGGGTCCGGAGGAAAAGTTCGGGTTCGCCGGACGCATGTCCGGTTTCGAGATCGCGTTCATGTTCGCTCTCCCTTTCAGAAGAGAAGCACCCCGGTGGGGGGGTGTGGCCCGGGACGGGGTCTATGCGACGGGGCCAAGCGCGGTCAAGCGAAAATTTAGCCCATCCAGCTCTTGCCCAGCTTTCGCGCGTCCCCCACCAAGGCCGCCGTGAGCGGCGTCATCGGCTCCCGCCACGGGTAAACCAGCCCCACCGTCGGCGGGGGGACCGGGTCGGCGATCGGGATCGCCCTGATCGGATCCCCCAACCCCATCGTCTCCGCCAGCACCGCCGGCATCACGCTGGCCCATTGCCCCGTCCGAACGTGTGAGAACAAAACGACCATCGAATTCGACTGTAACGTCGGTGCGGGTTCGACACCGGAATCCGCCAGCCGTCGGTCGATGATCCGCCGGTTCTGCATGTCCGGAGTCAGCAGACAGAGCGGAATCCCCCCGACCTCCCGCCAGCTCACACTCTCACGCGATCCCAACGGATGATCGGCGGCGATCAGCAGGCAATAATGTTCGTAATACAATAGAACCGAACGAACCCGTCCCAGCGGTTCGTTGTCGATATAGGTCAGCCCCGCATCGACCTCGAGATTGTCCAGCAATGTCAACACCTCGATCGAGGTCCGGGACAGGATGGTAAACTCGACCTCGGGGTGCGCGATATGCAGCGGCGTCGTCAAAGCCGCGACGATTGGCAGAGCCGTCGGGATCGCCGCGATCCGCAGATGCCCTGCCAGCCCCTGTTTCAGCGCCCGGATTTCCTGCCGCATCGCCCGCGTGTCGCCAACGATCCGCCGAGCCCAGTCCAGAACGCGGACGCCCTCGGGTGTGAACCCCAGGAACCGGGACCGACGGCGCACCAGCAGCACGCCCAACGTGTCTTCCAACTGCTTCAGACCCGCCGACAGGGTGGGTTGCGTCACCCCGCAAGCCTCTGCCGCTCGCCCGAAATGCTGTTCCCGCGCCAGCGCCAGCATCATTTCCAGCTTGTCGATCACCCCCGCTGAAACCCGCGCACAAGTTCCCAATCCGTCACGGACCGGTCGTGGTCCGTCTGCTCTTCCTGCGCGACAGTAACGTAGTGGTCAACGACCGCGTCGCCCATCGCCGAACGCAGCATCGCCGAAGTCCGCAGGTATTCAGTCGCTGCACGCAACGTCGTCGGTGCCGCGCGAGGCGTGTGGGCAGTCCCCTCCACCCCAGCGATTCCAGCGGCGATCGACGCGGCGTAGCCCAGATAGGGATTCAAATCGGCTCCACCGCCAACCAATGGAACCCGCTTATAGGAATTGACGAAAGGCCCGAGGAAATACGCGATCCCCCCCGCCGAAGCCGCCCGCCCGGCGTCGTATTTCCGCGCCGTTTCCTCGTCCGCATCGCATAACGTCTGGTGCAGCCGGCACGAAGATCCCGCCACGCCGTCGCACCACTGCGCCATGAATGTCGCCGCCGCACCATGCGCGTGCGCGATGTCCCTGACACCGCTCCGAAGAATGGCATGCCGATCCGCCATTTCCAACGCCTCCGCGCAGCGAAGGCGGATCGTGAATTGCGCCGGCCCCTCGGCATGCCCCGAGCTTTCCACCGGAATGTGCGCATCATGCAACCCATTCCGGATCGCCCGCATCACCGATTCCTCGCCGACCGCAAGCGGCATAACGTCGCGATACCGTTTCGATATGATCGTGTCGAACCCGTCGCCAAACAGATAAAATTCGAGCTCCGAGGCGCACGCCACCCGCAATCCCATCGCCGCCAACCGCGACAACTGCCGTTTCAGCACGTTTCGCGGCGCATGCGCCACCGCCTCCCCATGCCGGTCGAGCACATCCGCCAGCACCAGCGCGGTACCCTCATGCCAAGGAATCGTCCGCAACGTCGCCAGGTCCGGCATCAGAACGATATCGCCTTGCGCGTGCCCCCTGTGCATCGCGTCCAAAAAGGCGTCGACATGAAACCGCTTGCCGGTCAGTTTCCCCGACACCTCGGTCGTCGCCACAACAACCGTATCCACGATGCCCGCATCGGCCTCGGCCTGCAGATCGTCGAGCGTCAGCGAACCGGGCACGGCGGGAATCCCTCCAGCGAAACCAGTCCTTCGAATACCACCCGCGTCGCCGAAGACCAACCGGTCGTGGGGCTTACGCTCCCGCCGGGATGGCGCTAGCCTGCCACCGAACACGCCAAACAAAAGGAGGGAACGCATATGGACACGAACATCGGGGGCCAGAACTGCCTCTCCGGCGTCCGGATTCTGGACTTCACCCAATTCGAGGCCGGGCCCTCCTGCACCGAAGCCCTCGCATGGCTGGGCGCCGAGGTGGTGAAAGTCGAAAACCCCGGCGGCGGCGATCCTGGCCGAGCGCTCGGCGGCAAGGCGGGCATCGACGATCCCTATTTCCTGCTGTTCAACGCGAACAAGAAATCGGTCACCGTCAATTTGAAGGATCCCAAGGGCCTGCAACTGGTCAAGGATCTCGCCGCCAAAGCCGACGTGATGGTTGAAAATTTTGCCCCCGGCGCGATCGAGCGGCTTGGCCTCGGCTACGACACCATCAAGGCCATCAACCCCGGTATCGTCTATTGCCAGGTCAAAGGCTTCGGCGAAGGCAGCCCCTACGAGAAAAACCTCGCCTTCGACATGATCGCGCAAGCCTGCGGCGGCACCATGTCCATCACCGGCGAACGCGACGGCCGCCCCCTGAAACCCGGCCCCTCGCTGGGCGATACCGGCACCGGTATGCTGCTGGCGGTGTCCATCCTGGGCGCGCTGTACCGGCGCAAGGACACGGGGCAGGGGGATCATCTCCAGGTTGCGATGCAGGACGCCATGCTGCACTACATCCGCATCGCCTTTGCCGCCCAATACCGCACCGGCAAGGCCGCCCAGCGCGCGGCCGACAGCAGCGTTTCCAACACCACCCCGCCCATGGGCACCTATCCCTGTAAGGGCGGCGGCCTGAACGACTACGTCTACATCTTCACCAGCCGAACGAACCCGGAACATTGGCGCCGGCTGCTGGGCGTGATCGGCCGGTCGGATCTCGATGGCGATCCCCGTTACGACACCCCCGACGCGCGCATTCAGCACGCCGACGAGGTCAATGAAATGATCGCAAAATGGACTCGTCAGCACTCCAAGCATGACGCGATGGAAATCATCGGCGCCGCCGGCATCCCTGCCGGTGCGGTGCTGGACACGATGGAACTCAGCAACGACCCGACCTTCGAAATGCGCGGCATCATGCCGGTGATCGACCATCCGAAGGTTGGAAAATTCAAAATGGTATCATGGCCGGTTCGGCACGGCGGCAAGCCCCCGCCAGTCGCGCCCGCCCCGCTGCTCGGGGCAAACAACGACGACGTCCTGGCCAGTTGGCTGGGCCTCGCGCAATCGGACATCGGCGGCCTGCGCGCTGGCGGAACGATTGGCTGAATTGAAACACCAAGGAGACTGAAAACATGGCGGAACTAACCGGTTCGGAGATTATCGCGAAGTGCCTCGCGAAAGAGGGGGTCGCCGACCTCTTCTACATCATGGGCGGGCCAATGCTGCTGGCGGAAGCCACCTGCATCAAGGAAGGCATTCGCATGATCGACGTGCGGCACGAACAGGCCGCCGCGTTCGCCTGCCAGGCCTATAGCCGCCTGAAGCAGGTCCCATCGGTCTGCATGGCCGCCTCCGGCCCCGGCGTCACCAACCTCGTCACCGGCATGGCGAACGCCCTGATCGATTGCTGCCCGGTCGTCGCCTTCGGCGGATCGAGCCCGCTCAGCCAGTTCGGCCGCCAAGTCTTCCAGGAAATCGACCAGGTCGAACTGATGCGTGGCTGCTGCAAGTATGTCGACCGCCTGATCAACCTCAGGCGTATCCCGCAGCAGATCAACTTCGCCCTGCAGAAGGCGATGACCGGCAAGCCCGGCCCCGTTTACATCGATTGCCCCGGCGACATGCTGTACCAAAAGATCGACGAAAACCTCGTCGATTGGTCCTATGCCGGCCGCCCGCTGGTGGACTCCCGTCCGCTAGGCGATCCACGTCAGGTCGAGGCCCTCGTCGAAGCGCTGCAGAAAGCCGAACGCCCGCTGATCGTGTCCGGTTCCGGCGTGATCTGGTCGCGCGCCTGGGGCGAGATGCAGCAGTTCGTCGAAGCCGCCGGCGTGCCGTTCTACACCACCCCGCAAGGCCGCGGCGTCGTGCCGGACGATCATGAATACTCCTACCTCGCCATGCGCTCCTCCGCGTTCCGCGATGCCGACCTCATCCTCGTGCTCGGCACCCGCATGAACTACATCATCGGTCACGCCTCGCCGCCCCGCTTTGGGCCCAACGCGACCATTGCCCGTATCGATATCGATTCGGCCGAAATCGCCACCGCCGCCCGTTATGTCGACATCCCCATCGTCGGCGACTGCAAAGCCGTGCTCGGCCAGTTGCTCACCGCGATCAAGGGCAAGGTCAATCCGGAACGTTTCGCTCCCTGGCGGAAGAAGCTGCACGACGGCGAACTCGCCAAGCGCAGCGCCGCCGGTGCCAACCGCCCGGCCGAGGATGGCGACATCCACCCTGTCCGCATGCTCGAAGCCGTGCGGGACTTCATGAACCGCGACGCCATCCTCTGTGTCGACGGCCAGGAAACCCTGAACTTCGGCCGCCAGACCATGTCCACCTTCGCACCCGGGCATCGTTTGAACTCCGGTCCGTTCGGCACCATGGGCGTTGGCCTGCCGTTCGGCGTCGGCGCGAAAGTCGCCTGCCCGAACACGCAGGTGATCGTTGTGCACGGTGACGGCTCCATGGGCATGAACGCCATGGAAATGGATACCGCCATCCGTCACAAAATCCCGCTGCTGATCGTGATCAGCCTGAACGGCGGCTGGACCGGCGATCCGAAGCGCGAAAAACCCGGCCGCGACCTCGGCTACATGCGTTACGATCTGATGTGTGAGGCTCTGGGCGGTTATGGCCAGTACGTCACCGAACCGGAGGACATCACGCCGGCCCTGATCCGGGCGCAGGCGGAGGTCGACAAAGGTCGCGTCGCCCTGGTGAACGTGCGCACCGACTACCGCGCCCGCTTCGCCGGAGCCGCGTTCTCCGATTACTCGACCTGAAGACCGAGGGGACTGCCCGCCCGTTTCACGACGGGCGGGCCTGTCCCTTCCACGAATTTCCCGCAGAGACCGAGAAGAACGATAAACCCAACAAGCGCTCGGAGCGAAGCCGCACGGACTGTGCGCCCCACTCCGCAGGCTCTGTGGATTTATCTTTCTCCGCGATCTCTGGTGCGTCCCGAAGGACGCGATCACCTCGTGGGTGAAAGTCCCACCCGGGCAATGGTCGGTTGGCCCGGTAGCTGGCAGGCGGTTTAACTGGGTAACTGGTTGGATCG
>CAIRCM010000180.1 GCA_903877125.1 uncultured Acetobacteraceae bacterium | reverse complement strand
CTATAGCGGCACACTGCCACAACCGGTGGCCCGGACGAGCCGGGCCATGACGATTTGGGAGTGGTCGGCCGACTCGTTTAATTTTGGGCGTTGTCTAACCGCGCGAAACCCGCCCCCAGCCCCGCAGCAAGCCCGCGACCGTCACCAGCACCGGCAACGCCGCCGCGATCGAGAAAGCGCCATGAAAGCCGGTCAGGAATGCCGGTACCTCCGCCATTCCCGCCCCGAGCGCGCCGGTGCGCATCGTCTGAAAAATCAGCATCAGCACCGTCGCCCCCGTCACCACGCCGATCGTGCGGGTCACCATCACCAGCGATCCGGCCACACCCCGGTTTTCCCGTGGGATCGTCGCCGTCGCGATGTCGAAATACGCCACCTGGAACAGGCCCAGGCCGAAACCCTGCACGAACATCGACACGCACAGCACCGGGATGTTCGCCGGTGCGCCGGCCATCCCGATGGCGATCTGCGCCACCGCCATCGCCATCGATCCGATCAGAGCCAGCAGCCGGGGCGGCACGCGCGTGGCCATCCGGCCCGCCAGAGGTGCCGCCAGAACGATCCCCAAAGGCGAGGACGCCAGTACCATCCCGCCCACCGGCACCGACAACCCGCCCAGCCGGTCCAGGTAGAACGGCACCAGCAGCATGATCGAAAATCCGGCCACGTTCAGTGCCGTATGCGCCGCGTTGACCAGCGCGAAATCCCGGTCGGCGAAATACCGCACGTCGATGATCGGCTGCCGCGCCCGCAACTGCCGCAGGGTGAACAATGTCGCCATCGCGACGGTGCCAACCGCCGCCGCGGCGCACAGCCACCCGAAAACCTGCAACTGGTTCAACGCCAGCAACATCCCGCCGATGCTCAGGACCAGCAGGACCGCGCCCGGAAAATCGAACCGCTGCGGTATCAGGTTCCGCGCCGCCGGCAGTCCGAAACTCAGCGCGAGGGCCGCCAACGCCACGGGCGCGCGAAACCAGAACACCGCCTGCCAGCCAAATGCCCCAATCATCAGCCCCGCGACGATCGGCCCCAGGACCGATCCCATCCCGAACGCCATCGTATAATAGCCCAGGATGCGCGGCCGATCAGCTTCGGCGTAGAGGCTGGTGGCGATCGCCGGCCCGCAACTCAGTGTCAAGGCAGCCCCGACCCCCTGCAAAACACGCGCCGCCAGCAACATCGGGTAGCTCAGCGCCGCCGCGCACAGGCCAAACGCCAGCGCGCTGCACGCGCAACCCGCGATGAAGACACGCCGGTGGCCAATCATGTCGCCGAGTCGCCCGAAGATCAGCGTCAACGCGGCATATGTCAGCGTATACGCGATCACGACCCACTGAATCGCCGGAATCGCCAGCGAAAAAGCTCGGATAATGTGGGGGAAGGCGACGTTGACCGAGGAATCGAACGGCACGACCATCGTGCCAAGCCCCACCACGAACACCCCGATCCCGGGGTGAGTCACGATCAGCGTGGCGAGGCGCGACGCGCGCGCCTCGCTTTTCAGCGGAATTAGACCGCTTTCTTCAGCGTCGGCGACGCCTTGAAGCGCACCGTCTTGCCGGCCTTCACCTTGATCGCTTCGCCGGTACGCGGGTTCAAGCCTTTGCGGGCCTTGGTCTTGCGCACAGTGAACGTGCCGAAGCTTGGAAGGGTGAATTTCCCGGACTTCTTCAATTCCTTCACGATCGCGTCCATCAGGTCGCCGGCGGCGCGATTGGCGGCCGCACCTGTCAGTTCGGCGGATTCCTGGATGACGCGGGTGATAAACGCTTTCGACATGTTGCCTCCTGTAAGATTGATTTCGGTGTATCGGCTCGGGTTTCGATCGTGCCCGAGTGTCCCATTCCCAGTGAGCAATCCTCGGCAAGCCCCGAGTCGAGACACTGTGACAGCGTCTTTACCCGGATCGTTCTGATTCGGCCAGTCTTTCTGACAACTTTTTGCCACCGTCGGAAATGCCAGCACAACACCGGATGCGACGGCGGGGTGGAAACGTCAACCGCGGATCGAATCTTCCCACTTGACCCAAGCACCCCGCATGCGCATTTTGCCGCCCTTCGCGCGCCCCATCCGACCAGGAACCGATCATGGCAAAGACCAACACCGTGCAGATCAAACTGATCTCCACCGCCGACACCGGCTTCTTCTACGTCACGAAGAAGAACGCCCGCACCACCACCACCAAGCTCGAACTGAAGAAATACGACCCCGTCGTGCGCAAGCACGTCGCGTTCAAGGAAGCCAAAATCAAGTAAGGGCGGCCAGCTCCACCCGATTGCGGCCGCCGGCCTTCGCCGCATACAGCGCGGTGTCGGCGGCCTGAAGCAAAGCTTCCGGCGTCACCGGCGAACCAGTGGCGCAGCCAACACCCACACTGACCGTCAGGCCCACCTTGCTTCCGCCGGGTGCGCTGAAATCGGCCGCGGCCACCGCCGCGCGCAGCCGTTCCGCCGCGAGCGAGGCATCGTCCACGTCCGCACCGGGCATCACCACCACGAATTCCTCACCGCCGTAGCGCGCCAGCGAATCGAACACCCGCGTATTGGCACGGAGCGTGTCGGCGATCAGCCGCAGCGCCTTGTCGCCCGTGGCATGCCCGTGCTCATCGTTCACACGCTTGAAGTGATCGACATCCACCATCAGCACCGAAAGCTGCCGACCCTGGCCGCTCGCCACCAGTCCGGTCAGATGTCGGCGCAAATAGCGTTGGTTATAAAGCCCGGTCAGCGGATCGATCAGCGCCATTTCCAACGCCGACCCAAGATCGGATCGCAGGTTATCCTGGTACAGCTTGCGGCGGATCTGGTTGCGCGCCCGCGCGCGCAACTCGTTCTCGTCCACCGGCAGCATCAGCCAATCGCTCGCGCCAAGCTCGAACCCACGCACCACCTGCTCCCGGGCCTCGGTCTCCGCCAAAAGCAAAAGCGGCGTTTCATGGCTGCGTGCGCCAGCCCGGATCGCCGATACCAGCCGGAGCGAGTCTTCCTCCGCCAAAGTCAGGCTGACGACGATCAGGTCGAACGCCTCATCATGAATCATGGCCATCGCTTCCCGCCCGCTGCGGGCGCGACTTGCGATGATTCCTTCCTTCGGCAGGGCGTCCATCGTCGCGCTGGCGCTGACATCCCAGTCATCGACCACCAGGGCCCGCGTCCCCGCCACCGACGGGACCGCGAACGGATCCGTGCCCAGCCCCAACGCCCGAGCCGTCTCACCGCGGGCATGCCACTCGTCGAGCAGCCGCTTCAGCCCCACCAGACTCCGGACGCGAGCCATCAGTGTCTCGCTCTCGACCGGTTTGGTCAGAAAATCGTCGGCACCGGCCTCCAGCCCCTGCAGCCGCTCGCTCGGCTGGCCCAGGGCGGTCACCATCACCACCGGAATATGCCGGGTCGTTGCCCCGGCCTTCAGCCGCCGGCAACATTCGAAACCGTCCATCCCCGGCATCATCACGTCGAGCAAAATCAGATCCGGCTGCCATTCCGCCGCCGCGGTCAGCGCCTCGAAACCGTCGCGCGCCGTGGACGTCTGGCAGTATTCGGCCGAGAGTTTGGCTTCCAACAGCCGCGTATTGGCCGGCACATCGTCGACGATCAGTATGCGCGCGGACATGTCGGTGCGGTCACTTCCCTGTGCACAACGGGCGGAGGCCGTTACGCCACCTTGGCGTGAGCCGATAATACCCATGCGTCCATGTTCGGGAAAGTGGGCGTACGAATAACGATCGAACAGCGGGCGCCTCGGTCGCCAGACACGACCGCCTCCCGCGCCCACCGCCGATTGCCCTCCCGCCCAACCCAAGGCAAAACGGGTGGCAGAAGGAGCTATCATGCAACACGCAACCTGGCAGGAGGGCGTCTACGCCGCCCTCAAGACCGCCGGCATTACCCAGATCGGCTACGTGCCCGATGCCGGCCACAAATATCTGATCGAGGCCGCCCATGCCGACCCGGCAATGAAGGCCATTGTCCTCACCACCGAGGAGGAAGGCATCGCCCTCGCCGCCGGCGCCTGGCTCGGTGGCGCCCGCTGCGCGCTGCTGATGCAATCCTCCGGCGTCGGCAACTGCATCAACATGCTGTCCCTGCCGATCAACTGCCGCATGCCGTTCCTGACCCTGGTCACGATGCGCGGCGAATGGGGGGAGTTCAATCCGTGGCAGGTCCCCATGGGCAGCGCCACCCAGCCGGTCCTCACCGCCGCCGGCGTGCATGTCCGCCGAGCCGAACGGCCCGATGAGGTCGCCGAAATGGTCGCCGCCTCCGCCACTCTGGCGTTCGATACCCAGATCCCGGTGGCGGTGCTGCTGTCCCAACGACTGATCGGCGCGAAGGTGTGGGTGAAATGACCAGATCGAACGATGGAACCCTCGACCGCCGCGTGGTGGTGGCCGAACTGCTGCGTGAACCCGGCGACCTCCTGGTCGTCACCGGACTCGGCTCGTCAACCTACGACGCCGGCGCCGCCGGCGACCGGCCGCTCAATTTCTACCTCTGGGGCGCCATGGGCGGGGCCGCGATGATCGGCCTCGGCATCGCTTTGGCGCAGCCGGACAAGCACGTTCTGGTGCTCACCGGCGACGGGGAGCAACTGATGGGCATGGGTGCGCTCGCCACGGTCGCCGCGTCCGGCGCCAAGAACATCTCCATCGCCGTGCTGGACAACGGCCGGTTCGGGGAAACCGGCGCACAGTTCAGCCATACCGGTCTCGGCGCCGATCTCGCCGCGGTCGCGTCCGCCTGCGGTTGGCAAACAGTGATCATCGCCCGCGATATGGATGCCGTGGGCCTGCTCAGGACCCGTTTGCGGCAGGAAAACATGTTCGCCGTTCTGCGTATCGCCGCGGACGAAAAACCCCGCCACCTCCCGCCGCGGGACGGCGCCTACCTCGCCGACCGGTTTCGCCGCGCACTCGGCGTGACCGCCGATTGACCCGGAGAGCGCCAGCGTTTATTTTTCGATGCTGGCGCTCTTTTTGGGCAAACGCGCGCACGGCGAGCTTAATACAAACGGTAACAACGATTGCCCTTACGCCGGGGCGGGGGGATACAGCGCAAGCTGGACGCAGGGTGGGCAGCATGTCGCTTACCGCCAAGCCGGGATGAGTGAACTGAAATCGCGATGAATTGGCAACCGATGAAAATCACGACCATGGTGCTGGGCGCGGCCGTGTTGGCCTTCGTCGCGATCGCCCCCGCGCTGGCACAGCCGGCCGGACCCGCTTCCATCCCGGTGTCCGCGACCAAGGTCGTGCGCCAGGATGTGCCGATCGTGATCCGCGGCCTGGGCACCGTGCAGGCCTACAATTCGGTGCTGCTGCGCCCGCAGGTCGACGGCCAGATCGTCCGCTTCGCGGTAACCGAGGGGCAGGCGGTCAAGAAAGGCGACGTGCTCGTCGTGATCGACAAGCGTTCGTATCAGGCGGCACTGAACGTCGCCATCGCCAAGCGCGGCCAGGACCAGGCGCTGCTCCATAATGCCGAGGCCGATCTCGCCCGCTATTCAACCCTCGCCCGACAGAGCTTCGCCTCCCGTCAGCAGGTCGAAACCCAGGAAGCGCAGGTCAAGCAGTTCACCGCCGCGATCGCCGGCGACGACGCGAATATCCAAAATGCGCAGGTCAATCTGAGCTATTGCGACATACTCGCGCCGTTCGACGGCCGCGTTGGGCTGCGCACCGTCGACCCCGGCAATTTCGTCCGCGCGGCCGAGGCGACCCCGATCCTGCCGCTGTCGCAGATCCATCCGATCTCCGCGACGTTCACCGTGCCGCAGGACGACCTGCCGCTCATCCAACAGGCCCTGCGGGAGGGCAAGCCGGCCGTCTATGCCTTTCGCAGCGACGATAAGACCCAGATCGACGAAGGCACCCTGCTGACGGTCGACAACGCGATCGATGCGACCACCGGCACGATCAAGGTCAAGGCCACCTTCCCCAATACAGCCAGCGCGCTGTGGCCCGGTCAGTTCATCAACGCCCGCCTGCGGGTCGGTATGGCCAAGGGCGCCCTGGTGATCCCTTCGGCCGCGGTGCTGCATGGCCAAGACCGGCTCTACGCCTACGTCGTCAAGGACGATCGGACCGTGCAGGCCCAGACCATCGAAATCGCACGCGACGATGGGGTGACCGCGATTGTCACCAAGGGCCTGGAAGAAGGGCAATCGGTCGTGACCGACGGCTATTCGCGGCTGGCCAATGGCACCCGGGTAGCCGTTTCCGCGCCAGCGGGACGGACTGGCGGCTGACGGGTTAAAAGGGACATACGCGCCGATGAGCATCTCGACCCCTTTCATTCACCGCCCCATCGGCACGTCGCTTTTCATCATGGCGATGGTCCTGGTCGGCCTCGCCGCCTATCCCTTGCTGCCCGTCGCGCCGCTGCCCCGCGTCGATTTTCCAACCCTGAACATCAACGCCAAGTTCCCCGGCGCCAGCCCCGAAACCATGGCCACCTCCGTGGCGCAGCCGCTGGAACGCCAGTTCGCCCAGATCGCCGGCATTTCCCAGATGACGTCGGTCAGCGTCATGGGTTCCTCGCAGATCACCATCCAGTTCGATCTCGACCGCAACATCGACGCCGCCGCGGGCGACGTGCAGGCGGCGATCAACGCCGCCAGCGGGCAATTGCCGAAAAACCTGCCCTCCGCGCCGACCTACTACAAAGTGAACCCGTCCGAGGCGCCGATCCTCATCCTCGCCGTCAATTCCGACACCATGCCGCTCATTTCGGTGGACGACTACGCCGACACGGTGCTTGCACAGCAGATCTCCCAGATGGCCGGCGTGTCGCAGGTGTCGATCTTCGGGGAGCAGAAGCGCGCTGTGCGCGTGCAGGTCGATCCGGCCAAGCTGGCGGCGATGGGCATGACGATGGAGGATGTGCGCGCCACCCTCACCAGTTCGACGGTGAACGGCCCGAAGGGCGCGATCGACGGGGACCAGCGGTCATTCGCGATCTACGACAACGATCAGCTTACCACCGCGACGGAGTTCGAGAACGTCGTGCTGGCGTGGCGCAACGGGGCGCCGGTCCGGGTGAAGGACATCGGGCGCGCGGTCGACGCACCGGAAAATCAATATGTCGGCGGTTTGCAGAACGGCAAACGCGGGGTGATGCTCGTCATCTTCAAGCAGCCCGGCGCCAACGTCATCGACACCGTCGAGCGGATCAAGGCGGCCATGCCCGCACTGTTGGCCTCGATCCCGCCGTCCATCGAGGTCAGCACGGTCGTCGACCGAACCCTGACCATCCGAGCATCGGTGGAGGATGTGCGGTTCACGCTGGTGCTGTCGATCGCGCTGGTCGTGATGGTCATCTTCCTGTTCCTGCGGAACTTCTGGGCCACGATCATCCCGTCCATCACCGTCCCCGTAGCGCTGATATGCACCTTCGCGGTGATGTATCTGATGGATTACAGCCTCGATAACCTCTCCCTGATGGCGCTGACCATCGCCGTCGGCTTCGTGGTCGACGACGCCATCGTCATGCTGGAAAACATCTTCCGCCATATCGAGGACGGCATGCGCCCGCTCGATGCCGCGATCAAAGGCGCGGCGGAGATCGGCTTTACCATCGTGTCCATCAGCGCCTCGCTGATCGCCGTGTTCATTCCGCTGCTGTTGATGGGCGGCATCGGCGGCCGACTGTTCCGCGAATTCGCGATGACCGTGACCATCGCCGTCGTGGTCTCCGCGGTCGTCTCGCTCACCCTCACGCCGATGATGTGCTCGCGCTTCCTGCACCATCACGAAGGCCGGCATAACATCGCCTACCGCATCATCGAGGGATTCTTCGACGCCCTGATCAACGGCTACCGCCGCACCCTGGATATCGCGCTGCGATTCCAGTTCATCACCCTGATGACCTTCTTCCTGACGATGGCGGCCTCGGCCTATCTGTTCGTCATCTCCCCCAAGGGGTTCTTCCCGGCCCAGGATACCGGCGTGATCATCGGCACGACCGAGGGCGCGCAGGACATCTCCTTCAAACATATGTTCGAGTTGCAGCGGAAACTGGCCGACGTCATTCAGGCAGACCCCGACACGCAGTCCTATGCCGCCAATATGGGCACCGGCCTGACCGGGCAGACATCGAACAACGGACGCATATTCATCGCGCTGAAACCGTGGGATCAGCGGGTCGGCGGCTCCATTCAGGAATATATCGCCCGCAACCGGGCGAAGCTGGCCGAGATCGAGGGCGGGCGGCTCTTCCTCCAGGCCATTCCCGACGTGCGCACCGGCGGGCGTATCTCCAAGACCGAGTTCCAATACACGTTGCAGGACGCGGACTTGCAGGAACTGTTCGTTTGGGCGCCCAAGATACTCGCCCGACTGCAAAAACTGCCCATGCTGCGTGACGTCACCACCGATCAGCAGAACGGCGGCACCACCTTGACCATGGTGATCGACCGCGACAAGGCCGCCCGCTTCGGGATACAGCCGCAGGCGATCGACGACACACTCTATGACGCGTTTGGGCAGCGGCAGATCGCGCAGTTCTTCACCCAGGTAAACTCCTACCACCTGGTGCTGGAGGTGATGCCCGGCCAGGCGACCGATATCGAGACCGTCAACAAGCTCTACGTGCGATCCGCGACCGGGCAAGCCGTGCCGTTGAGTTCATTCGTGAAATGGACAATCGCGCCGGTGCAGCCGCTGTCGATCAGCCACCAGAGCATGTTCCCGGCGATCACGATCAGCTTCAACCTCGCCCAGGGGGCCGCGCTGGGCGATGCGGTCACCGCCATTCAGGGCGCGATGCGCGACATGCAGGCGCCCTTGTCGCTCAGCACCTCCTTCCAGGGGACCGCGCAGGCCTTCCAGGCGTCGCTGGCCTCCCAGCCCTATCTGATCGCGGCGGCGTTGATCACCGTCTACATCATCCTGGGCATCCTGTACGAAAGCTACGTCCTGCCGATCACCATCCTGTCCACGCTGCCATCCGCCGGCGTGGGCGCGTTCCTGATCCTGCGCATCGCCGGGATCGAGCTGTCGGTCATCGCCCTGATCGGCGTGATCCTGCTGATCGGCATCGTGAAGAAGAACGGCATCATGATGGTCGATTTCGCCATATCGGCGGAACGATTGCATGGCGTCGAACCGCATGACGCCATTCGTCAGGCCTGCCTGCTGCGCTTCCGCCCCATCCTCATGACCACGATGGCCGCGCTGCTGACCGGCCTGCCGCTGATGATGGGCAACGGCGCGGGGTCGGAACTGCGCAAGCCCCTGGGCTTTGCGATGGTCGGCGGACTGGCGTTGAGCCAAATCCTGACCCTCTACACAACGCCGGTTGTGTATCTGTATCTGTCCCGGCTCCAGGCCATGCTGTCCGGAACCCGGAAAAAGCGGATGCCCACACTGGCCGCCAAGCTGGGCGAGGTCGAGGCCGACTGACGCCTAAGCCCTCAGGCGCGGCTGAATCCTACCCCAAAACCGCGCTCGGGATCATAAAGCCGAGACGCCCGCCCCCGCCGCCCGCACAGGCCCAAAGCGCTCAAGCCCGCAATCCCATCCGCGCCAGCCGGGGCAAAACCTCCGCGCAGAAAAACGGCAACTCATCGATATAGTTCACCATCGACAAGGCAATGCCCCGCGCCCCGGCCGCGGCGATCTCCCCCAGCTCCCGCGCAACCGTGTCCGGATCGCCAACCACCGGCAGCCCGCCCATGCCCAGCGCCTGATGCCGTCGCATGTCCTCGAACGCCGCCCCCCATTTCTCCCGCGTATCGCCCTTCATCGCCATGATCCGGTCCACCGCCGCCCAATCCGCATGCTCGATCGCGCAATGCCGGAAATAATCCTCCGCCTCCCCAACCGACCCGCGGCACGTCACCACCCCCACAGTATAAACCTCCGTCGCCGGCGACAAAGCCCTCACCCCCGCCACATGCGCCGCGAACTCGTCCAGCCGCCCTTTCGGAGTCAGCGAAAACAGCGCGTCGCAATTGCGCATCGCGAAGGCCTGACCGGTTTCCGACGCCCCCGCGTTCATCACGATCGGCCGGCTGCCCCCAACCGGCTTCGGCTTCGCCCGCACCCCGCGCAGTTGCACATACCGCCCGTCGAAATCCCAATCCTCCTCCGGCCCCCAGGCCCGCTTCACCGCGTCCAGCCATTCCTGAGCATGCGCATACCGAGCCGAATGGTCCCGCAAATCCGCGCCGAACATGGTGAACTCGTCGGGATTCCAGCCGCACACCACGTTCAGCCCGAACCGCCCCCCGCCGATCTGGTCCGCGGTGACGAACTGCTTCGCCGCCACCAGCGGGTGAAACATCGGCGCATGCACCGTCCCGAACACCGTGATCCGCCGCGTCGCCGCCAGCAGCCCCGCCGCCCAGGTGATCGTCTCCAGCGTCGCACCCTGGTAGTCCGTATCCCCGCCGTAACCTTTCCACCGCCCCACCGGCAGCATGAACTCGAACCCCGCCGAGTCCGCCATCCGCGCCAGCCGCAGATTGTCCTCCCACGATCCCGTCCACCGCTCGGGTACCATGGTGACCGCGCGCCCCGACGAGCAGTTCGCCCCGAACAACCCAAGCTTCAGCCGGTTGTTCGAATACAGCGCGCGGCGGTTTTCCTGGGTTGCGAGCATCATGGCGCCTCAATAAACAGTGCCAGGGATATTACCCATCGGCCGAACGGAACCAATCCCATGGCAATCGACCGTTTCCTGATCGCCGCCGTCACCGACCGCCTGATCTACGCCAGCGAGACCACCTTCGACCCCGCCGACGCCCGCACCCTCCTCGACGCGATCCCTCGCAAGCCCGCCCCGCGATTCGGCTTCAGCATCTTCGGCACGAAACCGGGCGGCACGTCGCAAGGCTACGCCGCCGGCATCGGCAACGCGACGATCGACGACAAGGACAAAACATTCGCTTACGCGACCGACCGCGACAGTTGGACCCGCGCCGGCCAATGGAAACTGCGCTGGCGCAGAGCCGGCATGAACCAGGCCATCGAAATCGAGCAGGTCATGGCCGATCCCACCGATGACGGCCGGTCCGCCCGCATCCACTTCGACTCCGCCGGCAACCCCACCGGCATGGATATTCAGGTCAGCAAACAGTTCGGTCTGTGGCGCATCGTCGTCATCGTGCCCGGCTGGCGCCCGTGGAAAGTGCCCGCCTGACCCGAATCCGGCAAAGGCCCGGTTCCCCGAACCACGAAAATCCGCTACGCCTCGGGCATAGAGCGTGATCGCCAAAGGTGGAACCACACGGCGGCGTGAATCACGCGATCAAACAATGGTTTATAGAGCACGATTGGTTCAACTTGACCCGATCGTGCTCTAAGCTGGGAAAAGGCCACAGCCATGCGCTTTACCATCGACCGCATCGATCACATCGTCCTCAACGTCCAGGACGTCGAAATCACCTGCGCCTGGTACCAGCGCGTGCTCGGCATGGACCGCGAGGACTTCGGCCCCAAAAATCGCACCGCCCTCAAATTCGGCGGCCAGAAAATCAACGTCCGCCCCGCCGGTACGCCGATCTCCGAATGGCCAACCGGCGCGGTCGATCCCGCCGGCGCCGCCGATCTCTGCTTCATCACCGCCGTCCCCCCCGATGAAGTCGTCGGCCACCTGCACGATTGCGGCGTCATGATCGAGGCCGGACCGGGTGAGCGGGCAGGGGCGCTGGGCCCGATCATGTCGGTCTATTGCCGCGACCCCGACGGCAACCTGATCGAAATCGCATCCTACCAATCGCGCTGATGGACCTGAACCGCACCCTGGGCTGGATCGCCTTCGCGCTGTTCCTCGCCTGCATCCCGCTGGCCAATTGGATGATCGGCCATGTCGGCACCGTCTGCGTCCCCGCCGGCCCATGCCTCGTACCCGTCGCGCCGGGATTGATGGCCCCCTCCGGCGTGCTGACCGTCGGACTGGCCTTGGTCCTCAGGGACGTGGTGCAACGGTGCCTCGGCCTGCGTGCGGGACTGGCCGCCATCGCCCTGGGCACCGCGGCCTCCGCCCTCGTCGCGCCCGGCGCACTGGTGGTCGCTTCCGGCGTCGCGTTCGCCCTCAGCGAACTGGCCGACTGCGCCGTCTACACCCCGCTGCAACGCCGCCGCCTGCTGCTCGCCGTCGTCGCCAGCGCGCTCGTCGGTCTGGTCGTGGACTCCGTCGTCTTCCTGACCCTGGCCTTCGGCAGCCTCGATTTCCTGGCCGGTCAGATCGTCGGCAAGCTCTGGGCGGTCACGATCGCCGTGCCGCTGGTCCGCCTGATGCGCCGGGTGGCCCCAACCCCGGCATGAACCCCGAAACCTTCGACTTCGACCTGCCCACCGACCGCATCGCCCACCACCCCGCTCGGCCGCGCGAATCCGCGCGCCTGCTCCACGTCGCCCCCAACGGCCTGCACGACCGGGGCGTCCGCGATCTGCCCGACCTCCTCCGCCCCGGCGATCTCCTGGTCGCCAACGACACCCGCGTCATTCCCGCCCAGCTCGAAGCCCGCCGCGGCAATGCCCGCATCGGCATAACCCTCGACCAGCCACGCCCCGACGGCACCTG
Source organism: uncultured Acetobacteraceae bacterium (assembly GCA_903877125.1). GTDB lineage: Bacteria > Pseudomonadota > Alphaproteobacteria > Acetobacterales > Acetobacteraceae > Rhodopila. The sequence goes on along the minus strand of CAIRCM010000180.1, from coordinate 2,100 downwards.
GCACGCCCTCGCCCGCAACGCCCGCCGCCTCAAACCAGGCGATATCCTCTCGTTCGAGGGCTCCGACACCCTCACCGCCGAAGTCCGGTCCCGCGACCCGGACGGCGGCGTCGCCCTCGCCTTCAACCAACTGGGAGAGGCTTTTTCCGCCGCCTTGCGCGCCGCCGGTGCCCTGGCCCTCCCGCCCTATATCGACCGTCCCGCCGGCCCCACGCCGGACGACGAGACCGACTACCAGACCGTCTTCGCCCAACAGGACGGCGCCGTCGCCGCCCCCACCGCCGGCCTGCATTTCACCCCCGACCTCCTGGCCAAACTGGCGGACCGAGGCATCCACCGCACCACCGTCACCCTCCATGTCGGCGCCGGTACCTTCCTCCCGGTGCGCGACGGCGATCCCGCCCAACACACCATGCACCGCGAGCGCGGCATCGTCACCGCCGAAGCCGCCGCAGCCATCAATGCCGCGAAACGCGTCGTCGCCGTCGGCACCACCAGCCTGCGCCTGCTGGAAACCGCGGTGGGGGAGGACGGCATCGTCCGCCCCTTCGACGGCGACACCGCGCTCTTCATTCTGCCCGGCTTCCGCTTTCGCGCGGTCGACCTCCTGATGACCAATTTTCATCTCCCGAAGTCGACGCTGTTCATGCTGGTCTGCGCCTTCGCCGGCACCGACCGCATGCGCACCGCCTACGCCCATGCCATCGCCACCGGCTATCGTTTCTATTCCTACGGCGATTCGAGTCTCCTCGAACCGCCGTCACATCCCCACGATTGACACCGCCGCTCGGGGCACGGGATACGCAATCGCATGGCAACCCTCGATCTGATCGGCCTGCGCAAATCCTTCGGCAACACCCAGGTGCTGCGGCAAATCGATCTTTCCCTCGCGGACGGGGAAATGCTGGTGATCGTCGGCGCCTCAGGCTGCGGCAAATCGACCCTGCTGCGCCTCGTCGCCGGGCTGGAAACGCCCACCGAGGGCCAGATCGTCCTCGATGGCCAGGACATCGCCAAAGCCGATCCGTCCGCCCGCGATATCGCCATGGTCTTTCAGAACTACGCGCTGTATCCGCATTTTTCCGTCTTCGACAACATGGCATACGGACTGCGCATCCGCGGCCTGTCCAAACCCGATATCAAACGCCGCGTCGACGAAGCCGCCGCCCTCCTGGGCTTGGGCGAACTGCTCGCACGCAAACCCAGGCAACTCTCCGGCGGCCAGCGCCAGCGCGTCGCCATGGGCCGCGCCATCGTCCGCGAACCCAAGCTTTTCCTGTTCGATGAGCCGCTGTCCAACCTCGACGCCAAGCTCCGCGTGCAGATGCGCGCCGAAATCCGCCGCCTGCAACGCCGCCTCGGTGTCACCAGCCTCTACGTGACCCACGATCAGGTCGAGGCAATGACCCTCGGCGACCGCCTGCTGGTGCTGCATCAAGGCCGCCCGGCCCAGTTCGCCACGCCGATGGAGGTGTTCGAACGCCCGGCCGACACCTACGTCGCCAGCTTCATCGGCGCACCGGCGATGAATTTCCTGCCCGCGACGCTGACCGACGATGGGCGCGCCGCCCGCCTGGAAGCCGGACCGGTCGTGCCGTTCGCCGACGGCAACCGGCCCGGTCCGGACGGCCGCGCTTTGACCATCGGTATCCGCCCCGAACACCTAACCGCCGGCGAGCACCAACTCGCCGTCTGCGTCGACCTGGTCGAACCGCTGGGGTCGGAGACGCTCTTGCACGGCCATCTCTCAACCGCTGACGCGACCCCGATCGTCGTCAAGGTGAACGGTCGCGCGCCGGCCGGGGAAATCCTCCCGGTCGCGATACAACCCGCATTCCTGCACGTTTTCGATGCCGAAACCGGCCTGCGGATCGATCCGATCGGCTGAGTTTGCCGAAGGCAGCGTCGGCAAATAATACAAACCCTCGCAACGCCCGACCCATCGGCATGACGATATGAAGCGAGCCATGAGTCAAAGGTTCCGACGGTTGGTATGATACCAGACCGCACCCGCCATGACGATGTGAAGCGAGCCATGAGTCAAAGGTTCCGAAGGTTGGTATGATACCAGCCCGCACCCGTCATGCCGGCGAATGCCGG